>CADDZE010000003.1 GCA_902812465.1 Acidobacteriota bacterium | reverse complement strand
GGACCTTCTTTTGGTGGCACGCCGCGGTTAACAGAATCGCTCCCAGGATACCCACGAGAGAACTCGCGCTGCGTTTCGTGTCTCGCATTCTCAAAAACCTCCTTGGTTCGGAAACAGAATGTCGTGATCCCAGGGATGAAACGTTCGATTGCCCTAGAAAGAACCGATCTTCGTTGGCGCTGGTGGCCTTGCTTCGCCCACGAAGAGATAATGCCCGAGGTACGATACCATACTTGAACTCAAATTAAAATATCGTGTAACAACTGGCTATCGCCTGGGGGGCAACCACGGATGGGGGTAACGCGGGCGACAACGAGCCCGAGCCTCCGCCGCGTGTTCCGGCATCCGGCATGGGCGCCCCTCCGCGGGGAGCGGCACCATCGGTCAGTTCGACCAGTTGGGATTCCAATTCTCGCCGTCCCGGGTGAGTTGCTTGGGATTGGTCCCGTCCGCCAGCATCATCCATACTTGCCTGCTGCCGGTTCGTGTGGAGGCAAAAACGAGGTGGCGGCCATCGGGCGACCACGATGGGTGTTCGTTGCGGCCGGCGTCGTGGGTCAGCTGAACGATGCGGCCGGTGGCAATCTCAATCACATAGATGTCGTAGGTGCCCGTGTCCGTGACGCGCCACTGAAACGCCATGAAAAGCCCGTTCGGCGACCATGAGGGTTCGCTGGCATCACCCCCTCCCGTGATCAGACGCCGCACGTTGGTGCCATCCGCGTTCATAATGTAGATCTGCGGCGAGCCGCTGCGATCAGAAACAAAGGCGATTTCGTTGCCCGTCTTGGGATTCCAGGTCGGAGAAATGTCAACGCCGGGCGAGAAAGTGAGGCGTTGCAGATTCGCGCCATTGGCGTCAGAGACGTAAATTTCCGGATCGCCGCTCATGCTGGAGCAGAACGCGATCTTCTTCCCATCTGGGGACCAGGCCGGCGTGGCATTCAAACCCCGGTAATGCGGAAAGGGCAGCAGGCGATGAGCCTCGAGCGAGTAGATATAGATCTCCGGGTTGCCGCCCGCATAGGTGGTGAAGGCGAGCCGCGTGAGGTCGGGAGAGATACGCGGCGTGGTCGAAATCGATCCGTAGCTGGTGATGGGGTGCTGGTTGAAACCGTCGTAATCCATCATCCAGATCTCCTGGTGGCCGCTGCGCCGGCTAACAAAAGCGATCTGGGTCAGGTTGATGCCCGGAATGCCCCCTCCCAGGGTCTTCACAATTTCGTTGGCAAAGCGATGAGCCGCTTCGCGGGCTGAAACCTCGTTCATCGTCGCCACATAACGCTTGGCCAGCACACTGGGGTTGGCGGGGTTCTTGACATCGTAAAGGTAAGCGGTGATGACCAGGTTTTGATTAATCGTCTCCGTCTTGCCAAAAGCCAGCATCTGCGCCGAGGCTGGCGGGTCGGCCCAGGCGTTGAACGCCACCTCCTGCGGGCTAGCCGGAGCCTTCAGAGGATAGTAGCTCTTGCTGACCAGAGTGAAAATGCCGGCATTGTCGAGGTCGTTCCAAAGAACGTCATTAAACTCCGAGGTGAGCGTTCCCAGCTGGCTGTCATTCGACTGCGCCGGAAAGGGAGACACCGCCAACCGAATACTAGGCGCGCCCCGGTTGATGCCCGTCTCGAACCACTGCTCCTGGGGCGTCGCCGCTCGGCCCGGTGTGACCGGCTCCTGGGCAAGACCAGCGCCAGCCGTCAAACCCAAGCGCAGCCCTACACCCAGCAGGAGAATCCCCGCGACTGAACCTAACGTGCGCAGCCGCGGCAAGTTCCAAAAGCTGAGATGACCGAAAAGACTGAAATGGTGCATCGCCTTTGGCAGCAAACCCTCCTTTCCTAACTCCCACGGGCCTGCGCTACTCGCCCTTCTCCGCTTAGCGCCGGCTGAAGTCAAAATAGAAGTCCACGGCCACGCGGTCACCGCGATAATCCTGGGGCAGAGGACCCAGCGGATCAGAAGCATAGACGGCGCGCAGTGCCGAACGATCGATCTCGGCGTTGCCACTGGACTGCGTAAGCCTGACGTTCTGGATGTGCCCGTCCCGCAAAATCTCAAAGTGGACATAGACGCGGCGCGCCGCCGTAACCGTGGGGCTAATGGCTGACATCAGCCAGTTGCTGCTGATGCGATTGCGTGCTGCCTCGACGTACCAGCCGTAGCGCTCGCCAAATCCCGCTCCGAACTCCACGGCCCCCGACCCCTCCCCGTTGGCGATCTGCCCGTAGGTGAGGGAGGGTTTGCCCCCCTCGCCGGCCGGAATCGCATTGGGAGGCGGCGTCATTTCCTCCTGAATTCGCTTGTTAATGCGCAGGGGCTTCGCCGGCTTGAACTCTTCCTTAAACTTCGGAATCTCCTGAGCCTCTGGTGCGGGTTCCTCCTTCGGTTTGGGAAGCGCATGGTAGAGGCTAGGGTTCTCCGTAGCAACCGTGTTGGGAGTGGCCAGCATCGGGCTGGGCAGAGGCATGCCCGGAAGGGACGTGACTACACCCACCCTCGCCGCGTTGCCGTTCCAGGGATTGCCCCACCCGGGTCCGCGGCGGAATCCCCGAGCCGCGTATCCCAGAGCCAAGCCCAATAGGGCGCCGTGCAGCACGAGCGAGGCGATGACCGGCCCGCGCAGATCCTCTCGCCGATCGAGAACGAGCTGTGCACTGGCACTCATGTCGTTTTTTCAATAACTTGGTGGCCTCGAACCTATAATTTTTAGGGGGTGAGCCGGCCGTAAAAGACGCGGTCATCCCTCTTTTGGCTCGCTCCCCGCTTGTCTCACCACGTGGCTCCGTGTCACCTGCCCTTCGTATTCAGTGGCTCCGTAACAATGTTGACATTCGTCAGGTTTGCTTGCTTCAGAGCGTCAATCACTTGTGCGAATGTTCCGAATGGAACTGACTGGTCCGCTCGGATGAATACAGGGGAGTCCTTGGCCCCTCTCAGACGGTCGGCCACGGTCTGGCCCAGCAGGTTGATGTTCACCGGATCGTTGCCCACGTAAAGCGTTTGCCGCTTGTCGATAGTCACCACTACCCGCTCGGTGGAGACCACTTTCACCGTCTTGGTTTTGGGCAGGTCCACCTCGATGCCGGATTCCAGAATAGGCGCCGTCAACATGAAGATGACGAGAAGCACCAACACCACGTCCACAAACGGGGTGACATTGATTTCGGAAAGCGACGTGTGAGTGCGTCCTCTAGCTGTCGTAAATGCCATAGAAATCGACAGGCCCGATGCCCTTAATCCGCCGTTCGCTATAGCGGTACCGGGCACTCGCACCGGGGTCCGGGAGCTCGGCCACTAGGTAAATGTCCGCTCCGTCATATTCAGGAATTCGAGGGCAAAGTCGTCCATCAAGGTGCCAAATTCCTTAATGCGCTGCACAAAGAGGTTGTAAGCAATGACCGCTGGAATCGCAGCAAAAAGCCCGGCCGCCGTAGTGATAAGCGCTTCCGCGATGCCCGGTGCCACGCTACGCAGGGACGCGGTGCCGGCTGCGCCCAGGCCCTGGAAGGCATCGATGATGCCCCATACGGTGCCAAAGAGGCCGATGAAGGGTGTGACGCCTCCGGTGGTGGCCAGCCAGCTGAGCCGCTGCTCCAAGCGCGTAAGTTCAGCCGAGGCAGCCATTTGCAGCGCGCGCTGCACGGCATCAAGGCTCCGGATGCGCGGTTTGCCCGGGTTCTCCCGGTACTCCGCCTGGTTCTCAATCTCTCGGTAGCCGCTCAAGAAGAGCTCCGCCAGCGGAGTGGCTTTCAACACCTGACAACTCGAGCGAATCTCGGAAAGCTTGGTGCTCTGCCGAAAGATCTTAAGAAATTGCCGTGATTGCTGGTGAGCGGCTTTAAAGGCACGCCACTTTTGAAAGATAACAGCCCAGGAAAACACTGAAAAGAAAAGCAAAATCAGCAGAACGGCTCGGGCTACGATTCCGGTGTTGGCTAGTAGTGAGCTTAACTCGCTTTGATACCAGACAAAGACCGTGAAGGCCAACCAACCTCCTTGGGGCGCCACATCCCGAGAAATTTCCTCTAGTTTCACAAGCTAACACAGCGGTACTAGTGCGTCAATCAACGGAGGCGCGTTGCCGGGCACACGAAGGACCTTCGGCTGAGAGGAGTCTATGGGAGGCGTCAACACGGTGGGACGGCCGGTGCGACTTCGAGTTGAGTAAAGCCTTCCGGGCGATGCCGTGACCTCCCAAACTGCGGGCGGGGTATATTTAGGCTCGACCTCGATACTGCCCGCTGGGAGAGCCTCCTCCGGAGCTTTTGCGGGGGAGGCCTTCGGATTGCCCTGGCGCGCCAGTCCGCCATCCTGGGAACCTTAGAGCAGCCCGCTGTGTGTCGGAGGGGTGTCGCTGGGAAACCGCTAAGAGAGCCGCGTCAGGTGTGTTCAGACAACCAGGAAATGCTACCCGGACTGAAGACCAGTGCTCCTGGGATCGAAGCAGGTGTGAACGCAGCCACGGTGAGTGGCCCCTGTCCGGCAGGCGCTCCCCCCCTTGAAATCAGCCCGCGGGTGAAAGGGCCACCCGACCGCAGCCGCTTCCCTTAAAAAAACGCCTGCAGGGGCCGCGTTAACCTCAACCGCCCCGTCAGTGCGCATTGCCCTGGGGTGTCGGCCTAGGCTAAAATGCTTGTCGGCTGCAGGGCTTCCTGACCGACACCCGTTCGCTGCTCTCGCAGGATTCACCCTCTCCGGTCAGAAAGTCCCTACGAAATCGTGAAAAATTTGTGAAAGAAACCCTACCGCGAATGGACGGGAGGACAGAACTTGTTTACACGTTTGGTCCGTTTCGCCTGGACCCGCGTGAACGCTTGCTTCTATGCGGCGGCAAGCCTGTACCGCTGACCCCGCGGGCTTTCGATATGCTTTTGGTACTGGTGCAAAACGGCGGGCGCCTGGTGGCGAAAGATGCCCTACTGAAGCAGGTGTGGCCGGACACCTTTGTGGAAGAAGGAAACCTGACCAAGTACGCCTCGACCTTGCGCAAGACTCTGGCCGCATTTTCGGAGGGCACTGAGTACATTGAAACGGTGCCGAAGCGCGGCTACCGCTTCATTGCAGCGGTTAAAGCGGAACCCGTTTCCTCGTCCGATGGCCGCGGTTCGCAACTCACACCGAGTGACCATTTGGAAGAAACCGAAGCCGGTCCGCCGGGCGGCGCGAGCCCAGAGCCTCTGCCCGAGGTCAAACGCCGGAAGTGGGCGCGACTTGGGTGGGTTGTGGCGTCCCTTGCGGTCGTAGCGGCGCCGGCATGGCTTGCCACGCCCTGGTCCAGGCACCGCAGGTCCCAATTGAGCGGCAGGGGCGGAATTCACTCCCTCGCTGTGCTGCCTTTTCTGAATCTCTCTCGCGATCCTGCCGAGGAATGTCTTACCCAAGGCACCACGGCGGAGCTGATTACGGCCCTCAGCCAGCTGCAGGACTTGCGGGTGATTTCCCTGACCTCGGCTCTGCGATACCAAGGCACGGCCAAGTCCGTTCCGCAAATTGCCCAGGAGCTGGGTGTGGATGCCGTTGTGGAAGGCACTATGCTCGAGTCGCGAGGCAGAGTCAGAATCACTTGCCAGCTCGTTCAAGCCTTTCCGGAAAAGCTCGTCTGGGCTGACAGCTACGAGCGCGCCACCCGCGACGTGATGGCCCTGCAGGCGGAGCTAGCCCACGCGATTGCGGGCGAGATTAAGGGAGCGCTGAGCCCGTTCGAGCAGCAGCGATTGACCGGCCTGCGCCGGTGAATTCCGAGGCCTACCAGGACGATCTTCAAGGCCAATATTATCTCGGAATTATCTCGGACGCCGCAGCCTGGCCGCGGCTCAGAAAGCCATTGGCTACTTCGAAGACGCTATTGATTAGGCCCGGGCCCATTCGGGTTTAGCTGAGTGCTGTTTGCTCCTCAGTGATAACCTCCTGCCTGCTCGTCAGGCCATGCCCAAGGCGAAGGAAGCGGCGCAGAGGGCTTTGGACATCGATTCGGAGCTAGCTGAGGCCCATGCGGCCTTAGGGGAAGCCCGATTTGGCTATGATTGGAACTGGACCTTGCACGGCAAGGCCAACTCGCCGAGGCCATCGCGGAACTTGAGCGCGCCCGAACCCTGGACGACTACCCGGATATCATGGCTGCGCTGGGTTTCGCCTATGCTCTCGCTGGCAGAAGGGGAGAAGTCCTCAAGGTGGTTTCAGAACTGAAGGATCGCTCCTCCGCACACGGTTTCTTCTCTTCCTTTGACGTGGCCACCGTCTACTGGGGGCTGGACGAGAAGGAAGTAGCATTAGACTGGCTGGAGCGCGCCTATGCCGAACGCTCCAACTCCCTCGTCTTTCTCAAGGTGAATCCGGCGATGGACCGCCTGCGTGTTTCCGACCGCTTTGTGACCCTGCTGGGTAAAGTCGGTCTGCCGCCTTAGCCTACCACCGGCTTGAGGAGCCAGGCCGCTCGATGCACAATCGTTCCAGCGGATGGGCGGGGCGAGACGCAGCTGGCAGATCGGCCAGGCACACACCAGATTCGCTTCGCCAGCTTTCCGGGCTCCTGGGACGGCAGGTCTCCCTATTACTGGAACGCGCCGGCAACTTGCCGGATCCGCTGACGGCAGCGCCGGGGCGTCCGGGTCCATTCAGGCCTAGGTGTAAGCACTTGCAGGCAGGAAAAAAGCAACGGTTTGGGTGCTGCTCAACCTTGGGGTTAAAACGTGCCTTGATGGTTTTCGCCATCTGCACCGCTTGGCCTCTTGCAGCTGTCTGCTCAAGTCTAGTTCCCCAAGCCACTCAGGAGGGAACAGCGGCGGAAGCCCACGTCGGGCGCGGATACGAATTCGAAAAAGATGAGCGTTTCGCCAACGCGGCGGCGGAGTTCGAAACGGCGCTGGCGGCGCGCCCTGAACTGACACGTGTGCGCTACCAGCTCGGAGTCTGTTACTTTGCCCTGGGCCGGTACGCCGAGGCGCGGCGTGAATTCGAGCGACTCCGCCTCGTGACCGACGGAGATCCCAGCGTGCGCTACTTCCTGGGCCGCCTCGACCTGAACGAACATCAGCTAGAGGCCGCCATCCGCGAATTGCAGGCGATTGTGGCACACCCTCCCTTCCCCGACACGGCGTACTATTTGGGCTCGGCGTACCTGGAAAAGGGCGACCTCATCACGGCGGAAAAATGGCTCAACAAAGCAAGGGAAGCCAATCCGCGCGACTTCCGCATACCGGACCATTTGGCCCGGCTTTACCAGCGGCAGGGCCGGCAGGGGGAAGCGGCGCGTGAATTCGCACGGAGTGCCAAGTTGCGGCAAAGTTACGATGAAGCGGCCGAGCTAGGCATCGCCTGCAGCCAAGCCCTCGAAAAGGAGCCGCCGTCCCGCGCGCCTGAGGCCTGCAGCAGGCTCTTCCGGATGGACGACCCTGAGCGGCTGACCCTGCTTGGCATCATCTACGGTCAGCACGGTCGTTACCTCGAGGCACTGGAGCCCTTGGGCAAAGCCGCCGAGCTCGACCCTGATTCCTACGAAGTGCAGCACAATCTGGGGCTGACCTTCTTCCGGCTGAAACGGTACAGCGAGGCTCGCGGGCCTTTGGAGCGAGCCGTGGCCCTGCGGCCTGATTTCTTCGATTCGAACGCGCTGCTGGGAGCGACCTTGTACATGCTGAAGCAGGACGCCGAAGCTTTCGGCGTGCTGCGTCACGCCCGGCAGCTGAATCCCCAGGACTCGGACACGGCAAACTTGCTCTTCCAGACAGCCTCCGCCCTAGCGGCCAAGGAATACGCTGCCCAGCGCTACTCCAGAGCTCTTTCCTACCTGCAGGTGGCGGAAGACCTAAGGCCCAGTGACCCGCAGGTTCATGCGCGGCTGGCTGAAGTTTACGCGCTGATGGGTGAGCGCGAAAGAGCCGCCGGCGAGAGACGCATGGCCGGCAAATCTCCACAATACTGAATGGGGAGTGACAGAATTGCGACGCAATGACGCGGAACGCGCCAACTAAGGACGGCAGTCGCACCAGGGCCTGGCGTGTGGTGTCTTTTCTCATCCTCGCCTGCCAGGCTTCGGTTCATCCCCAGCATGAAAGGACGCAAGGGCCCGCCTCCCCGGCGCTCCTCGAAACTCAAATTGAAGAGTCACTCGCGCACGGGGCACCCTCACTGGCCTCGACTCGTCTGCATCAGCTTCTCCGCCAGCCTCATCTCCCCTCCGCCTTGCTCCTGCGAGCCGGCATCGCTTTTGCCGAGAGGGGTCTCTACGCTGAGGCGTCGCAAGCCTTCGAGCGTGCCGCGCATGACAACCCGAACCTCTTCGAAGCCCACTACAATTTGGCGCTGGCCCGCCTGGCAGACAACCGCGCGGCCGCCGCGTTGAGCGCGATTGATTCGGCACCGTACCAGACGCAGCAGGAAGCGACCGCGCGCCTTTATCTCCGTGGCAAGATTGAAGCCGCGCTGGGGCAAGAGCAGCAAGCGGCAAGGGATCTCTCCGCAGCCTTCGTAAGGGATCCTCAAGAGGAAAATTACGCCCTGGATCTTGGCCTCTTCTGGCTGCGAGCGAAGCGTTATCAACAGGCGGAGGCCGTCTTCGCGCGTGCCTCGGCTTCTAACCCGCGGTCGCCGTATCTCTTGCTCGGGCTTGCCCTGGCGCAATTTCTCGCCGGTCGGACGGCCAAATGCGTGGAAACCTCGCGCCGGCTCTTCGCCGTCGCGCCCGAGTTTTCGGTGGCGCGCCTGCTGCTCGGATTCGCGCTCTACGTGCAGGGCGACTGGGCCGGAGCTGCCCAGACGGTTGCAGAAGGGTTGAAGCTTGCTAACCCCGACCCTTACCTTTTTTATCTGGATGCCGTCATTCGTGCGAAACAGCAACCAGGTGACGAACGGGTTATCTTAGCGGACCTCGCCATCGCCGAGCGGGCGTTGCCTTCCTGCGCGCTCTGCTATATCGCTTCCGGCAAGGTGCGGCAGCAGCACAATGACTGGGCGGGCGCCCTCACGGATTTCCAGCAGGCCATCCGGCTGGATCCCAACCTCGCCGAGGGTTGGTATCACCTGGCCTCGGTTTATGAGCGCTTGGGACGACATTCCGAGGCGGCGCAAGCCCGGCAGCATTTCCAGCACATCAAGACTAGCGACGAGCTGCGCGAAAAGGAGATGATGCGCAGCGTTCTGCTTCAAACCCTTCAGCCATCCCACCTAAGCCACGTCCACTAGCCCAAAGTGGGGTGCGTGAGACTTCTGCTCTCCGCTGGGCGAAGCTGCAGGACCCCGCCCGCAAGCCGGGCAGTTCCCGAACCCCTTCGCGCTGACGAAGTTTGACCCTGCTCTCCCGCCTCCGATATACTCGCCCCGGAGCGCAGCGGCAACCTCCAGACGCACCATGCAAGTCCCTCCCTTGGTACAGGAGTTGATCCAGGCGACGAATGAAGAGGCAGTTCTATGGCGGCCGGAAGACCTGATGCTCTATGAGTACGATGCCCTCTCATCCCGCCGTCCGCCGGAGGCTGTCGTATTTCCCGCCACGACCCAGCAAGTCGCCGCGGTCGTCAAGGTAGCGGCGCGGCACCACTGTCCGGTAATCCCGCGGGGCGCAGGGACGGGATTGAGCGGCGGGGCGGTGGCGCTGGAGGGTGGGGTTGTGGTCTCCCTGGCGCGGATGAACCAGATCCTAGAAATTGACCTCGAAAATCAGCGGGCCCGCGTCCAGCCCGGCGTCGTGAACCAGGACCTCTCGCTGGCGGTAGCGGATGCGGGGTACTACTACGCTCCCGACCCTTCGAGCCAAAAAGCCTGTACGCTGGGCGGCAACGTGGCGGAAAACTCCGGCGGGCCACACACCCTGGCCTACGGCGTCACCACCAATCACGTCCTGGGACTCGAAGTGGTCCTTCCGGACGGCTGCGTCATTCGTACGGGCGCGCGCTACTGGGACCGACCGGGATATGACCTGACGGGTTTCATCGTCGGCTCGGAAGGCACCTTGGGCATCGTGACGGAGATCGTCGTACGCCTGATGCGCCTTCCTGAAGCGGTGAAGACCCTGCTGGCTATCTACGATTCGGTGGCAGACGCCACCGCTACGGTGGCCGCCATCACTGCGCACGGCATCACCCCGGCCGCTCTGGAGATGATGGACGGCCTCATGCTGCGCGCCATTGAAGCCGCCACCCACGCCGGCTACCCCCTCGATGCTGCTGCGGTGCTGCTGATCGAACTGGAGGGGCTGCGCGAGGCGGTCGAAGAGGAGGCCGACTCCATCACGGCGGTGTGCGGCGCCCACCGGGCCCGCCAGGTTCGCGTGGCCAGGAGGGCGGAGGAACGCGAGCTGCTCTGGCGCGGGCGCAAGAATGCCTTCGGCGCCATCGGGCGCCTCACGCCAAGCTTCTATGTGCAGGACGGCGTGATCCCCCGCACCCGGTTGCCCCAGATGCTCGACTACATTGCCGGTGTCGAGCGCCGCTACGGGCTGCGCATCGGCAACGTCTTTCACGCCGGGGATGGAAACCTTCATCCGCTCATCATGTTCGACAGCCGCGACGCGCAGCAGGTACGCCACGCGGTGAAAGCGGCAGAGGAAATCATGGGCAAGTGCGTCGAGCTGGGCGGGTCGATTACCGGCGAGCACGGCGTGGGCATTGAAAAGAATGAGCTGATGCCGCTCATCTTTTCCGAAGAGGACCTGGCCGTGATGCGGAAGTTGAAGCAGGTCTTCAATCCGCAAAACCTGCTGAATCCCGGCAAGGTACTGCCCTCGGGCAAGATGTGCGGCGAGGTTCGCGTGCAAGTCAGCTTAGGAAGTTGAATGGCAACGGCGACCCAAGCCGGGGTGGCAAAGTTGGCTTCTATCGTTGGGGAGGCACGGGTCCTCACGGACGCGGCATCGTGCCAGGCGTGCGCCGTCCATGGCAGGGTTCCGCGCTGCGTGGTTTTTGCCCCTTCGGCTGGACAGGCGGCCCAAGTACTACAATGTGCGGCAGAGCAGGACCTGGCAGTGATTCCGCGGCGCAACGGCACCAAGATCGAAACCGGCAATCCTCCCCGCCGCTACGACGTGGCGCTCTCGCTGAAAGAGATGAACCAGGTGTGGTACTACGAGCCGGACGATCTGGTGATCAGCGTGGAGGCGGGCATGAAGTGGGGCGACCTGCAGCACTTCCTGAGCCGGCGAGGACTCTGGGTTCCTCTGGATCCGCCAGGGGGGGACAAAGCCAGCGTCGGAGGATGCGCGGCGGCGGGCGCGTCGGGTCCGCTGCGACTGCGCTATGGCACGCTGCGCGACATGGTGCTGGGTATGACGATGGCCACGACCGAGGGCAAAGTGGTGAAGACAGGGGGACGGGTGGTCAAGAACGTCGCCGGGTACGATCTCGCCAAGCTGCTGATCGGATCGTGGGGCACACTCGGCGTAATCACCGAAGTGACATTAAAGCTCTTCCCGCGGCCCCCGCAGACGCGAACCTATGCGGCTGCGGTTGCGTCCCTGGAAGAAGCCCGCCAACTCCGCCGCCGACTCCTCGAATCGCCGCTCGCACCGCAGCGCATGGTTCTGCTCGATTCCACTACCGCCCGCCTGGCCGGGGCGGCGCTCTTTGGAGACGAAAGGTTTCAGGTGTGGATTGAAGCCGCTGGGAGCGAACGCGTGCTCCGCCGTTACGACGCCGAACTTTCCGGCTGGCTGCCGAAGGCCCATTCCCTCGGCGTGAACGAGTCCAACTGGGCGAGCCTCGCCGATTATCCGGCCCTCTGGCTGGGCGCCTGGCGTGGTGCAGCCGTCTTGAAAGCATCGCTTCCCGTGGCGGCGACGGAGACCTTCATAGGACAGGCTGAGGAGGAAGCCCGGGCTTCGGAGGCCCGACTGGCTTGCATCGGCATGACGGCAGTGGGCGTCGTGCGTCTCGCTCTCGCCGCCAGCCTCCCGCCGGACCGCCTCGCCTCGCTCATTGAGCGGCTGCGAACTCAAGCCGTCCAACTGGGCGGATCCCTGATCGTCGAGCGCTGCCCGGCCGACGTCAGAGAGCATGTTGATGCCTGGGGCCCTCCGGGCGACGATTTGCAGATGATGCGGCGGATGAAGCAGGCCTGGGATCCGAAAGGCATTTTGTCGCCCGGGCGGTTTGTGGGCGGAATCTAGCAAGCATTAGGAAAGGGCGCCATCGCCCTCGTGGAGTCGATGGCCCCATTGGCACCGTGACCCAGTCCAACTACAGTCCGCGTGAGAAACCGCGCTGGGAGACTTATTCCAAGTGCATCCACTGCGGCCTCTGCCTGAACGCCTGCCCCACGTACCGCGAACTCCGGCAGGAGATGGATTCGCCGCGAGGACGAATCTACCAGATGATCCAGGTGGACCGGGGCGCGCTGGCACTGGGCCCGAGCTTCGTCCGCCACATCGACCTTTGCCTGGATTGCCGCGCCTGCGAGACCGCTTGCCCGTCCGGGGTCGAATATGGCAGGCTAGTAGAGCTCGCACGCAGCCAGATTGCCCGGCACTACCGCCGGCCTCTACGGAGCAGACTGCTGCGAAGGCTCTTCCTGGCAGGCCTTCTGCCGCACCGCCGCCGCCTGGAATGCGTGGGCATGATCCTGCGAGCCTGGCAGCAAAGCGGACTGGAGCAGCTGGTTCTCCAGTCGCACCTGCTCGAAGCGCTCTCGCCGCGTCTGGCTCGGATTGCCCGCCTCGCACCTCGCCTCGAAAAGCCTTTCTTCACTCGCCAGCTCGGCCATGTGGTGCCGGCACGGGGCTCGCGCCGTTACCGCGTGGCCTTCTTCGCCGGATGCATTGCCAACCTCGCCTTCGCCCGGCTGAATGAAGCCACGCTGCGAGTGCTGGCCGAGAATGGTTGCGAAGTGGTGATCCCCAAGGAGCAAGGTTGCTGCGGAGCGCTGCAGGTTCATGCGGGGCTACGCGATCTAGCCAGGCGGCTGGCGCGCCGCAACCTCGAGGCCTTCCTGGCCGAGGACTGGGACGCGGTCATCACCAACGCGGCGGGCTGCGGCTCCGTGCTGAAGGAATACCCACTGCTCTTCGAAGAAGAACAGCCCGAGCTCCACCCGCAGGCTTTGCGTTTCAGTTCGCGGGTAAAGGACGTTACCGAGTACCTGGCAGGGATCGATTTCAATCGCGCGCTCGGTCCAGTGCCAGCCCGCGCGACCTATCAGGACCCGTGCCACCTGGCGCACGCGCAACGCATCCGCTCCGCCCCCCGGCAGTTGCTTCGCGCCGTGCCCGGGCTCGAGCTAGTCGAGTTGAAGGAAGCCGAAGTCTGCTGCGGGAGCGCAGGGATCTACAACGTGGTGGAGAACGAGATGGCCGAGCGCTTGCTCGCGGCAAAAATGCGCCGCATCGACGAGACCCAGGCTGATCTCATCCTCACGGCCAATCCGGGGTGCCTGCTGCAGCTCCGTGCCGGCGTGGCGGGCTCGAAGAATCCAGCCCGGCGCGTCATGCACGTGGTGGAGGTCTTGGACAAGGCTTACCAAACAAGCCCTTAGCCCCGGGGCGGCCGACTCACACCGGCGGCTGGCTTTGGTTAGCCGTCGGCCTGCCGACCGGTCGCTCTGCCTCGTCAGCCGATGAGCAGTATCCCGAGCTGAGAATGGCTATTCAAAGCGTACGTCATCAATCTGAAATGCAAATCGTCCAGGCTTGCCGCCGGAAAAGAGCACACCCTCGAGGTCATGCCCATCCATACCGTGGAAAGATGCGAGGGGAAACACGAATTTTGTCCAGTCCGGACGGGCGACAAATGTCTGCGTGGCGGGCACAAATCCCAGGCTCTGGGAGAACAGCATCACGCGATAGGTCTGGCCGTCGCCCTTCGCCCAGAAGCTCAGCGCCTTCTTGGTAGAGAGGTTGACGGGCGCGAAACGGCTGGGACCCGGAAAGAACATGGCCCCGGCCCAGAAGAAGCGGGTGCTGCCTACAATCTCGCCGGCGATCAGGAGCGAGCCCTTGCTCCCCTGCGCCCCGCCACTGACCACTTCGAATTCGGCGGTCGACTTGCCTTCCATGAGGGAATCCGTCGACACTGCCCAGCCCGAGCCGAACTTCGCGCTTGCCGTGCCATTATCGAAATCGCTTACCAACCCGGATTCTGAATCGGGCGGTGCCGGTTCGGCTTTCCCGCCGGCGCTTTTGGCCGTTTCGCCCTGCATCTCCGCCCACTTCTTGGTGGTGGCCCAGGAAGCGGCCGCATCACCGCGGGTGTTAAGCCACACACCCATCAGGAGCAGCGGCACGGCACACGCTAGCGACCAGAGCTTAGCTGAGCGCGGAATACGCTCTTCCTTCTCCCAGCGGAAAAGCTTCCAGGCAAAGAACAGGCCCGCGCAGCCGCACACGACCAGAACTGCCAGCTCTGCCGTATGCCGCTGCAGGGATTCTGCCTGGGACATGATTCCCTGAAAGGCCGACACCAAGTATGTCGCGGGCAGAAATGCAGCCACCCGTTGCAGCCAGTGGGGCAGCATGGGGAGCGGGATGGTGGTACCGGAGAGAAAGAGCAGAGGAAACCAGACGACGTTGTTGTATACCTGAGCCTCTTGCATAGTGTTGGCGATGCTGCCGATGACCAGTCCGAATCCCGCAAACCCGAAAGCCCCCACCGTGACCAGAATGAAGAGGTCGAGCAAGCCGATCTTCAGCGGCATGTGGAACAGCGTGACGGCGCAGACGAGCAGGAGAGCGGTGACCGGAAGCAGCAGGAGGTAGTTGGCGACGAGACTGGCCAGCACCATGGTGGCGGGGCCGAGCGGTGCCAAACGGTAACGCCGCAGGCTGCCTCGCTCGCGCGCCGCCACCGACTGTAACCCCAGGCCCCAAAACGCACTGCCCATAACGTGCAGCGTCAGCACCGGACCAAAAAGGTAAGCCACGGCGTAAGGGTTGCCGTGCGCGAAGATTCCGGCATAGGCAAAGAGAAGAATAAGAGGAAAGATGAAGGTGAAGAACAGGGCTACCTTGGTGCGCATGGCCAGGCGAACGTTCATCAGGGCGATTCGAAGGGCAGACATGCCTGTATTCTAGTCGAGGGCTGAAGATCTCCGCCACCCGGCACGGAGTAGAGGTAACCAGCGCCGCAACGGACGCAAGTCCACGCCGACGAGGTGGAAATTCAGCGCCATAATCGGATAGAAGACGCGCTGCAACTCTCCTACGTTGGCAGCAGGAGGATTGCAAAAGACATGAGCCTGTGGATAGCCGAATCGAAGGCACTCCCCCACAACGGGGATGGATACTGGCATGCAGTGCTGGCCCGCGACGCACGCTATGATGGAGCCTTTGTCTACGCCGTAGACTCCACGGGAATTTACTGCCGGCCATCGTGCCCTTCGCGCAAGCCGGAGCGGAAGCACGTCCGTTTCTTTCCCAGCCCGCAAGCAGCACGAGAGGCAGGGTATCGCCCGTGTGTCCGCTGCCGGCCTGATAAACCGGAGCGAAAAGGTGAGTGCCAGCAGCGTTTGGAAGCGGTGTGCCGCTACATCGACCGGCGCCTGGAAGACCAGGGCGGGGCGAATGGCCTGAGCTTGCCTGCCTTGGCGGCAGTCGCCGGCATCCGTCCGCACAGCTTGAAGCGCGAGTTCAAGCGAGCCTTGGGCATTTCGCCCCGCCAATACGCGGAGGCCCGACGCCTGGAACGCTTCAAGGCGCGAATCCAGAACGGCGCGGGCGTCACAGAAGCGATGTACGAGGCAGGCTACGGCTCGAGCAGCCGCCTCTACGAGCGCGCTCATGCGCAACTCGGCATGACGCCGGCTGCGTACCGCAAGGGCGGGTTCGGCATGTCGATCCGCTACACCATCACGGATTCGCCTTTGGGCCGCTTGCTGCTCGCTGCCACCGATCGGGGAATCTGCCGCGTCGCCCTGGGTGATTCCGACATCGCGCTTGAGGCAGCCTTGCGTGGGGAGTACCCGCGGGCAATCATTCGCCGGGAAACGAACCGTGATCTGCAAGGATGGCTGGAAAGCGTTCTGCGCCACCTCCGGGGCGAATTGAAACGCCTGGAGCTTCCCACGGACATCCTCGCCACCGCCTTCGAGCGGCGAGTCTGGCAGGAGCTGCAAGCCATCCCCTACGGCAGTACCCGCTCATACGCCGAGGTCGCCCAGGCGATCGGTCGCCCTAAAGCTGTGCGTGCCGTGGCGCGCGCCTGTGCTACCAATCCCGTAGCTCTGGTAGTTCCCTGCCATCGGGTGGTGCGCAAGGACGGGAGTCTGGGCGGATACCGTTGGGGTCTGGAGCGGAAGCGGGCATTACTGGCTGCGGAGCAAGCCGCAAAACCCGAGAGGCCGCGGCACTGATCAAGACAGCCCCGCTCGTAACCTGTTCCCACGGACTGGGGCAGGCCGAAGCCAGCGCCGCCCGGCATTCAGCGACCTTTAGGCGCTGGTTGCAGGCACCGGCGCTGAAGCGATGCGGCGCAGCGCCGCCAGGAACTGCTCGTTCTCCTCGTGCCTCCCGATGGTCACACGCAGAGACGTGGGGAACCCGTACAGCTTCATGGGCCGAACGATGATCCCTTCGTGGAGCAGGCGCATGAAATCTTCTTCACAGTCGCGACCCGTATCCACCAGCAGGAAGTTCCCCACCGACGGTTGGTAGCGGACACCCAGCAGCGTCAGCTCCTCGGTAACGAACTTCATCTCCTGGGCATTGAGTTCCACTGAGCGCGCCACGTGTTCGCGGTCATCCAGGGCCGCCAGCGCGGCGGCTTGCGCAACGCTGTTGGCATTGAAGGGGGAACGGATGCGATTAAGGCACTCGATAAGCTCGGGGTGACCTAGCCCGTAGCCGATTCGCAGGCCTGCCAGGCCATGAACCTTGGAGAACGTTCGCAGCACCAGGACGTTTCTTCCCTGCCGCACATACTCGATGGAGTGGGAATAGCCGGGCCGTCCCACGTATTCGTAGTAAGCCTCGTCGAGCACGACCAGCACGCGCGCGGGCAGCCGCTCCAGAAAGCTGTCGAGCTCTGCGGCAGTGAAGCATGTCCCTGTCGGATTGTTGGGATTGCCGAGGTAAATGATCTTGGTGCGAGGGGAGACGGCGCGGGCGATTGCCGCAAGGTCAAACGTCATGCGGCGCATCGGCACCTGGATCAGAGTGCCCCCCATCTCTTCAATGGCCAGCCGGTAGATGTAAAAGGCGGACTCCGACGTGATCCCTTCATCACCCGGAGTGAGGAATGTCTTGCTGGCTAGCTCAATCAGGTCCGTCGATCCCGCGCCCAGGATCACCTGTTCCAGGTCCAGACCATGAATCTCGGCCAGCCGGCGCCGCAGGTAATAGCCGTTGCCATCAGGATAAAGGTGGATGCGATCCAGGCATCGACGGATGGCCTCGACGGCCTTCGGCGACGGGCCCAGGGGATTCTCGTTGGACGCAAGCTTGATAGCGGTCCGCCCCAGCTCGCGTTCCACCTCCTCGATGGGCTTGCCCGGCGGATACGGGCAAATCTTCCGCGACCAAGCGGGCAGGATCTCGTAAATGGGATGCGCGTTCAAGCCTTGCCCTCAGCGCGACGCCATAGAAAACGCTTCAAGTGCGCCACCTCCTCGGGTGCCAGGTGCCGGAACGCCCCCGGAGGCAAGCCGCGATCGGTCAGGAAGGCGATGCGCGTGCGCTTCAACTTGAGGACGGAACGCCCGATGCGCTCGAACATGCGCCGTACCTGGCGATAGCGGCCTTCCACCAGGGTGACCTCGTACCACGGCTTGGCTCGGCCGGCCGTACCGCTCCTGTTGGCCCGAGCCACAGCGCCAAGCGGGCGAATCTGGGCCGGTGCCGTGCGCCGCCCGTCCAAGACGATGCCTTCCTCGAGCTGGCGCAAGTCCTCCGGATCGGCGGGGGCGTCCAGCTTTACGTGGTAGGTGCGCGGCACCCGCGAAGCGCGCGACATGAGGAGATTCGCCAGTTCCCCATCATTCGTCAGCAGCATCAGGCCCGACGAATGATAATCCAGACGGCCGACGGGGTACACTCGCTCCCGCCCCCCCTTCGCCAGCGAGACAACGGTCGGCCGTTGCTGCGGATCGCTGACGGTGGAAACATACCCTACCGGCTTATTCACCAGCAGGTAGACGTGATTCCGCGCCGGGCGCACCAGCTGACCCTGCACCTTAATTCGGTCTCGCTCCGGGTCCGCCTTCGATCCCAGCTCGGTCACCACTCGGCCGTTCACCGTCACGGCACCTTCGCGGATCAGCTGCTCGGCTTTCCGGCGCGAGGTGATGCCGGCCGCGGCAATGATCTTTTGCAGACGCTCTCCCGCGCGCGGCTCGGGTTTCGCGTTTCCGGATTCGGTCAGCGCACTTCTAGGCATCCCGGATAATCCTCTCACCCTCATTCCCGTCCCGCGGTTTCAAGCCGCTCTCGGGCTCGGGGGCACGCGGCTCCGCGTTTTCCGGTGGCATTCCGCCCGCGCCGCTCTGGCCCTCGATACGGCTCTCCAACTCTAGCAGGTCTTGCTGAGTGCTGGTGCCGAGGGCCTGGCGGGCCAGCTCTTCAAACTCGCGCTGGCTAGGCAAGTCGTCAAGGCGGTTCAGCCCGAAATGGACCAGGAACTCGCGCGACGTGCGATACAGGATCGGCCGCCCCACGACATTCTTACGGCCCGCCGTAACAACCAGCTTCTTCTCCAGAAGAGTGTGGATGACGCCGCCGCAATCAACGCCTCGAATCTCTTGGATCTCCGGAAGGGTCACGGGCTGCCGGTAGGCAATGACCGCCAGGGTCTCGAGGGCCGGCTTCGAAAGCCGTATGGGCGGCTTGAGGCTCTTGACGAAGCGGCGCAGCACTTCGTGATGCTCCGGCTTGGACGAGAATTTGTAGCCGCCCGCTACCTGCCGGATCTGAATGCCCCGTTCCGGCCGTTCGTAGTCGGCGATCAGCTCCTCGAGCTTCTGCTTGACCCGCTGGAGTTCCTCACCCTCCAGGGTGCTAGCGATCGCCTCAAGCGGCACCGGCTCGGGCGCCACGTAGAGGATCGCTTCAATCAGCGCCTTCAAAGCTTCGTCACTCCGCATGGCTGGACCCTTCGGCGTTTCCCTCCGGCGCCGCTTCCGCCAGCTCCTCGAGGCTGGCTTCCAGCAGGCTCGCGCTGGCGCGTGCCAGGACCTCTTCAAAATTCTTGCTGCGGTGAATGGTGATGGGCGCGAAGAGCTCTTTCTGCCGCAGCACAATGGCGCGCAGGCGGACCATCTCGAGCAAGGCTAAGAGCAGAGCAATCAGCGCCTCGCGCGAATCGAAGGCCGACGCCAGATCATCCAGGCGCACCGCATGCGGTGTAGAAAGCAGCACCTGGCGGACGTGTTCCATCATCTCCCCCACGGTGACCTTTTCCCGTTGAATCGCCAGGGGAGCGCGCTTCTTGGCCCGCTCCAGGATCTCGCGGAAAGCAGAGATCAGATCGAACAGCGAAACCGCCACCCCCGGCTCGTCCTCCGCCTCGGCAAACTCGCCGATGCCCGGCTGCGTCCACATGGCTTCTTCCAGCATCCGCTTGGATTCGAGCATCTGCGCCGCGTTTTTGAACTTTTCATGCTCGAGCAGCCGGTGTACCAGCTCGGTCCGCGGGTCTTCCTGCTCCTCGGGCGGCGCGGTCGGGTCCGGCGGCAGGAGCATCCGCGACTTGATATAGATCAGCGTGGCTGCCATCAGGACGAACTCGCTGGCCACATCAATATTCAGCGCCTCAAGCATCTGGAGGTAATCGAGATACTGGCGCGTGATCTGGGCAATGGGAATATCGTAGATGTTGATCTGCTGCTTGCGGATGAGGTCGAGCAAGAGGTCGAGCGGCCCTTCGTAGATTTCCAGCTTGACCCGAGGCGGGCTGCCGCGGACGGCCCGGTCCGCACGGAGCGGCAAAACCGGGCTGGCCGCAGAGTTCGCGGGTTCGGCCGGTCCGGCAGGCGCGGGTTGGCCTTCTTCCATCATCCTAGCAGGCTCAGCGGGCGCGTCCTCTCGGGCTGGAAACCGCGCTTGCGAGAGCCCCCAGCGCGATTATAACCGTTCCAGCTCCATCCCCCTTCGTCGGCTTGAAACCTTCGTGGCCTGGTGTCTGTCCCTTGGCACAAACCTACCGCAGGCGAACCGCCTTCCGCACCTCACCCATGGTTGTTTCGGCGACCTGGCGGGCCTTCTCCGTTCCCTGTTCGAGCACCTCTCCAACTCTCTGGGGTTCCTGCTCGTAAAGCTTCCTCCGCTCGCGGATAGGATACAGCGTCCGGTTGACAGCATCTGCCAGCAATCTCTTGCAGTCCAGGCATCCGATCTCCGCCGTGCGGCACTCGCGGTTAACGCGGTCGATCACCTCCGGGCCGGAAAACACCTTGTGCAGGTCAAAGACCGGGCAGACGTCGGGATTGCCGGGATCGTAGCGGCGCTTGCGCGCCGGGTCCGTGACCATGGTTGCCAGCTTCTGGTTCACCACCTCGGGCGCATCGGAAAGATAGATGGCGTTGTTGTAGCTCTTGGACATCTTGCGCCCATCGGTGCCGGGAAGCCGCGGCGTAGGGGTTAGCAGGGCCTGCGGTTCTGGAAAGACGCGACCGTAGAAACTGTTGAACCGGCGCGCAATCTCCCGCGTCAACTCCACGTGCGGCACTTGGTCCTCACCCACCGGCACGCCGTCCGCCTTGTACACCAGGATGTCAGCCGTTTGAAGCACCGGGTAGCCCAAAAAGCCGTAAGTGTGGATGTCTCGGTCGCGGATGTTTTCCAGTGCTTCCTTGTAAGTGGGCACGCGCTCCAGCCACCCGAGCGGCGTAATCATGGAGAGGATCAGGTGCAACTCGGCGTGCTGGACCACGCCGGACTGGACGAACAAGGTGGCCTTCTCAGGGTCGAGCCCGGCGGCCAGCCAGTCCGTCACCATTTCGCGGATGTTCGCCTGCAGCTCCGAGGTATCGGCATAGTCCGTGGTGAGCATGTGCCAGTCGGCCACAAAGTGGAAGCTCTCGTAGTGGTCCTGCAGCTTGACCCAATTCGAGAGCGCACCTGCTAGGTTGCCGAGGTGAAGCTTGCCGGTGGGGCGCATCCCGCTTAGGATGCGAGAACGACGCTGCGTCGGGTCACTCATAGGTTTGCCGGCTCACAGAAGGCTCACAGAAGAAGATGCGAGGCAGAGGCCCAGCGGCGGAACCTGCTCACCGTCGGGCGGCGACTAAACTGCATCGTAGCACGAGGCGTGCAATGCCGGAAAGCGCAGCGCAGTCTCGCGCCACTGGCCTCGGGTCAAGCTCGAGCCGGGCCAAACAGGGAACCGCACTCCGCCGCGTTCAGGCGAAACGACCTACTTTCAACAGCCGCCGGCAAGGGAACCTCACCCCCTGCCCCAGGCCTCAAAACCTTAGCTCCGCACGTAAACAACTGTAAACAAACCTCTCCGGGCGCGACCTTGTCGTCGCTTCGGCGAAACGTTTAGTCTGTGACGCATGTTGTCAAAGTACCGGCGGCGGAACCGCAACGACAGGCTGGGGGTGAATCCCCAAGGCAAGGGAGCAGATAGCAATTTGACAAAACGAACCGGATATGTTGTTGAAAAATCGAGACCGGACTCCCGAAATCCCATGCCAAAGCGGTGCGGAAGCACTGTTCCGCGTTCTGCGGGGAGGTGGATCGCATCCGGCGACCGTTGCGCTGGAAATTGATTTTCCGAGCCGGGCTTGGCTAAAATCGACAACAGCTCAGGAATGCTGCCGCCGTCTTAGTGACCGCTCATCTTGGGCGGCCTGCCTGCAAGTGGTCAAAGGGCGGGCTGCGCGGGCGGTGGTTGTGTACGAGTTGGGGCCAGCGCAAGAGTGGCGTTGGCACCAGGGGATGGGGTTTCGTCATTGCGAAGGGCCAGCCCCCGCTTTGAGGCCGGTGTCAGTCTGCTTCTCCTGACCGTGGGTGCCTTGGCCGTGGGGACGGAGAAGGGGCAATCCTCTGCGCCTTCTAGGCGCGACAAGGCAGCGCCAACCAGTCGCGCGGAAGAGAATGAATCGGTAATCCGCGCAAGAATCGCCACTTACTTCCGCGGAAGGTTCCCCATCCCTCCCGATGCCACCCTAACCATCGGCCCCTTCCGGCCTTCTCCGTTTCCTGGTTATTACACCACCACCATCACCCTGGGCGAAGGCCGACAGAGGCAGTCGCGGGACTTCTATGTGTCCAAGGACGGGCGCTACCTGATCCAGGGAAACATTTACACTTTGGGCGCGGATCCGCGGCGCGAGGTGGAGCGCGAAATTTCGACGGACCACGTGCCCAGCGTGGGCCCGTCAGGGGCGCCGGTGACCATCGTCGAATACGCCGATCTCCAGTGCCCCACGTGCGCCCGCGCCCAGCAGTTCCTGGAAAAGGAGCTGCTGCCCAAATACCAGGGCAAGGTAAGGGTGATTTTCAAGGAATATCCGCTCGTCAACGTTCACGACTGGGCGCTGGAAGGGTCGGTGGCAAGCGCGTGCGCCTATCAGGAGGCCCCGGAGAAGTACCTGGCTTACCGCTCGCTGATTTTTCAGCACCAGGCGGAAATCAACGCCAGCCGCGCGCGCGATCAACTGCTGAACCTCGCCCAGCAGGCAGGCATCGACCGCGACAAACTGGCGCCGTGTATAGATGCCAGGTCCACCCTGCCGCGCGTCGAGAAGGATTTCGTGGAAGGCCAGACCCTGGCAGTCGCCAGCACCCCCACGTTTTTCATCAACGGCAGGATGGTGGTGGGAGCCGCGCCACAAGACGTTTACAAGGCAGTAGACGAAGCCCTGGCGGGTAAGTAGGCTCAGGAAGGGAAGCGCGGCCAGCCGCAAGGCCACGGTGCAGGCGCTGGTAAGGGGAAACCAGATCATGCGGGCGGGAAACGCCCGGTAGAAAGGATCACAAACCTTGAGACATCATATCAAGCGGTCAGCCATCCTGGCCGCAGTACTGAGTATCGGCGGGGCGCTCTGGTGGACCAGCCAGGATCGCGCCGTTTCCCAAACCAGCCGCGCGGCCCGGCGATCCGACCCCGTCACCACCGGCAAGGTGGTGGACTTTCTCCGCGAGCGCTTCGGAATTCCGGATGGCACCAAGATCAGTGCCCAGCCCTTCCGCGAGTCCCCCGTCGCCGGCTACTACGAAACAACCGTCACCGTCGACGATGGAACGAACAAGAAGGATAGCACCATCTTTGTCTCCAAGGACGGCCGGTATCTAGCGCTGGGGAACTTTTATTCCCTTTCCAGCGGCAGCAAGGCGGAGATCCTCCAGCATGTGAGGGAGCAGTTTAAGGTTCCGGCGAACGTCAGCCTCACCGCCAGCCCGCCGGAGAAGTCGAAGTTTTCCGGCTTTGAGCAGATCAGGGTGACGGCCACCGGCGAGAGGGGCCCGCAATCCCAGGACTTTTACATCACCAAAGACCACCATACCTTGCTTCTGGGTAACCTCTACGTATTGTCGACCAACCTGCGTGCCCAGGCTCTGCAAACCATCGTTACCGCCAACCAACCCAGCGTGGGGCCACCCCATGCGCGGGTGACCATCGTCGAGTACGCCGACCTCCAGTGTCCCACGTGCGCGCGCTTCCAGGAATTTTTGGAGAAGGAATTCCTGCCCAAGTACGGCGACCGGGTACGCGTCGTGTTCAAGGAATTTCCCCTGCCGATGCACGACTGGTCCCTGACAGCGGCCATCGCCAACGAGTGCGCCTACCAGATCCAGCCCTCGGCGTTCGAGAAGTATCGGACGCTCATTTTTGCCAACCAAGGGATGATCAACGCCGCCAACGTGCGAGACCAGATGTTGGTGCTGGGCGAGCAGGCAGGGATCGACAAGCTCAAGCTGGCCGCTTGCATCGATTCGAAGGGATCTCTCGCGCGCGTCGAAGCCGGTCGCCGGGAAGGCGAAAAGCTGGGTGTCGCTAGCACGCCGACCATCTTCATCAACGGGCGAATGGTCACCGGCGCGCCACCCGCCGACCAGTTCAACAAGATGGTGGACGAGGCTCTGGCCCAGGCGGAGACAAAAGCTGAACACTCCAACTCGAAGGCCCGCACCGTGGCGGCCAAACGTGGGTAGGTGGCCACCCGTAACGAAACAGTGGGTTCCCCTGCGGAATTAGAGCTCGGATTTCTCCCGGGCGGATTCGACAGGAGGCCAGGCAATTCTGGCGAGATCCCGGTGGGCGAATGCTTCGGAGCCAGCGATCGAGAGAAGTCCTCAGAAGACCGAGCTGTGATCCAGGCAGTTGATCTTCACGCCGATGCGCATGGCGAGGTCGTCGGGATCAGGCTGAAACCTGTTCCGCTCCCGCTGCGGCAAGTCCTCGAGGACCTGGGGGAGAGTTGGCACTTGGTGGCACTTGGCCACCGCGAAGCCCAGACTGTCAGCCAGCCGGCAGGCGGTTCGGACTAGGGCTTGCAGATCGAACTTACCGTTCACCGCGTCGCGAGAAGCGGGTTCGTGGTGGCGGGCGGTGATGTCGCTGAAAGACTTGGGAAGACCCCACGCTTCCACCAACCATTGTCCGGCCTGGCAGTGATCGACCTCGAACAGTTCGCGCTCCCGGCTCAGCAGCGACGGGGAATCCTCCGCCGGCTCACTGAGTAGCCCAGCGTACTGAGCGGGGTGCATCACGATCAGAGCTAGCCGTCCGATGTCGTGCATTAAGCCCGCTGTATAGGCTTCATCCTTCTCGATCAAGCTGACGGCGGCCAATTCCTCGGCCGCAAGAGCGCAGGCTAAACTATGCTGCCAGCAGGCGCGCAAGCAGGGCTGTTTGATGGCCGAAGAGATGTACGCCTTTATGCCTACCGTCAAAGCCAGCGCCTTGACGCGCTGCAAGCCCATCAGGGCAGTCGCCTGGAGGATGCTCTTCACTTCGGCACGGAATCCAAAGAGCGGCGAGTTGGCCAGGGAGAGCACCTCGGCGCTGAAGACGGCGTCGGCACGAATCAGGTCGCTCAACTCCTTCATGCCGACATCTTCTTTCGAGAGCAATTGGAGGATCCTCATCGCGACCGCCGGAAACGGCGGGAGGTTAACCAGCGCGCGGGGCGGAGCCGAGGGAGTCGGCACTTGGCTCGGGGTCACAGACGCGCTCACAGACGCCTCCTGAACGGACGGATGGTGCTAATCTGGCTATCGGCAAGCTTGGCGGTTTCTTTAGCGCCCGGCAGGCTCGCCGAGTTCGCTGCCTGAAGATCGCGACCGCCGTCGCGCTCTTCGACCCACTCCGCAGGCGGCGCGTGATTTGACCCCCTGTGGGCTTTCTGTTAGAAGGGGCTTATGGTCGATACGGAAACAACTCGCCAGCTCAGGGTTGCGGCTGCGACCCGCCTCGAACGCGTGCGCTATGCCATTCGGGATGTGGCGGTTGTGGCGGAGCAACTGGTGCGCGAGGGCAAACAGATCCTGCCGCTGAATGTGGGTGACCCGCTAAAGTTCGACTTTCGTACCCCGCCCCATCTCGTCGAAGCGGTAGCCCGGGCCATGCGCGATGGATACGATGGCTACGCACCCTCGGCCGGGCTGGAAGATGCGCTGGAGGCGATTCGCAGTGAGGCGGAGCGGAAGGGTATCCGCAACATCCAGAGCGTGTTTGTGACCCAGGGCGTCAGCGAGGCGGTTGACTTGTGCCTGACGGCGCTGGTGAATCCCGGGGAAAACGTCCTGACCCCCTGCCCCGAGTATCCCCTCTATTCGGCGGTCCTGGCCAAACTGGGCGCCGAGCCGAATCCTTACCACCTCGATGAGTCGCTAGGCTGGGAGCCGGACCTGGACGATATGGCGGCTCGCATCAACACCCGAACAAGGGCCATCGTGGTGATCCATCCCAACAACCCGACCGGCGCACTCTGTTCACGGTCTACGCTCGAGGCCATCATTGAGCTGGCGCGGAGGCACCATTTGGTGCTCTTGGCCGACGAGATCTACGACAAACTTATACTGGACGGGCAACCGCACGTTTCTCTGGCCTCGCTCGCTTCCGACGTTCCAGTGGTGACCTTTAACGGCCTTTCGAAGGCTTACCTGGTACCGGGGTGGCGTGTCGGCTGGGGGATCGTGAGCGGCCCGGCGGACGCGCTGGCTCCCTACGTGGAAGGGATTCACAAGTTGTTGCGGGCGCGCCTCAGCGGCAATCATCCGGCGCAGTATGCCATACGCCCCGCCCTGGAAGGCCCCCAGGACCACCTAACGGAAGTCGTCCGCAAGCTGCGGGCGCGGCGCGACCTCACGATGCAATGGTGCGAGTCGACCCCGGGTCTAAGCTGCGTCAGGCCCACGGGTGCCTTCTACGCGTTTCCGAGGCTCCACATCTCGGGCAGTGACGAGGAGTTCGTGCGCCGGCTCCTGATTGAGAAGCAGGTGCTGGTAGTGCACGGCAGCGGATTCGGCCAGAAGCCGGGGACGCGCCACTTCCGCATGGTCTTTCTGCCCGACGAAGCTACCCTGACTCGCGCCTTCCAAAGCATTGCAGAATTTCTGCGCGCGAGCGGCTGCTGACCTCATGGATTTGCGGTGAAGGAATACCAGGAACGCGGCGGGAAAACACCCTCGCAGGACGGCGCCCGGGATGGCCGTGTCTGGCCCGGCGGCCAGGCGGGGAAGATTCCGAGTCGCCGGAAGCACTCGGCTCGCCAGGCCGGCCCGAATGGCCAGCCGAATTTTGTCCAGTATGTTCAGCGCATCTAGTGTCAGAGCGTTGCCGGTTGGTCTGCCCACGCTGCGGCTACTTCGCTTCGTGTTCGGAGTTTGAGTAAGCCCGGCCGGGCGGCGAAGCGGCGGTAGCTTTGTGTCAGCCGGGCGCCGGCCGCGAACAGAAAGCTGCACGCGCTGCGGGCTCGGTTTATCCCGTTGCCCAGAGTGAGGTCGTGCCCGGTACGGCTGCCCGATCTTGCGCCGTTCCCGGCAAACTTTCTATTCTCCCTATGACCACGATTCTGGCCGCACTGCTCGGGCTCACCTGCCTCTTCTGGTGCGGTGTGGGGACGATTTGGCTGTGGACGGCCAGAACATCGATCGTCCTGGAGCCAGAAACACGCATTTCGGAAGGCCCGGCTTCCCACCAGCTCCTGCCCTCGGTTGCGCCTAGCGTCTCCATCCTGGTTCCGGCCCGCAACGAAGAAGAGGTGGTGAGGCAGGCACTCGAAGCCCTGCTGCACCTCGACTATCCTAACTATCAGGTCATCGTCGTCGACGACGGCTCGACAGACCGCACGGGTGCGCTGGCCGACGAGTGGGCAGCGCGGTCAGGCGGAAGGCTGACTGTAATTCATAATCGAATCCTTCCCCCTGGCTGGCGCGGCAAGGTCCACGCCCTGAACTTGGCAGCTCAGGCCGCTCAAGGCGAATGGCTTTTGGCCACAGACGCGGACGTGGTCCTCCATCCGGCCAGCCTGCGGCTGGCAATGAGCTGCGCCCTGGCGAACAACCTAGACCTGATCTCGCTGATTCCGCAGCTGGAGTTCGGAGGATTCTGGGAAAGAGTCATGTTGCCCGCTTTCACCTTGCTGCTGGGCATAGCCTATCCTCTGCCCCTTGTGAACCGCCCAGCGTCGCGGCGAGCGCTCGCGGCTGGCGGATTCATCCTTATGCGGCGGAGCGTCTTTGAAAGTTTAGGCGGCTATGCGGCGCTGCGCGGGACGCTGATTGAAGACCTCAGAACCGCCCAGCTCTTCAAACAGCATGGACACAGGATTGCGCTGATGCGCAGCCGGGGCCTGCTGCGCACGCGCATGTACTCAGGTCTCGGCGAGCTATGGGAAGGGCTAAGCCGGACCGCCTTCGAAGGGGTTGGCTTCTCCGTGGCTAAGCTGCTCGCTATCGTAAGCGCCACCTTCCTGTTGGGAATCTTGCCCTGGTTGGTTTGGATGTCGGCGGCCGCACGACACCTATTCTCCGGACATGCTCCGCCGACCCATGTTTCTGTCTGGCTAGGAGTTGCGGCCTGCGCGCTCAGCTTGCTCGTCTACCTGCCAGTACTGCGCTCCGACCGGGTGGCTCCCTGGTACGCCCTCACCCTTCCCCTGGCAATGGGTCTCTACTCCCTGATCGCCATCAGTTCCGCGTGGATGAGCCTAGCTGGGAAAGGAATCGCGTGGAAGGGTCGGCGGTACCGCCAGGCCGGCAACGAATGCCTTTCCGGCGATTGAAGCAACAGTCGGCCAATCAAGGAGGCGCACTGCGTCCAAAGCCTTTGTGCCGGAGCCTCCCTCGGGGGCGGCAACAGCGGCTCACTCGTCGTCCCCGTCACGGGAAGCAGGCCGGGATTCGGCGGGCAGGAGGGTGCTCAGCCGCTCCAGAATACCGCGCTCCTCAGGTGAGAAGCGCTGCTCAAGTTCACGGCTCGCGAGAAAACCTTGCCGCTCCCCCGCTGGCATGTCCCGCAAGCGTCGGAAAGCCTGCATCAACGCCCTCCGGCGATCCTCAGGCAAGCGGCGCCACTCAGGGAAAATCGCCCGCAGCTGCTGCCGCTGGTCCGGCGAGAGGCTCTCGAAGATCTCCTCTCGCTGGCGGAAGACTGCCTTTTGCTGCGGCGTGAGGGCGTTCCAGCGCCGTAAGTTTTCGCGGATCCTCTCTTGCTGTGCAGGGGGCAGACGCTGAAAGGCTGGGCTGTTGGCCATCACGCGCTCCTGTTGCTTGGGAGACAGCTCACGCAGGCGTTTGAAGTACCCGGGCGGCCGCTTTGCTTGCCCCTTCCTCACTGCTGGGGGAACCCGTCGAACGACTGGAGGGGGCACGCGAGGCGGCTCCTGGGCAACGCCCAACGTCCCGGCGATCACCCACGCAATGGCAGTGCATATCAGTCGCCGCATCGACTCGCAACTCCTCCCATCACTCAACACCCTGGCAAGGAAGCTCCTCCCGCTCAGCGGGTCTTCATTTTCGGACTCTGCTCTGCCCAGCCTCCTCCATGCTTCGTCGCGAAGCAAGGCTGAGCGCAATGGTCTTCAGCGCCGTCAGTTATCTTCCGGCTTGCCGTGCCCCTTCGGGAGTTCCGACAGCAGCTCAAAATTCGCCAAGATATCGTAATCATCCACAGCAGAGCTAGAGGCCTCAATCGATGCCTGCGACAGCCCTGCCCCCGACGATGGCTGCTTGATTGTCCGGACCACCTGTTGTGTTTGTCCCGGCGGGCGAAGTGGTGCATGACGCTCGCGGAGAACTACAACGGAGACCACCGCCACGGCCATCGCCACCATGACGGGCGCCAACCGACGGCCGCTACCCCACCAATAATCGCGTAGCCCGCCCTTGAGCCTCGCCCAGAGGCCTGCCGAGGTGGTCGCCCCGGTGGCGATGGCCGCCTGAACTCGGGAGTCAAACGAGGGCGACGGCTCTTCGGGCCTCCAGGCATCCAGCACCTCATCGACCCAGCGGTAGCTCTCGACTACTCGGAGGCAAGCCTCACACTGCCGGATGTGCGTGCCGAGCTCCCCCGCCTCCCGCGGATTCAGCATCCCGCAGGCATAAGCGAACAACTGCTCCCGCTCGGCACAACGAATCTTGGGTTTCACAACTGGCCTCCTTTCAACAACGGCTCAAGGCGGGTCCGCAGGCTCTCATAGGCACGAAACAGCAGCGACTTCACCGCGCTGTCCGAGAGGGCGAGAATTTTGCCAATCTGCGCGTAGTCCACTCCCTGGTACTTGTGGAGGATCACGGCGGCCCGCTGCCGCGCCGGTAGAGCTTCAATGGCCTCGCGAATAATACGCTCGCGATCCGACCGGATGAGCTCCTGTTCTGCCGTCGGTCTACCGTCTGCCACTTCCGTTAGCCGCGAGCCGGCTTCCCCGTCGGAGGTCCGCTCCGCGCCCCCGTTGAGTTTCGAATCTTGTTGGCGGTCCCGGATGGCGTTCAGAGCAAGGTTCGTCGCAATCCGGTAAAGCCAGGTGGTGAAGCGTGCGTCCGGCTGGTAGCGTTTGCGGGCCTGGTAGACCCGCAGAAAAACCTCCTGCGCCAGGTCTTCCGCCAAGCTGCGGTCGCTGACCATGCGGCAGAGGTAGCCAACCAGCGGCGACCGGTGGCGGCGCAGCAACACTTCAAAGGACTCCGTGTCGCCACGGCATACCCGGAGCATCAGCTCGAGGTCCGAGTCGATGGCCATTGTTGCCACACCCTATATAACACGAACCAAACCAAATAGTTTCGCGCAGATGATCCTTCTGCGATGGCTGAACAGGGCTGCCCAGACCGCGATTTCCACCCTCCGCGCTGGCAGGGGCGCTGGGCCTAGGGCAAAGCATACGCGCGTTATCCCGAGGTGAAACAGAAGCTCGCGTCGGCTGCGGTAGGCGCGGCCACTAGTTTTTCGCAGCTCACCCGGGCTACAATCGGCGGGTTGCCTATGAACTTAACCCGCATCGCTTCCTTCCGCGCTGGTCTGTTGCAGGTGGAAGTCTATCCTGATCGGGAGGCGATGGGAAAGGCAGCCGCCTGGGCGGCGGCGAACCGGCTGCGGCAATTGGCGCAGGAGCAGGCCGAAGTGGGCGTGATCTTTGCTACAGGAGAGTCACAACTTGCCACCCTCCAGGCGCTGACCTCCATTCCGGGCTTGCCGTGGGAACGCGTAATCGGCTTTCACATGGATGAGTACCTAGGTATAGCACCAAATCATCCCTCTTCGTTCCGCCGCTACCTCCAGGAGAATCTGGTGGATCGAGTCCCTTTCCGCCGCTTCCACTTCATCGACGGCGATCCGCAACGCGCTCCGCAGACCTGTGAAGAGTACGCGGCGCTACTGCGGTCACACCCGCCGCGGCTTTGCCTGCTGGGCATCGGCGAGAACGGGCACCTGGCTTTTAACGACCCAGCGGAAGCCAACTTTGACGATCCCATGGATGCTAAGGTGGTTTCGCTCGACCAGACTTGCCGGCAACAACAGGTCAACGAGGGCTGGTTTGCGGAGCTCGCTGAAGTCCCGACGCAGGCTATCACCTTGACAATACCCGCGCTCCTGCGAGTGCCTGAGCTGATTCTTTCTGTGCCCGGCCCGCGCAAAGCGCACATTGTCGCCCGGACCTTGCAGGAACCGGTGGCCACAGCTTGCCCAGCCACGATTCTCCGCCGACATCCCCATGCGACGGTGTTTCTTGATCGGGAGTCAGCCGCCGAACTATCCCCGGAGCTTTGGGCGGGCGAACCTCCTGCCCGAAGCCAAGACCAACCGGCCTGGTAACAAACGCCGCGCGGGCGACGCCTTGGGTCGAGGCATACCCTGAGCCAATGAACCGAACAGGCTCAGCGCTGATGGCGGCCGGAACCGCCAGTGAAGGCATCGGCGCCACAGCCGGTACGGCAGGCTGCTCCTTGGATCTCCTCCTGTGAACTCGACCTCACGCCAGCGGTGGTGGATAGCCTGGACCCTATTCTGCTCCACCACCATCAACTACATCAACCGGCAAACGCTCTCCGTGCTGGCGCCTGTCATCACCCAGGAGCTACATTTGCGTCACGCGCAGTTGTCCTGGGTGTTCTCCGCATTTCAGGTCTCTTACGCCGCCATGTGGCTGGTGGGCGGAGTGGCCCTGGATGTGATTGGCACGCGTTTAGGGCTCGCCCTGGCGGTCATCTGGTGGTCGGTGGTCAGCATGGCGACCAGCCTCGCTCACTCTCTATCCCAATTTGCGGTGTTTCGCTTTTTGTTGGGCATCGGCGAGGGATGCAATTGGCCAGGGGCGAGCAAAGCCGTGGCGGAGTGGTTTCCGGCCAGGGAGCGCGGCATCGCCGTGGCCATCTTCGATAGCGGGTCAAGCGTGGGAGGCGCGGTCGCTGCGATTGCGGTGCCCTGGGTGGCACTGGAGTTGGGCTGGCGCTACGCCTTTGTGCTGTCAGGCGTCCTGGGCCTGCTTTGGCTGGCCTTGTGGCTGCGCGTTTACTACCCTCTGGACCGCCATCCCCGCCTGACGCAACCAGAGAGAGCCTGGATTGAGGCAGGCCGCGACACCGCCACGCATTCGAAGGGCGGCGGTGCGGGGAAATGGCTGAGCCTCCTCAAGGAGCGCAATACCTGGGGCATCGTCTTGGGTCGTTCCCTCACTGATCCAATCTGGTGGTTCTACGTGTTCTGGCTTCCCCAGTATCTGAGCGATGCTCGCGGCTTCAGCCTGAAGCAGATCGCCGCCTCGGCCTGGGTGCCGTTTGTGGCGGCTGACTTGGGAAACTTCACAGGCGGCCTCGCTTCGGGTTTCCTGGTGAAGCGCGGCATGCCCGTGCTCCGCGCCCGCAAGTGGGTTTGCGCGGTTAGCTGCCTACCGGTAATCGCCGGCATTCCGGCAGCCCTGGCGCGCAGCCCGTACTGGGCGCTGGCCCTCATTGCTGTGGCCGTATGGGGATACGCCAGCTGGTCCACCATGGGACTTACCCTTCCGTCGGATCTGTTCCCGCAGGACGTCGTCGCATCGGTCACCGGGCTCAGCGGACTAGGCGCTGGCTTGGCGGGAGCCGTTTTTACCCTCGCAATCGGTAAGTTGTTAGACCGCTTCTCCTATATTCCGGCGTTCTTCGCCGCGGCCACGCTGCCTCTGGCCGCTACGGTGGCCGTGCTGATTTTGTTACGCCCAGCCTCAGGCGCTCGATCCCAGACCGCGGATCGCAGCTAGGGTGGCAGGAAAACCGGTCGTGACTAAACGCAGGAACCCAAAGAAGCAGGCTTGTCGCATCGTTAAGCCGCTTAGAGCACCAAAAGAGCAGTTACAAACCTTATCATCTATATAAAAATTTCGTATTTTACTCTGCCCTTCGAACCTCGTAGGCTAACTGCGGCTGAGTCTAGCAGCTTCCTGGAAGACGACGGCTGCGTCCTTTTGACTGCTGGTACGCGTTCCTTTTGAGAGCGAGGCAAGACCCATGACACCGCGATCCGTCCTAATTCGTGTACCTGCTTCGGTAGGGGGTTTTGGCGGAGCCACCGATGCCGCAGCCCTGGCGCTCGACGCCACCCTCAACGTCAAAGTCACCCCGCGCCGGGACGGCGAGGTGATGGTGCGTTATTTCGGCAATCACGGAGAGCGGGTTCCCCGGGACGCCTCCAACCTTACGGTCCGCGCCATGGAAGGAACGCTTCGCCATCTCGGGCTGGAGTTCACGGGAGCCGACTTCGAGATGTACAGCTCGGTGCCGGTGGGTGTCGGACTCGGCTCGAGCGCCGCTGCCGTCCTTGCCGGTATCGTTGCGGCGGATCGGCTCTACCGCCTGGCACTGGATGAGAAGACTCTCTTCGATCTCGCGTCGAAGTTTGAGAGCCGAGCTGACAATCTGCGCGCTGCCTGGTTCGGTGGCTTGGTGACACAGGGCGAGGAGGATGGCACTTACCGCCCCGCGCCCGTGCCTCCCGACTGTACACTGCAGGTGGTGATTCCGCGAGGCGGCTTTCGCTCGGTTGACGCTGGGCGGCTGAAATCGGTACCGGGCCTGGACGAAGCGTTGCAGGTCTCAGCTCCAGGACTCCTGGCGGTGTTCCGCTGCGGCTCTGGGCCCGCTGTCGGCCTCTTGGCTGACGGAGGTCATGCCGATGTAATCAGCTCGGTGAAGCGGTGCTTCGCGCGCTACGGCGTGGCCACCACGACAGCAGAGTTCACGCCCACCAATTCCGGCGCCCGCGAGCTGAACGGCTTGAGCCCGGAAGCGCTCACGCCCGCCGCACAGTGGGTGAATGAAACCCCGCACCCGGTTTCCCTCATTCCCGTCTGACCTCCCCCTCCTGGGGTGCGGATGATGCAAATCTCCGCACCCCAGGCGCGATTCGTTTCACTGGCTGGATTCCCGTGTACAATACGCGTCTGGCTGGAGAAACTAGCGGGGCCAGCACGGACGGCTCCGCCCGGCGCTGTTGCTCCCAGGCGGATCTCGTTCTGGCCGCAAAGAACTTAATGCCCGACGGCGCCTTCTTCGGCTCTTCCCCATAGGCTTATGCAGAACTCTTCGCATGTTCCAATCCACATCAACTGGGGGCTGACAATGAAAGCATGTACTTGCTTTGCGCTGCTCCTGGTCCTGGCGGTGGCTCCCGGAAGGTCGCGGCCCGCAGCCGACTCTGAGGGCTGGGTGCAGCTCTTTAACGGCAAGGATCTGGACGGATGGGAGCACGTCGGACCCGGCGGCTTCAAGGTGGTGGACGGCCTGCTGAAGCCCTACGGCGGAATGGGACTCCTCTGGTACACACGCCAGAAGGTCGGCAACGCGATCGTCCGCGTGGTGTTCAAACCGGTTGAGAACAGCTCGAACTCCGGCGTGTTCATTCGCATACCCGAGAAGCCCACGGAGCCCTGGATGCCGGTCAACCGCGGGTACGAAGTGCAGATCGATAACTCCGACGACGATTACCACTGTACTGGCGTCCTCTATTCACTCACCAAGGCCCTGGCCCGGCCCGAGAAAGCCGGGGAATGGAACACCATGGACATTACCCTCGACGGGCCGCATACCATTGTGACCGTAAACGGCGTAAAGGTGACTGACTACACCGAAGGCCAGCCCGTGCCGCCCAAGCAGAAGGGCTACGAGCCTGACCGCGGGCCGCGCCCAAACGAGGGCTACATCGGCCTGCAAAACCACAGCGACAAGGACGTGGTCTACTTCAAGGAAGTCGCCATCCGTCCCCTCCAACGCTGACCGTCAGGCTGTGATGTAAATGACCTCAGGCAGGGGCGAAGGCAGAGCCTGGTGCTTGCGCGTTGCCTCTAGCCTGCCTATACTGGAGCAACGTAGAAAGGCCGCGTGGTTCTTGAAAGCGGCCTACACGGCTGTCTACGGGCCTGTAGCTCAGGTGGCTAGAGCGCACCCCTGATAAGGGTGAGGTCGGTAGTTCAACTCTACCCAGGCCCACCAATCCCCGCGCAACGAGACCTGCACTTTGCCTTCTGCCAGCCAACGACGGTTGGCTCACCGCGAGCGGCCGGCTGGACTTCCTCCGCGATTCAGCGTCTGCAGCCACCTGTTGCGGCGTGGCCAGCCAGACAGCACCGGCTCAAGCCTGAAGCTCGTCTCCCACGTGCGATTGAGTAAGGCTAGCAAGCAAAAGGTCCTTGTCCAACTTACGCAGGCGTGGCTGAGGTCTAGAGCACAAAGTCCATTGGAGTGCGGACCAAGTTCAAACCGCCATCTCGTCTGATCTGGTGGATCTTTAAAGAAAGGCGAGGCTGGCCTGGCGCGCTCCGTTAGACACGGCATTGAAGAGAGAAAGGCGGCCGCGATCTTCTTTCCGTTCGAGCTCGCTCGCTTCCGGCGGGCGCCCAAGGGCAACCGAAGCCATTGGCCGTCCGCAAACTCATTCTCCGGTACAGGGGGTCAATGCTACCGACCGTAACGTTTTGGCACAAATGTTGACAAGAGTGGGCCGCAAGCGGATAATCCTGCATCTCTCTGATGGCTACCATCGAAGAAGGTGGCGGCGACCTCAGGTTTTTCTCCTGCCATGTCGTCTCCAACATTCTTTAACGGCATCATGGCGCGCACGTGTCGTTCTATTTAAGGAAAGGGCGGCTATGTTCTCCGGGCAACGCAAAGGTTGGATGGCTGGGTTGAGTTTCGCGCTCTTCGCGGGAATCTGGTCGGGCCTGATCACTGGGCAGCCGAATCTTCCGATCACGGTTAGCCCAGCAGCTGATGCCGAACCCCTGCCGCTTGATCGGGGCGCTCCGGGCTTGTGGCAGACGCTGAAGAAGCTTCGCACGCGCGCCAGCCTGATCATGATCACCGCCCATCCGGATGATGAAGACGGCGGCATGCTGGCTTACGAATCGCGGGGCCAGGGGGCACGCGTCACACTGCTCACCTTGAACCGTGGTGAGGGCGGGGCCAACGTAATGTCACGCGATTACTGGGATGCGCTGGGTCTGGTACGCACGGAGGAGCTCCTGGCGGCCGGGCGATATTACGGCGCCGAGCAGTTCTTCACGCGCGTCTGCGATTACGGCTTCTCCAAGACGAAGGAAGAAGCTCTGCAAAAGTGGGGACACGACCGCGTGCTGTACGACGTCGTTCGCGTTGTGCGCCTGACCCGTCCCTTAGTGGTCACTTCCGTTTTTGTCGGCGGACCCACCGATGGACACGGCAACCACCAGGTAGCGGGACAGATGGCGCAAGTGGTCTTCAACGCCGCCGGCGATCCTCGCGTCTTCCCTGATCAGATCCAGGCCGGCCTGCACCCGTGGACCCCACTCAAAGTGTACGCGCGAATGCCGTTCATGCGCACTTCGGAAAAGGGCATGTACGACTACGCGACCGGCAAGTGGACGCCGGTAGGCGTCTACAACTACGTCGTTAAGCGCTGGGAGCCCGGCCGACCGGTAGTGAACGTGGAAGTTCCGGTGGGCGATTACGCCGCACCGCTCGGCGAAAACTACCTGCAGATTTCGCGGCGCGGCCTGGGATGGCAGCGGTCCCAGAACGGAGGCACATCCATTCCCGCCGCCGGGCAGCAGACGAGCGCTTACCACCGCTTTGGCTCGCGGGTTTCGTCGGGGGAGAAGGAGCAGTCCGTTTTTGACGGCATCGATACTTCTCTGGCCGGCATCGCGTCTCTGGCCGAAGGTGGCAGCCCCGCCTTTCTTGAAGAAGGGCTCGCGCGCATCAATACCTTGGCTGAAGAAGCCACGCAGAATTTCTCCGTCGAGCATCCGGAAGCGATTGCACCCTTGCTGGCCGAAGGCCTGAAAGCCACCAATGCACTGGTCGAGCAAGTGCGCGTCAGCAACCTTTCTGCCGAGTCAAAGTACAACGTTAGCTATGAGCTGGCAGTAAAGCAGCAACAGTTCCAGGAAGCCCTCGCCCAAGCGCTCGGTTTCTCCATGCAGGCCACGATCGCTCCCGAGCACGAACCTACGGGACTCTTCGCCCTCTTCAGGGGAACGCCGGAGAGCTTCCAGATTGCCATTCCGGGCCAGCGGTTCTGGGTAAGGGTGCACACTGCCGTGCAAAGCCCGGCCACAGTCGAGCTGACGAAAGTCGAACTGGCTACACCATCAGGCGAGAGCTGGGCAGTCGAACCGCTGGGCGGCAACCTTTCCGGAGCGCTAGGCAGCAATCAAACTCGCGATCAGCGTTTCCTGGTCACCGTGCCGGAGAACGCCAGTTTCACCCGCCCCTACTTCACCCGGCCGAACCTCGAGCAACCTTACTATGACGTCCCCGATCCTCGGTATCTCAACCTCCCATTGATGCCCTACCCTCTGTCCGCCTGGGTGCACTTCAGCTACCAGGGTGTGACGGTTGACACAGGACAGGTAGTGCAAGCGGTAAGTCAAGTGAACGGCGAGGGCACCGTACTGAATCCTATGGTGGTCGGACCAGCAATTTCCGTTTCCATCGCCCCGCGGGCTGGTATCGTTCCGTTGGGGCAGCGAGCGTTTCGCTTGAGCCTCACCGTGCACAGCAACGTGAAAGGGCCGGCGCAGGGCACACTGCGGCTGGAACTACCCCCGGATTGGACCTCCTCGCCCAGCGCCGCGCACTTCGCCACTCAGCACGACGGCGAGGACCAGCCGCTAGCCTTTGAGATTCATCCCTCCGGTTTGGAGCAGAAGCCGTATAAGATCGGTGCGGTGGCGGAATACAATGGGCGCGCCTACCGAGAAGGTTATCAGACGGTCGGCTATCCGGGCCTACGGCCTTACAACCTGTATCAGCCCGCTCTCTATCGCACCACCGGCGTGGATGTGAAGGTCGCACCCGGCCTCAACGTAGGCTACGTCATGGGCAGCGGTGACGATGTCCCTCAGTCCCTTGAGAACCTTGGCATCCGTGTCCACCTGCTCACCAGCGCCGACCTGGCAACGGGCGATCTTTCAAAATACGACGTCATCCTGCTTGGCGTGCGAACCTACGCCGTGCGTCAGGACCTGATTACCTACAACGGCCGCGTGCTCGATTACGTGAAGAACGGAGGCGTGGTGGTGGTGCAGTACAACACGCCTGAGTTCGACCATAACTATGGACCCTACCCCTATAGCATGACCGATAACCCAGAAGAAGTGACCGACGAAGACTCGAAGGTCCAAATCCTCGACCCTCAGAATCCAATCTTCGCCTGGCCCAACCAGATTACCGAGAGCGACTTCAGGGGGTGGGTGGAGGAGCGCGGATCGAAGTTCATGAAGACCTGGGACCGGCGCTATGAGCCGCTGCTTGAGACTCACGATCCGGGTCAGGATCCGCAGAAAGGGGGGCTGCTCTATGCCCGTTACGGCCAGGGGGTATATATTTACTGTGCCTACGCGTTTTACCGTCAGTTGCCCGAAGGCGTTCCCGGGGCCTACCGATTGTTTGCCAATTTGGTGAGCTTGGCAAAAAACCCTGGTCTGAGGTAGGCGGATGTGTCCCTGCCTAGGCGACACAGCCGGTCAGCTTGAAGCCGGACGGAAGGTGCTAATGGCCCCCAAGGAAGCTGCTGGCACTGCGTTCACGCAAGCAAGTCGACTCCTGGCTACCAACTTCCAGGAAGAGTCGGCGCTTCCAACCACTTCTGAACCAGCTCGACGATCCGATCCTCGCTCATGGCGACGATTCGCTTTCCCTTCTCGGCCGATGCCTCACTGATGAGTCCGGAGTAGCCCGGCCAGCCTTCGGCAGCCGACTTCTCGAGATAGTAGGGGAAGCCAGCCGAGAAATCCGGCGGCGGGGAAAGGTCGCGCGCTCGGTCGAGCTCAACTAAGTTGGGATGAAAGGCGGCGACTGCTGAAGTCTCGAGCGGCCCGCCGTGGCCATGGCCTCCGTTGGCCTGATGGAAGAGGTCTAGCTTCACCATTTCATCAGAGGGTAGCGTCTCCCACCAGCTCACAAGCAAGATAGACGCAGCAGGAACTTCAGCCGTCACCCGGGAGATGGCGCCGCGAGCCGGTCCAATGTTGCCGTCATGCCCGTTCAGAACCAGGATCCGCCTGAAGCCCGCGCCCGTCAGGCTTCGCAGAATTTCTTCGAAGTAGAGTGTCATCACCTCCGGCCGTACCGAGAGCGTCCCTTGAAAACTGGCCGTGTGCGCCGGACAGTGAGTAAAGTTTACAACAGGGAGTAAAACAGCGTTAGTCCGTATGGCCACCCGCTCTGCAATGCCCGAGATGATCAGCGAATCGGTGCCCAGGGGGTTGTGAGGCCCATGGTACTCAAGACTCCCGCAGGGCAGCAGCGCTAGACGGCCGGACTCGATGGTCGCTGCCAGCCGGCGCCCAGTGAGCAGTTCGAAGCATTCAGGTTCAGCCGGCTGCCCGACCCCTTGCAGGCCGGTAGCCTCGAGCGCGAGTGGAATGCTTGTGCCGGCCAGCAGCAGGCTTCGTCGCGTCAAATGGGTCATACTAGCCACCTCGCTAGACTGGCGATTCCCTTCCTTGCCCGCCAAGCAGGAGCTTAACTCCCTCTCAACCTGGGTGGGAAGCGCGAAGTAGTAGTTGAAGAACCTCTTGCGCTCCGAGCTTCGGCGAAAGACCCGGCATCTAAGCAACTTGACACACCGCTCGGGTATGTTAGGTATCAGTAGAGGGCATCCCAGCGCCCCGGAACTGGGTTGGCCTGTGGTGCTCTAAAAGGAGTAGTAAAGGAAGGTCCGGTCAAAGGGCCAGTTATGTCTCCGGGTTAGCGGCTTTCCGGCGTCAGAAATCCATGGGCGACGCGGGTGAGCCAGGTTGGGCGCGAGGGCATGGCGTCTCCAATTATTGAAGTCTGCGATCTGACCAAGGAGTTCCGCACTTTCAAGCGGCGCGAAGGAGTGCGGGGTGCGATCCAGAACCTCTTCGTGCGGGAACAGATCACCATCCGCGCGGTAGATCGTATCAGCTTCTCGATCGAGCCAGGCGAGATGGTGGGCTACATCGGGGCCAACGGTGCAGGAAAATCGACCACGATCAAAATGCTGACGGGCATCCTCGTGCCCACCAGCGGCTCGGTAGTGGCTGCCGGATTTGTTCCTTATCGCGACCGCCGCCGCTACACGCGCCACCTCGGTGCAGTCTTCGGCCAGCGTACCCAGCTCTGGTGGGACATTGCCGTCATCGAATCTTTCAAGCTTCTGAAAGAAATTTACGAGATTCCCGCCGCAGATTACCTGCGCCGTCTCGACTTCTTTTGTGAGATTCTCAACCTTCGCCAGTATCTCCACACGCCGGTTCGGAAGCTCAGCCTAGGTGAGCGCATGCGCTGCGATCTGGCAGCAGCCTTGCTCCACAACCCCCCGCTGCCTTTCCTCGATGAGCCCACCGTCGGTCTGGACGTCGTAGCCAAGGATCGCATCCGCGAGTTCCTCAAGGAAGTCAACCGTAGTCAGCACACCACCGTTCTGCTGACCACCCACGACCTTTCGGACATCGAAGAGCTCTGCCACCGCATCCTCATCATCGACCGCGGCAGGATTTTGTTCGACGGGCAGCTCGCCGAGATGAAGGACCGCCTGGCCCGCTACAACCAGGTAAAGTTTTCACTTAAGGACCGCACCCAGGTTGCTAGGCTACCGCGCTTCGCTGGCAACGGCATTGCCTGCGAGCGGGTGGACGACCTCACCTATGTGATGCGGTTTGAACGCAGCCAGCACTCTAGCGCCGAGGTCATTCGCCATCTGGTGAACAGCCTGCTGGAGGTAAGCGACATCTTTGTCGAGGAGGAGCCCATCGAAGATATCGTCAAGCGAATTTACCTGGGCGGCGGGATGGGCTGACAGACTTGCGGCATACAGCGCTGGGCGCCAGATGATAGGACGATGCAGACGGTAGTGGCCAGCAGCTTGCCGGTGAACAGGCTTAGCCGTTGGCAACCGCTGCCTTCGACGACTGCGCCTTTTCGTCAGTGCGGAGGCCTGCAGGCGACCGCGGTCGCAGCTAACTCAGCGGGAAGGCACCATGGGGCTCATCCGTGGCAGCTTTATCTTGCTGGTGGCGTTGTTCGCTACGGCGGGGCCAGTTGGCGCCGGCGTCCAGGCGCCACCGTCCTCTTCCAGTTTTGTCCAGCTCTTCGAATACGATCCGAGCGCCTCGCTGGACACCAAAGAAACCAGCGTGCGGAATTTTGGCGGTGTCCTGGTGCACGACATCACCTACGCAAGTCCCAAGGGTGGGCGGGTCCCCGCTTACCTTGTGGTGCCACCGGACCGCGGGCCGTTCGCTGGCATCGTTTTCCACCATTGGGGGCTCGGTGACCGGTCCGAGTTCCTGCCCGAAGCCGTGATGCTGGCTCGCGCAGGCGCGGTGTCGATTCTGATTGACGCACCCTTTATCCGGCCTGCTCCTTGGACGCGTTCGGGCGACTTCACACACGCCGAAGCGGAGCGCGACGCGAGCATTCAGGATGTCATTGATTTGCGCCGCGCCATCGATCTGCTTCTAGCACGCCCGGACGTCGACCCCAAACGCATCGGATACGTGGGGCACAGCGTCGGAGCATGCCTAGGGGGTGTCCTGGCGGGTGTCGAGAAGCGCGTCAAGGCTTACGTCCTGATGGCGGGCAACGCCAGCTCTAGCCGAAACGTCTTCACCAGCCCAAATCCCCAGGTCGCCGAAGCCGTCGCCAGCACACCCAAGCAGGTGCTCGACCGCTGGATGCGCATCCAGGCGCCTCTCGACGCCGAGCACTACGTCCGCCGGGCCGCACCTGCGTCGCTGCTGTTTCAGATCGCGCGCTTCGACCTCTACGTCACGGAAGAGGAAGGGTGGGATTATTACCGCAAGGCTAGTCAGCCTAAGACGGCGCTATGGTACAGCACTGGCCATGAGCTGAATGACTTGGGCGCCCTGCGCGACCGCGATGAGTGGCTCGCAGAGCAGCTCGGCCTGGCGCCGGTCGGGCCGCTGCTGCACGATCAGCTGGAGACCGCAGGACCGCTCCGCTGGAGGATCCTGCCATGACGGCTGAAGCAACGCTGCGTTCCCTTCGCCCTTATGCCGAGTTTGCGCGCCTCGGCTTCGTTAACACGCTGGCTTACCGGCTACGCTATTACACAGGCATCGTTACGTATTTCATCTACGTTGGGGTCTACTACTTCATTTGGAAGGCCATCTTCGCCCACAGCTCGCGCATCGAGGAATTCAACTTCAGCCAGATTCTTACCTACATCGCCGTGGGATGGACCATCCGCAGCGTCTACTTTAATAATATAGACCAGGAGATAGCGCAGCAGGTCCTCGAGGGCAAGCTGGCCATGGATCTCATCAAGCCGGTGAACGTGCAGTGTATGTACATCGCGTAGGCGGCCGGCGAGGCAGTCTTCCGGCTGGCACTGCTGACCGCACCCACCGCGGTCCTCCTCCTAGCCGTCTACCCCTTGCGGCCCCCGGCCAGCATCACGCACTTTGTCGCGTTTTTTGCTAGTGTAGTGCTGAGCTTTTTCCTGGTGGCGGCTATCAATTTCGCTGTGGGCACGCTAGCGATCCGCCTGAAGTCGATCCTCGGGCTGCTGCGCGCCAAGTACTTCGTGCTCGAGCTGTTTTCCGGCCTCCTGTTGCCCATTTCCTTTTTCCCACCCTTCTTCCAGCGCCTGCTGGCGATTCTACCGTTCGAGTACGTCAGCTACACGCCGGTGCTGCTTTACCTAGGCAAGATCAACGGCGCGCGGATCCTAGGCGCACTCGGCCTTCAGGCCTTCTGGGTAGTGGCCATGATCGGTGTCGGCGATCTGATGTGGCGCTGGTCCGCAAGGCTCATCACCATTCAGGGGGGGTGAGGAGACGAACGGTTTCTGGCAGTCGAACAGGATTCTTTGGCGAATTAGGTTGAGCAGCCTTAAGGCTTGAATCGAGAATCGGGAAATACCCCATGAAGCGTCATTTACGCCTCTTCGCCCTCTACTTTGCCCAGTACGCCAAGGTACGCCTAGCCTACAAGGCCGACTTTTTCATCGCTTTCTTTTCCTCCATGGCTGCCACGGTAATCGGCTTTGGCTTTGTGCTAGTGCTGTTTACCAAGACTCCCCAGCTTCAGGGCTGGTCGTTTTACGAGATTCTCTTTCTTTACGCTTTCTCTCTGGTGCCCCTGGGCCTGTTCAATGTGGTGAGCTGGAATCTCTATGAGTTCGGCGACATGTACATCATTCAAGGGCGCTTTGACCGAATCCTGCTGCGCCCAGTGAACAGTCTTTTTCAGGTGATCTTTGAGAAATTCCGTATTGAGTCGCTGCAGGAAGTGGTGACCGGCCTCGCGGTGATCGGCATCTGCACACAGCACCTGCACTTGGGCTGGTCTCTGACGGACTACGGCTGGTTCGCTATCATGGTAGCCTGCGGCGCGGTCATTTATCTTTCGGTCTTTCTTATTCTCACGTCCGTCGCCTTCTGGTTCGAAGACCGTATCGGTATCGTCCCGCCGGTATTCAATATGCTCACTTTTGGCCGGTATCCCTTGACCATCTACAGCGTTTTCATCCAGTTTATGTTGAGCTGGGTCATTCCCTTCGCCTTCGCATCCTTTTATCCCACGACGCATTTCCTCGGCCGGCAGGAATTGACCGGCTATTTCTACCTCACACCCCTGGTCGCAGCAGCGTTCTTCACCCTGGCCGTAGCGGTTTGGAACCGCGGCGTGATGAACTACAGCAGTACTGGGTCATAGGGGTCAGGCAGATACGGAAGGGTATCCGGGCACGGAGGATAGGCATACGAGTAAAGCAGGGGATGGGAGTATGGGTGTTGCTGGTGACTTGGTGCTTTCCTAATGGGAAGGGCGCGGATGACTTTCGTCTCGCGCTGGCCGAAGGTGACGCGCGATATCAGCAACTCGATGAAGCGGGGGCCTACATCGCTTACCAGCGGGCCCACCGGATGGCGCCACGCGACGCCGCCGCTTTGGAAAAGGTGACGCGCGCTTGTATCGAGCTGGCTAACGACCTGGCGCGGAGAAGGTCCAAGGAAGCTGAAAAGTACTATAGCCAGGCGGTGCAATACGCCGAGCTGATGAAGCGCGTGTTTCCCGGCCGCGAGCAAACCTTTTTCTACCTGGCCCTTCGTACGGCAGTTTTTCCCTGTTCAAAGGTGGCCGCGAGAAGCTAATGCTTGGCAAGGACGTCGAGGATTACGCGGAGAAGGCGATCCAGCTCGATCCGAGCTTTGCTCCATCCTACACGCTGCTCGGCGTCTTTTACCGCGAGGTGGCAAGCCTCAATTGGCTTGAGCGCATGCTGGCGGGCAGCCTCGGCGTCTTACCTAAAGTGACTCTAGCCGACGCCGAGAGGATGTTCTGCTAGGTATCCAACTCGATCCCTAGTCGGTATACGCCCAGTACCAACTGGCGCTCACCTATGCTATGGAGGGGAAGCAGAACGATGAAATTTTGGCGCTGCGCCGAGTAGTCAGGCTCCCGGCACAAACTCGTCAGGAACTCAGCTTCAAGGACGAGGCCGCGCGCCGGCTGCGAAAGTTGGCAGGATAGCGGGAGGACTAGAAGTCTGGCTGGCTGCAGTAAGACACCAGCACAAGCTTGACCTTTCCGCGTACCGCTTGTAACCTAGCCCATAGAGTCGGGACGTGGCGCAGCCTGGTAGCGCACTTGCTTGGGGTGCAAGGGGTCGCCAGTTCAAATCTGGCCGTCCCGACCAGTTCAAACCGCGGTGGTTGGGTGCGCGAGCGGCAGCTTGCTAATTGATTAGCTATCTTGAGGCCGATGCTTTTGCCGGGGCGTGGCGTAGCCTGGTAGCGCGCTTGGTTCGGGACCAAGAGGTCCCCGGTTCAAATCCGGGCGCCCCGATTGTTTCCCTGTATAGGACTGGAGGGCCCCCGTGCGGCACTAAATCCCCTCTGCCACGAATCGCCGAGCGTGTTCTTTCAGCATGCAGCGGTCCTGAATCACCAGCAGGCCCGCCTGTCGGGCTCGGCTAGCCGCTTCCTCATGGGCAACCCCCTCCTGCATCCAGATCACTCGTGCACCGAGGCGGATCGCCTCTTCGACGATGCCGGGGACGTACTCGGAGCGCCGAAAGATCACCACTACTTCAATCCGTTCGGGTATGTCTTCAAGCCGCGCGTAGGCCGTCTCTCCCAGAACGGTGACCTCGTTAGGATTCACAGGAATCACATGGTAGCCGTGGGTCTTTAGGTAAGCAGCGACGCCATAACTGGGCCGCGAGGGCTTTGAGGAAAGCCCCACGATGGCAAGTGTACGATATCGCTCCAGAATGGACCGGATTACGTCCCCGGTCTCAGGTAGAGACGTTGCCGGAGGCGCTCCGCCGTGCGGCGGGCGATCAGGCCTCAGCGGCTGGTTGCGGGTATACATTCGGTAACCTCGTCGACCCAAAAGCATTCGGTGTGAAACAGCCGACTGCTGCTATCATACCGCTAGACGAGGCGAGATGAGCAGTTGTTTCAATCCGTTCCAGCATGCCGCTGACTCAACCCTTCAGGCAGCTCCCTGGGCGGCGCTGGCCCGCCTTGGAGGTGACCGCGTGGCGCTGCTTTTCGAGGACTTGCGGCGCGCCTTGGGCCGCATCGACAGCCTCGTCGAAGCATTGCATTACGACGAAAAATCGCGTCGGTGGCTGCCCCGCTACAGCCTGGCAGGCCAGGTAATCCTGACGGTCAGCGTGCTGCCCGGAATACTAGAGGCCGAACTACAACTGGACCCGAAGCTCGAATGGCGTTTGCTTCGCACCAAGGTCGAGGCGGAGGCACGGATAGTAGCGCGAGGCGAGCGCTCCGTAATGCTACGAATCAGCAGTCGTCGGCACGCCCTAGCAGTTGCCCGCTTGGTTCGCGCGATGAGCAAGATCAGCAGCCAACCCGCACAGAAGCGCGCCTGCAGCGATCGCTACTCAACCGGGCCGCTACCAGGGGTTAAGGGCATCTTCCCGGGCTAGCAAAGCCTATGGCTGGCAGCCTCCGTTGGAGATTGGAACCTGCCACACCCTCGCGGTCGGCGGTGTGCGACCGCCTAACCCATGCCTCAGAAGAATGACCGCATCAGCCCCTCCTACGAATTTCGACTTCGACCTCCTCTCCGTCTTTGATGTCAAGGCGTCCCGACGGCTTGAGTACGCCGTCTTGGTACACCGCCCGAGTGCGGATCGGTCGAGCGATGCGACCCGGCTCGAAGCTCCCTCCCCGTACAGCTGCATCGAGCGCTTGGTTCACCAGCCGGTCCGCAACCTGATTCTCGGCGCGAGGGATATGTTTGATAGTAAAAGAATCGAATTCCTGGATCCTTCCTCTGGCGGACGTATGCAGAGGTTTTAGGTCTTCGCTCTTCACCTTATAGGTACCCCGAATCTGGCGCACCAGCAGCTCGGAGTCGGAAAGCACGGTGAGCCTTCGAGCGCCGTGCCGGCGGGCATAATCGAGCGCCGCTAGCAAAGCGCGGTATTCGGCCACGTTGTTGGTGGCATGTCCCAAGAGTCCGGTCAGGCTCTCGAGGGGGCGACCGTCCGCTGTCTCGATGACCACGGCATAGGCAGCGGGCCCCGGGTTTCCGCGCGCTCCGCCGTCAATGTGCGCTATTAGATGCGAGACCGGTTCGGGCATCGGAAAAATTGAGACAGCATAAGAGGCTAGCGGGAGGCGCTGGCGCCGCTGGCCGGAGCCGCTGGTTGCACGTCGGGCTCAGCCTTTTCAACGTAGTAAAGAATGCGTCCGCAGGTCTCGCACGTCAGGATGGTACTATTGGACCGCACCTCGTTATAAGCCTGCGGGCGTAACCGGACGTGGCACCCTGAACAAAAGCCGTCGCGGACTTCAGCCACCGCCGAGCCGCGCGACTTGCGCAGCCGCTCGTAATGCTCGCGCACCCTATCTTCTAATTGTGCAGCGAGGGCCAAGCGTTGTTCGAGCAGCCGGGCGCGTTCCTGTTCATCCGCCTGGCACAACGCTTGCAGCCGGCGAGATTCTTGCTCCACTCGCGCCTTCTCACCCTCCAGGTGCGACGCAGCTTCCTTCACGTGTCTCTCGAGCTGTTCCGCCTCGACCATCTTCTCCAGCAGTTGGTCCTCAATCTGGCGGATGTTTTCCTCCTCGCCCTCTATCTCCCGGAGCATGGCACGGAACTGTTCGTTCGTCTTCACCTCGTACAGCTGATCCTTATGCTTGGAAATCTTGGCGCGGATGAGCTGAATATCCCCCTCAAGGTCACGGCGAGCCTTCTGATTGGCTGCCAGACGCTGCCGTTCAGCTTCATGGTTCTTAATGAACTCGTGCAGTTCGCTCTCCAACTTCCGGATCTGAAGGGGCAAGCTGTCAATCTGCGCGGTAAGCTCCGCGATGCGGCTATCCAACTGCTGGAGCTCAATCACGGCTTTGACTTCCGGGTGCACCAGACTCAGCCCTCGCTCCCATTCTGGCACAAAACGTTTCGACACGACAATGATCGTGCGGCTCGTAACCCGGATCGAGCGGCTAGACGCATGCTAGAGCACAGAGGAGACGTCCTTGGACGCGAAGACGCGTTTCCGAATCGGAATCCAAATTAGCACGTAAGCCAAAAGGGCGAAGGCAGCCAGCGAGATCCAGCCTCCCCAGGGCTCGACGAAGGCGAAGGTGTCCCGGCCCGTCATCACGCGCGTGAGCGAAGGGATTCCGCGAAGGAATAAGACGGCCAGGAGAATGCCAGTGATAGCCTCCCCGGCGATCAATCCCGATGCCAGCAGCGTGCCACGCTCCTCGAACTGGGCTTTGGCTCCCGCCTCATCCTCTCGCCGCGCCGCGGCGCGCGCTGCGGCGATGTCCGCCAGCCCCTTGATCAAGCCGCCGACAAAGATAGCCGAAGTCGTCTCGAGCGGAAGATACATTCCCACGGCGATCAGCATGGGCGAAGGCGCGCCGATCATGATCAGTGCCACCCCCAAGGCGCATCCCATTACAATCAGCCCCCAAGCTATCTGCCCACCCACAATGCCCTGCGCCAGCTCGGCCATCAGCCCCGCCTGCGGCGCTGGCAAGGCGCGGCCACCGATTCCGCCCGTCACAAGATTAGCCTCGTGCAGCCACATGATGGGAAACAGAAGAAAGAAGGAAACAACGGCGATGCTTAACACCTCCGCGACTTCCATTTTCCAAGGCGTACCACCTAGAAGGTAGCCAGCCTTCAGGTCTTGGATCAGGCTGCCAGAGGTGCACGTTGCGCAACAGACTACCGAGGCTACACCCAGCACCGCGGCCACGCCTCCCGCCCCCCTCATGCCTATCGCCACCATCACCACAGCGGCGATGACCAGCGCGCACAATGTCAATCCGGAAACTGGCTGGTTGGATGACTCGACCAAGCCGACCAAATAGCCGCCCACCGCACAGAGGAAGAAGCCGGCTACGGTCATGACTGCGGCGGCGAGAATAGCAGCGGTCCAGCTTCGGGCGAAGTGCTGGTAGATGATCACGATGGGCGGTACAAGCGCAGCAATCGCCATGATGGTCCACTGGATGGGGACGTCCGCGTCCAGACGCGTGCCCGCGTTTTGTCCAGCGCCCCTGGCGGATGCTTCCAGCGCGCCTCGGATCGACTTCAGGATCGATTCGCGCATGCTGTAGAGGGTGTAGCCCGTTCCCGTGAGCATTGCCCCGACCGCAATCGGACGCAACACACTATACCAAACCGCGTTGCTGACCACGTCCCAGGGCACTTCCGCTCCCGTTAGGGCGCGCGAACTAACGCCGAGACGCCCCGGCAAATCCGGATCGATAAAGAGCACCAGAGGAATTAGCAACAGCCAGGCGATGACCCCGCCGGAAAAATTGATGGCGGCAAGGCGCGGCCCGATGATGTAGCCAATCCCGAGGAGGGCCGGGGAGGCTGCCGGCGTTGTGTAAGCGATACCCCACCGTAGGCGACGGTGGCCAGCGGCTGATTTTCTGAAGTGTAGTTAATAGCCGACCGCGGAAAGTGAAAGAAAGGCAGTACTACCTCTTCCTTAAAGACCTGCAAGCCCTTTTCGTCCTTTAACAACTGCAGTAGCGCGCCCAACCCCATCGCCCCAAAGACGTATTTCGGGGCATCCGCCGCGCCCCCCTGACCCGCCTTCACGACCTCAGCGCTGGCGGTGCTTTCAGGAAAGGGCAGGTCCGGCAAATCAACGCACAATGGACGGCGCAAAAGGATGATGAAGAACACACCCAACAACCCGCCGGTCAGCAAAATCAACGTCCCCACCCAAAAGTGGCTGCGCAGGTCGGTCCACAGACGATCGCCTCCAACGTGGACCATCATGAACGCCGGAATGGTAAAGATGGCGCCGGCAACCAGCGCTTCTCCCACGGAAGCGGCCGTGCGCGCCAGGTTCTGTTCGAGCACGCCGCCGCGAAAGAATGGCAACCGGAAGAGAGCAATGGCAATTACGGCCGCCGGGATAGTGGCAGCCACCGTCTGGCCGGCTTTCATACCAAGGTAGGCGTTGGCGGCGCCAAACAGCGCCGCCATAACAATACCAGCCAAGGAAGCCTTTAGGGTGAACTCGGGTTCGCGAGATTCAGCCGGGATGTATGGCTTGAAGGGTCGCACAAAGCTCTCCGGTCGTGACACGCGACTATAGCATAGTGCCGGGCAGTTCCCGCCATAGCAGTTGACACCTGACAGCCTATCGGCAGCCAAAAGCCCGGGCCGGGGAAAGCTCTCTTTACCGGCTGGGTTTTGGCCGTGACCCTTCTCCCGCCAGTTCTCGTGCCGCGGCGCGCCGTGAAGCGTGCTAAGATCGCATGTAGCCCCGGTTGATGCTGTTCCCTAAGCGAACGACTTAGGAAATTTCAAAAGCATGCCCGTCCACACGGTCTATACGCTCTCTCGGGACGACGCGGAAGCTCGCCACTGGCTGGAGGTTCTGCGCCGGCATTGCGCCAGTTTGAGCGGCGTGGTGATCGAGCGTGTCTACTGGCTGGAGGGTGACATCGACGTTGGAAAACTGACATCCCTTCTCGTCAACCCGCTTTACCAAACCGCCTCGTCGCAAAGCCGGCTTGACCCGGCGCATGGACCGATAGTGGAAATTGCCTATCGCCCGGCAGTGACCGATCCGGAGACGCCGTCGCTGCTTACCGCGTCCCGAGCCGTAGGAGAAAGCAGGCTGGAGTTCGCTCGGTTGAGCAAGCGTTATCAGTTGGCCGGGGTTAGCGAAGCGGAAGCACATCGGCTGGCGGCTCGCTTTCTTTACAACCCGGTAGTGGAGCGTATCCGCGAGCCCGGCGAAGCCGTCACCACGTTGCGCCCCAGTGGCACACCCTCGCCGGTGACGAGGATTTCCTTCGAAGGGCTCGATGACAATCGGCTGGCGGAGCTTTCCCAGTCACGCTCATGGTACGCTCCGCTCTCGCAGCTGAGAGTGATCCAAACTCACGAACGCCAAATAGGCCGACCGCACACCGACGCCGAGATCGAAATTCTGGTGCAGAGCTGGAGCGACCACTGCTATCACACAACGTGGAAGGGCTTGGGATTGCTCAAGCGGCTGGCGGAAGCAACCTCGCGCATCGCGCACCCGCTGGTTGTGTCTGCATTCCAGGATAATGCAGGCGGCATGGAATTCTACGAGGACTGGGTAGTGACGATCAAAGGTGAGACCCATAATTTCCCCAGTTCGATTGCGCCATTTGGCGGAGTGGCCACCAAGCACGGGGGCGTGATTCGGGACACGTTGGGCTTCGGACGCGGGGCGTATCCCATCGGCGGCACCACTATCATGGGCACCCTGGATCCTCGCCTACCGGACGAGCAGGTTCCGAAGGGCGTGTTGCCGCCACAATTCATCGTGTCGGAGGCTGTACGCGCCACGGCCTACTACAACAATCCCATGGGTATTCCCATGATGCATTCTCTCTATCGCATCCATCCTGGCTACGCGAAGTGTTTGGCTCTGGGACACTCCATAGGTTTGGTACCGCGAGCGCACGCGCTCAAGGAGCGGCCGCAACCAGGGGATCTTGCACTGCTGATCGGCGGTGAGACGGGGCGCGACGGCATCCACGGCGCCACAGCCAGCTCCGTCGGGATGAGCGGGCAAACGCTCGAAAAGGATGCGGCCGCCGTGCAAATCGGCCACCCCATCACTCAGAGGAAATTTACCACTGCTATTCCCGTGCTACGCGACGCGGGCTGCATCCGCTCGATCACCGACCTGGGCGCGGGAGGCATCTCCTGCGCGGCGGGCGAGATGGCCGCAGAAACCGGCATCTGGCTAGACCTCGACCGAGTTCCGCTGAAGGATCGCAGCCTGACTGCTTGGGAAATCCTGCTATCCGAGTCGCAGGAGCGCATGTTGCTCGTCATCCCGCAGGAGAAGCTTGCGGAGGCCGAAACCATCCTCGATAGCTACGAAGTGGACCACGCGACGATCGGCCGGTTCACCGATACGCGGCGTTTTGAGGCGGTGTGGCGCGGAGAGAAGGTAGTAGACCTCGAGATGGAGTTCCTTTGGGGTGCATGCCCTATCGAGCCTGCCGAAATCGCGCCGCCTGGCGTGGAATCGAGCGCCCAGGCGGCGCCAAGGGCGGTAGCGATCCCGGAGCCTCGCACTGCGCATGAATGGGCGGCCGCCTTCCACCGCGTGCTGGGCCATTACCACTGCGCCGATCAGAGTGCGGCGGCCGTGCGCTTTGATACCACGGTGCAGGGGCGGACGGTGATTGGTCCCTACGGCGGGCGCCATCACCGCATGCCTACCAACTTTTACGCGTCGGCCCCTCTGCGCGGCCGGAAGTATGGCTTGGTCACCACAGTCGCCTACAACCCCTTCTACGCTGAGGCCGTGCCCGATGGCCCCTCGGCCATGGCCAGGCTGATGATGATAGAGGCCATTACCAAAGCGGTCGTGGCGGGTGTCGACTACCGCGACTTGGTCCTGTGCGACAACTTCTATACGCCGCGCATCCGGCCGGAGGTAGCCTATCAGCTAAAGCGCATGGTGGAGACGATTGCCGACTTCTCCGTCGAGATCGGTGTGCCATTTATCTCGGGTAAGGACTCGAGCTCGGGGACGTTGGAGACGGATGGGCTAACGATTGATGTCCCCTTCACGCTCGTGGTCGCCGCCATGGGCCGCGTTCCGGATGTCGGGCGTTTGGTGACCAAGGAGTTCAAGCGAGCCGGAAGCAAGATCTTGCTGGTGGGACACATCGATAGTCACGCCTTGGGCGGCAGCGTTTATGCGGACAGTTACGGCCAGCGCCAAGGCCGCCTGGCGGATGCCTACGATGCGACGTCGATTCGCGCCTTATGGGACGCACTCCGGCGATTGCACCGAGACGGCATTTACCTTTCGGGCTCAGCCATCGCGGAGGGTGGGCTGGCGTTGCGCCTCTTTGAGTCCTGCTTGGGCTCGGGATTCGGAGTCTATCTCGATCTTCCGTTGTTAGGAGGCGAGCGCCGAGACGGAATGCTTTTTGGAGAGTTTGTTGGCTCGGTCCTGCTCGAGGTTCCAGCAGACGTTGAGATAGCCCCCGCCTTAGACGCTATCCCCTACCGCGTGCTTGGTGAAGTTACGCCCGTGCCGCAGCTCGTGCTGGCGGACGGCGATCATGAGCTGTGGAGCAGCCCCATCGCCGAGTTAGCCGAGATCTGGAGCCGGACGTTTCGCGAGGTGCTGGAATGAACGGGAAAGAGCGATTCGTACACCGCTTCCAGAATGGCTTGCGGAGGCATATAGATGGCGAACCCGACCACCGCGGTTCTTTACGCGCCAGGAACGAATTGCCATGAGGAAACCGCCGTCGCGATCGAAGCGGCGGGCGGCCGGGCGCAACTGGTTCTGCTGCGCGACCTGCTGCAAGGAAAAGCCCGCCTGGGGGATTTCCAGGCGGCGGTGATCCCTGGGGGATTCTCCTACGGCGATCATCTGGGCGCAGGAAGGATTTTCGCAGCGATGCTGGTGGCCAGGCTGCGCGACCAGCTCGTCGAGTTTCTCGAGTCGCGCAAGCCGCTGCTCGGCGTGTGTAACGGATTCCAAGTGCTCGCCGAGTCGGGTATCCTGCCGGCTCGTACGCTGGGCAATCGCTCGCTGGCGCTGCTCGAGAATCAGTCGGCGCACTTCGAGGACCGCAAGGTGCGCCTGCACGTATCAGCCACGCCGTGCATGTGGACGGAAGGCCTTGCCGGTGAGTTCCTGGAGATGCCTAGCGCCCACGGAGAGGGCCGCGCGTTTGCCTGTCCGGCTGAGAGCCTGGCCGACTCCCACGTAGTATTCCGCTATGCGGCAGGCCAGACTCCCACCATACATTATCCTGAGAACCCCAGCGGGTCCCCGGCAGGCATTGCTGGCATTACCGATCAAACAGGCCTGGTTCTGGGCTTGATGCCCCATCCAGAGCGTGCCGCGCTGCCTGTGCATTACTCGCAGGACGGACTGAAGCTCTTCCGCAACCTGGTGCGGTTTTTGCACCCGGGTTAGTTGCAACCAGCGGATGGGACGTTCTGCTGGGCCACCGAGGACTAGCGAGTGCCCGGAGCTTTGCGTTCGTGGAATCCCAAACGTCGGTAGGCGGCGAGGCATGCCTGCGGGGAGTGGGCCACCTCCGGTCTACGGTGTGCCGTGGAATGAGCGAAGGTAGGCATCGAGAAGCGGCTGGCCAAAGAGGCTGGCGTAAATCGCTGCCGTGCCGAGGAAGCTTCCGTAAGGCCAGTGGTAGCCGCTTCGGAAGCGTTTGTCCACTGCTGCTAGTATGACGGCGGTTATGATTCCCAAGAGTGATCCCATCAGAATTGTGAGATAGGTTAGCGGTATTCCAAGGAACGTTCCGATAAGACCCATCAGCATCACGTCACCGAAGCCTAAGGCGTCCTTATGCAGGAAATGGATGAATAGCCAGCCAACGAAGTAAAATAACCCTGCGCCGAATAAGCCCCCGGCAACGGCCCCCACCACCGAAGATACGGTTCCCTCAAGAACGACGCCCGTATGAAGCAACGCCCATTCGAGCGGCCGATTGTCCACGGGGACGATGAAGCTGAATCCAAGTCCCGCGGCAATGCCAAAGATCGTTACCGGGTGGGGGATCCTACGCTCCAGCAGGTCCGTGAAGATTACAATCACTAAAAGCATCATCAGCAGCGTGCACTTAACGAACTCCAGAGAAGGACCGTAAACGGCCATCGCTGCGACAACCCCGAGCGCGGTCAGCGCTTCCACCAGCGGGTAGATTAGGGAGATGCGCTCCCGGCAAAACCGGCAGCGCCCGCCAAGCAGCATATAGCTGAGGACGGGGATATTGTCATACCAGCAAATGCGCGTTCCGCACGCCCGGCAGTGGGAGCGTGGGGACACGATCGATTCATGGCACGGCAGCCGAGCAATACAGACATTGAGGAAGCTCCCAAACACGAGACCCAAGAGGGCTGCTTCCGCATAGAGAAGACTCACAGCTCATATTTTAGTTTGTTGTGAACCGAACCGCTATTCCGCAGCAGTGACCGCTGGGACCGCTGACTGACGAACTTTGTCGGCTGCCGACCTGCTTCCTCACTCTTCCCTGTTAGAGCCCGTCAGGAGATGCAAAGAATCGCCGGACAGCGGAACCCTGCTGCGGGTTACGGCGCCAGATAAGGCGGCGCAGGTGGGCGAGCTCATCCCGGTCGAGCGGCTGGATAGTTCCGCGGCCGCGCTGGGGGGTAAACGCCAAGACATGATCGAGGTCAGGATGGCGCTGGAGCGGATGATCGAAGCGCAGGGCTTCACGCGGCGGGCAGAAGTGCACTAGCGCTCCCTTGCCTTCGGGATCGCGCCCATCGCTCGCGGCCCGCGCCAATCCCACCACTCGCTTCCGATCCGCTTCGTAGCAGAAGAAAAGGTCGCCGCGCTGCACCTGCTCGCGCAAATAGCGGAGGCTCAAGGCACTGCGGATCCACCCTGCGCTGCCCATGGGATAGGGCCGGCGGGCGCGTGAGCGGAAGTATCGGTCGAATTCCCAGCCGCGCTTGGTGTTGACCTTGAAGACCCAGGCCCTCATGCTGATCGGCCGATGTGGTAAGGGATGGGAGGAGGTGCTCTCCGTCAGTCGACAGTGATCACCCGAACGTCCTCGACCGCGGGAATCTCGCGGATTTCGTGCTGCGCCGCCTCCGGAATCGGCTGGTCGACGTTGACTAATCCGATGGCTTCGTGTGACTCTGGATTCCGCCCTAGGGCAAAGTTAGCGATATTGATGTTGTGATTGCCAAGCAGCGTTCCAACCCGGCCGATGACCCCCGGCACGTCGCGGTTGCGAATATACAGGATGATGCCGCGGAGCGGGGCTTCGATATCGATGTCGTTGATACCGAGGATGTGTAAGGAGCTTCGCAGGCCCACCATGCCCAACACGGATGCGCTAGCGGTTGCACAGCGCAAGGCGATGCCTAATGAGCTCGAATAAGCGGCCCGCCGAGCGCTGCGCAGTTCCACCACCTCAATACCGCGGTGCTTCGCGTGAGTTGATGCATTCACCAAGTTGACTTCTTCCGAAAGCACTTGCCCCAGCATCCCCTTTAGCACCGCGTTCTTGACCAGGTGGGTGTTCAGCTCCGCCAGCCCGCCGTCGTAGCTGATGCGCACTTCTTCGGGTGCGCCGGCCAGCACTTGCACCAGGAACGACCCGAGCTTTTCACCCAGTTGCAGGTACGGCTGCAGCTTCTTGTATTCCTCGGGAGAGAGAGACGGCATATTGACAGCGTGGCGGGCGATGCCCGTCATGAGAAAGTCGCGCACCTGCTCGGCGATGCGAATGCCGACAATCTCCTGCGCCTCCTCGGTCGATCCGGCGATGTGAGGGGTAGCGATCACGTTAGGATGGCGGACCAGCCGCGGGTCCTTGGGGGGCTCGACCTCGAAGACGTCCAGCGCGGCGCCGGCCACCTGGCCGCTCTCCAGCGCGGCCAGGAGGTCATCCTCCTTGATCAGCTCGCCTCGCGCACAGTTGACGATGCGGACCCCGGGTCGCGTCCTAGCCAGCGTCCGGGCGTTCAGCAAGTGATGCGTTTCGCGGGTGGCCGAAGCGTGCAGGCTGATAAAGTCGCTGCCGCCTAGCAGCTCCTCGAGCCCCACCAGCTTCACGTTACGCTCCGCGGCCAGTAGCGCTGGCACATAGGGATCGTAGGCGAGGACTTCCATCTGGAAGGCGTGGGCCAGACGAGCCACTTCGGCTCCAATATTACCCAAGCCGATTAAGCCCAGGGTCTTGCCCCTCAGCTCGATGCCCACAAGGTTTTTCTTCTCCCAGCGGCCTTGTTTCAGCTGGCTATCAGCCAGCGGAATCGACCGGGCCAGCGCCAGCAGCAAGGCGAGGGTGTGTTCCGCAACGCTGGTCGCGTTGCCCCCCGGTGTGTTCATCACCACGACGCCGCGGAGCGTGGCCGCTTCCAGGTCGACATTGTCCACCCCTACCCCGGCTCTGCCAATCACCCGCAGTTGTGCTGCCCGCTCGAGAAGATCAGCGGTGACTTTGGTGGCACTGCGAACAATCAGGGCATCGGCGTCGCGGATCTCCTCCTCCAGCGACTGGCCCGCCGAGCCAGGGAGATATACAACCTGCCAGGAGGGCTCTCCCTGCAGCAGACTGATGCTCCGCTCGGAAATATCGTCTGCTATAAGAATTTTCATGGTTTCAAGCGGTCACACTGGCCAGCGCCGGCGATTGCAGGCGCAGGTAAGTCTCTTGCGCGGCTGCGACGCCGCGGCCGAGCTCAATGGAACATCCCAGCTGAGCCAGCACGACCTCCAGGCAAGCGATCGCGGAGAAAAGGTCACAGGCGTCGTAGTAACCGAGATGAGCGAGGCGGAAAATCTTCCCCTTCATCGAGCCTTGCCCATTGGCTACGACGGCTCCGAAGCGCTCGCGCATCGCCTTGATGATGGCGCCCGAATCCATGCCCTGCGGTGCGCACACGGCGGTGACGGCGTTCGAGGGCGAATGCTGGGCGAAGAGCTTCAGTCCTAGTGCTTTGACTGCTTGGCGTGCGGCTTCCGCCAGCAATGCCGCGTTGGCGATGAGGTTCTCGCGTCCGAACGCTCGCAAATACTCGAGGGCGGCGTGCAGACTGACCAGCAGCGTGATGGCCGGCGTGTAGCTGGACTCGCCTTTGGCCAGGCTCTTGCGTTCCTTGGCGAAGTCGAAGTAGAAGCGGGGGCACCTGGCGCGTTCGATCTGTTTCCAAGCCTTGTCACTGACACTGGCGAATGCGAGGCCGGGCGCAATCATCGTCGCCTTCTGGGAGCCACCGATCACTACATCCAAGCCCCATTCATCCGGCCGCAGGTCCATGGTCCCCAGGCCGGTAATGGCGTCGACGATCAGGCACGTTTCGGGCAACGAGCGTACCATCTCCCCCAGAGCTTTGACGTCATGCGTGACTCCCGTGGAAGTCTCGGTAGCCTGAACGAAAACAGCGCGAAAGGGTCCAGCGGACTCGATCTGCCGGCGCATTTCCTCTATGTCCAGAGGATGCCCGTACGGTGCCTCGACCTTGCTAACCTGCATGCCGTAGGCTTCGGCCAAACCGACCCAGCGTTCCCCGAATTTGCCCGCCGTGCCCACCAGGACACGGTCGCCGGGGGAGAGCAGGTTTGTAACCGCTCCTTCCATGGCTCCAGTTCCCGAGCTGGCAAAAAGGAGCACATCGTTCTGCGTATTAAAGAAGTAGCGCAGGTGCTCGATTGTCTCACGCACCAGCCGGCGAAACTCCTCGGTGCGGTGATTGAAATTGCTGGCCAGGGCGCGTGCCTGGGCCTCTAGTAGCAGGGGCGTGGGACCCGGAGTGAAAAGCCGTGTCTTGATGAGAGGCTTCATGCGTCGTTGTCCTTTATCACTCAGTTGCCGGGCGTGCGGACCGACCCATCGATTCAGTGTAGGAGGAAGAGAAAGGCTTTGTCAAAAAGTCTTGAAGCTCGTCGATTTGCCTGGCGGTCGCAAAATCTAGGATGTTAGAGTGGTGAATTGGCCGCGGGCCTATTTTCCGATACCAGGAGCGGACAATGCATACGCTGGTCTTGCTACGGCACGGCGAAAGCGAGTGGAACAAGGCGAATCTCTTCACCGGCTGGACGGACGTGGACTTGTCTGCTCGCGGCAAGGAGGAGGCGCACGAGGCCGGCCGCGTTCTGAAGCAACAGGGCTTCGGTTTCGGCGTGGCCTATACCTCTGTTCTCAAGCGAGCTATCCGCACCCTTTGGATCGTGCTTGACGAAATGGACCTCATGTGGATTCCCGTCATCGTTGACTGGCGATTGAATGAGCGGCATTATGGCGCTTTGCAGGGCCTCAACAAGTCCGAGACCGCGGCGAAGTACGGCGAGGAGCAGGTGAAAATATGGCGCCGCAGCTACAACGTCCGCCCTCCGGCGCTGAGCGAGAGCGACCCTCGTTATCCTGGACGCGATCCCCGCTACCGAGCCCTCGCTAAGGAACAATTGCCGCTTACGGAGTCCCTGGAGGATACGGTGGCGCGCGTCTTGCCATGCTGGCAGAACGTGATCGCTCCTGCCGTCCGATCGGGCCAGCGCGTGCTGATCGTGGCGCACGGAAACAGCTTGCGGGCGCTGGTGAAATACCTGGATGACGTCTCGGACGAGGCCATTGTGGAACTGAATATCCCCACCGGCCTGCCCCTCGTCTACGAACTGGACGACCACTTGCACCCTTTGCGGAGCTACTACCTCGGTGATCCGGAGCGCGTGCGGCAGGCGATCGAGGCGGTGGCCAATCAGGGCAAGGCAAGCGCCGGAAGCAGAGAATAGGCTGAAAGGCTGGCGGCCGCACCCCTGGGGCAGGCGCGCCCGGAGCTTCAACGGCCCGCCGAGGTTTGGTGTCCGCGACCCGGGGCTTGGCTGAATACACCCTATGCCTTCATCCCGCGGGCGAAATCAGCTCGCGCATTCTTCACTGCTGCTCTCCCTGGGAATTCTGCTGCTTCTCCCAGCTCTTCCTCGATGCGCAACAGCTGGTTGTACTTGGCCACCCGGTCGGTGCGGCTGGCAGAGCCCGTCTTGATTTGTCCGGTGTTTAGACCCACAGCGAAGTCGGCAATGAAAGTGTCCTCGGTTTCTCCCGAGCGGTGCGAGATGACGGACGTGTAGCCGTGCTGACGGGCCAGCTCGACCGCGGCAATGGTTTCCGTCACCGTCCCGATCTGGTTCAGTTTGATCAGAATCGAGTTGGCGATGCCCTCCTGGATACCGCGTTCCAGACGCTCCGCATTCGTCACAAACAGGTCATCGCCCACCAATTGCACCTTGCTGCCGAGCTCCTGTGTCAAGGCCTTCCAGCCCTCCCAGTCGTCCTGCGCCAGGCCATCCTCGATGGAAACAATCGGATACTGCCGCACCCAATCCGCGTAAAGGCGGATCATTTCGTCCGCTGATTTGCGCGACTGGTCTGATTTAAAGAAGACGTATTTGCCGCCTTCGTACAGCTCACTCGACGCCGGGTCGAGAGCCAGGGCAATGTCGTGCCCTGGGGAGTACCCCGCGTCCTCGATGGCTTCCAGGATCAGCTCGATGGCTTCGACATTGGATTTGAGGCTCGGTGCGAATCCGCCTTCGTCGCCCACGGCCGTACTGTAACCCCTTTCGTGCAGCACCTTCTTCAGAGTGTGAAAGGTCTCCACGCCCATGCGCAGCGCCTCGGAAAATTTGGGCGCGCCCACCGGCATGATCATAAACTCCTGGAAATCGAGGTTGTTGTCCGCATGCACGCCGCCGTTGAGAATGTTCATCATGGGCACCGGAAGACGTCGCGCACCTAGCCCTCCCAAGTAGCGATACAGCGGCATACCGGCCGATCGCGCGGCGGCGCGGCAGACGGCCATCGAAACAGCGAGGATGGCGTTAGCCCCCAGCTTGCTCTTGTTGGGGGTACCATCTAGTGCAATCAGCAGCTCATCGATGCGCGACTGCTGGCTTGCATCGCGCCCCCCGAGCTCGCGGGCGATCAGCGAGTGGATGTTTTCGACCGCTTCGGAAACACCCTTGCCGAAGAAACGCTTCTTGTCGCCGTCGCGGAGTTCAACAGCTTCGTGCTCGCCGGTCGAAGCTCCCGAGGGGACGGCGGCACGTCCAAAGGCTCCGTCGCGCAAATGAACGTCCGCCTCAACAGTAGGATTGCCGCGCGAATCTAAAATCTCGCGCGCCGTGATCAGGTCGATTTCCGCCATGAGGACCAGCCTATAGAAAGTTTGTGGAGCTATCCTGAGTCGAGCCTGCTACGGCCCCCCGGACGTTACCCGCCCCCGCGCAGGACCCAGGCTACTCCGGCTCTTCGAACATCCGCTGCTCGGGCACCACCACCACAATGCCTTCGTCGGTGACGTGATACTTCTTGCGGTCCGCCTCCAGGTCAAAGCCGATTTCAGTCCTCTCAGGAATGCGTATGTGACGATCGATGATGGCCCGACGAATGCGCGCGTAGCGGCCGATGTCGACGTGGGAGAACAGGATGGAGTTTTCCACCTCGGAGTAGCTGTTGATTCGCACGTCCGGTGCCAGAACGGAGTTGGTCACGCGCCCGCCGGAAATAATGCAGCCCATGGAAACGATCGAATCCAGGGCAATACCCATGCGTTTACCTTCCATCGCGAAGACGAACTTGGCAGGGGGATACTGCCGCTGGTAGGTGCGGATGGGCCATTCGCGGTCGTAAAGGTTGAACACTGGCGAAACTGCCACCAGGTCCATGTTCGCCTCGTAGTAGGCGGCAATGGTCCCCACGTCGCGCCAGTACTGAGCCTGCTTCTTGTTTTCGTCGACAAAATTGAATGAATAGACGGGCGCCATGTTGGACTCGATGAGCCGCGGAATAACATCCTTGCCAAAGTCGTGGCTCGAATGGGGATTTTCGGCGTCTTCGATCAAGATCTTGATCAGCAAATCGCGGTTGAAGCAGTAAATCCCCATTGAGACGTGGCATTTATTGGGATCGTGGGGTGAGGGCTTCGGATCGGCAGGCTTCTCCTGCCAGCCTACGATCCTTCCGTTAGCGTCCAACTCGACAACGCCAAACTGTGAGGCCTGCGACCGGTCGAACTCAATCGTGCCAATCGTGACGCCGGCACCCGAGTCGATGTGCTGCCGTAGCATTCGTTGGTAATTCATCTTGTAAACGTGATCGCCCGAGAGGATCAGCACATACTTGCAGGGCTCGCTGCCGATGGAATAGAGGTTCTGGTAGACCGCATCTGCTGTGCCTTGGTACCATTGGTCGCTCACCCGCTTCATGGGCGGCAGCACCTGCACAAACTCTCCCAGCTCGTGTGCCACGATACTCCACCCCTCGCGCAGATGGCGGTTGAGCGAAAGCGCTTTGTACTGGGTCAGCACAAAGATGCGGCGCAGGTCGGAGTTTACGCAGTTCGAAAGAGTAATATCCACGATCCGGTAGACTCCCCCAAAGGGCACGGCCGGCTTCGCGCGATCGCGCGTGAGGGGGAACAGGCGCTCTCCAGCGCCACCGGCCAGCAAGCAAACCAACGTATCGCGAACCACCGGTTCGTTCCTCCTCTCTTTCCCGTGTATAAAGCTTCCCCGGAGGGTCGGGCCACGCTATGGAGCCCTGGCAGCCGCCTTGCTTTAGTCTTTCTAGCTGTTGGACATTTAACTAGATATTTTAACTGAAGTTCACCCGACCGCTCGATCATTCTTCGATCTACCTGTTACCAGCTTCACACTTTCTGAAACCCGGCAAGATGCCGCGAAACCAAACGCGCCCCTAACCTTTTCGCCAGGCCTCCGTCTAAGCTGGTGCATAAAGGCATGCCAATGAAGCGTTCAGCCCAAGGAACAATTTGAAACTTCGTAGTGCTGAAACGCGTATAAAGGGCATGAAGCACACACAGTGAAAGGCGGTTGCTCATGGTCTTGCAGTTAGGTCAAAGCCCCCGGATCGAAGACTTGCGCCATCACGCTCCCGAGTCCGTGGAGGCGCTGCGCGTCCTGCTTGAACGCGGAGCCCCGGCGCGCCCTGACCCGCGTCGCAAGGACTTTTATGAGGTGGAGAACTGCAACCGCGTCTTCTACATCCATATTACGCCGCAGCGGCGGGTGTTGTTGCTCGCCATTTGGCCCAAGGAGGGCGAGCCGGCATCCGCCCCGGCGGACGCACCCCGCGAACTTGCCGCTCCAGCCTGTCCCCGTTAGGCGTCGGGTGTTGGGCGGCAGGACATCCGGGAGAGATGGTACGCGCCTAAAGCGGCCTTCTCCCCGCGGCTATCGGGCAACAGGTATAATGCCAGGCAGCTATCATGCGGTTGCCACGCCCCGCACTCCTGCTCGAACAAACCCGGCGCGAGATCGAAGCTTTCGTGCAATCGCTCAGGCGGCCATCCGTCTCTCTGGGCGATGGATGGCCCTCTGTCGACCTGGCGAGCGCCCAGTGGCGCCTGACCATAGAATTCGGGAAGTTGGTGCTGGAAATCTGGCAGCCCGGGCAGTCCCTCATCTTACGGGTTGATGACATCGCTTACCGCGATGGTTCACGGCTAGGGGTGTTCGTCTCCAAGCCCGGAAGCCGGGCGCTCACCGCCATCGAGTTCGGCGAGTTCGAGGAGCCTGCCGGCTCCGGCAGAGCTGCGCTCGCCACTTCCCGATCGGAGCTCAGCCGCGCGCTTCTGGCACGCCTTCGCAGCGCCTATCCGGGATGGCGGTTCGAACGTGTCAGTCATCGCTCAGATCGCGAACACTCATTCTCCGCTTGGTATACGCGAGGGCTGGCGCGCCGCGGCACCTCGGCGTGGGCTTTTCTCGGGTTGGGCGAGAAGGAAGTACCGGGAGCTGCAGATGCCGCGCTGGCGTACGCCTTGATCTGGCTGGACTGGCTTCGCCAGGAGACTTCTGGCCTCGTGGTTGGCGGCCTTAGACTCTTTCTGCCGCGCGCGGCGGTTGATCTCTCCGCGCACCGCGCGGCGTATCTCAACCGCCGTGCCTTGCAGATCGAGATCATTCCCTGGGATGCTTCAACCCCTTCGGACGAGCTGGTGCCTGTAGACCTGCGCGATTTCGGCAACCTAGAGACGCGCCTCGCGCCCCGCCGGCGAACTGAAGCCTTGATGGAAAGGCACCGCCCCCTGCTCGAAGACCTCCTGGGCGAAGCCCGCGAGAGGGTCGACGTAGTCCCTGAGCCTTCGGGCACTGACCTCGCGCTGCGCGTGCAAGGCCTGCAGATAGCGCAGTTACGAGGCCAGGTGGCTCCTTGCCTTTACTTCGGCGTAGAAGGCTCGAAAGACGGGATCCGCCGGCTGGATGCCTCGAATCGCGAAAACTGGGCAACCCTTCTGAACGAAGTTATCACGGTTCGCCGTGCTGGCGGCAATCCGGCCCACGAACTCTATCGCCTGCAATCTGAGCGCTGGCTCGAGAGCCTCCTGGTGCGCGACATCACGCGCGTCGATCCAGCGTTGCATCCGGAGTTTGTTTATCCGCAAGTGCCGGCCTTTGCCGGTAATGACCGCGGGGTCGTGGACATCCTTGCGGTGAGGCGCGATGGTCGGCTGGCGGTGATCGAGGTTAAAGTTTCGGAAGACTTGAACCTACCTCTGCAGGGGCTTGACTATTGGCTGCGCGTCCGATGGTTAAATGAGCGGGGCCAGTTTCCCACCTTCGGATACTTTCCTGGTCTCCAGCTCTCTCCCCAGCCGCCGGTGCTCTATTTCGTCTGCCCGGGGCTGCGTTATCATTCCACTTATACCAATCTCATCCGCTATCTAGACCCCTCGATTGAGGTGGTGCAGGTTGGCCTGAACGATCAATGGCGGGAACGCGTGCAGGTCCTCTTCCGACGTCACCTCAGGTTGTAGCGCTGGGTTTGCTTGGGACGCTGCGAGTGGTGACCTGGGGGTCGTAGCAAGGCCCCCGGGGTCAGAGAGCTCCTACGGGTTAGAACGCCTTCTCCGAGTCGAGCAGCAGCGTCACCGGGCCGTCGTTCACTAGCTCGACCTCCATCATCGCCTGGAACCGGCCGCTCGCAACGCACAGCACCGTGTGACGCAGCAGCTCGCGCAGCGATTCGAGGAAGGCCTGATAGAGCGACCGCGCGGCTTCGGGAGCCGCGGCCCGGTCGAAACTGGGGCGGCGCCCCTTGCGGCAGTCTCCGTAGAGCGTGAACTGTGAGACACAAAGGATGCCCGGCGCTGCGCCCTCGGCACCGGAAGGCGCCCGGCGTTCCGCAGGGAGACCCGCTTCAACAATCGACCGGTTCATACGTCCCGCGGCGTCGTCAAAGACACGCAGGTTGACGATTTTCTCCGCCATCGTTCTGGCGGTCTCCTGCGTGTCGCCGGAACCAATCCCTAGCAACACCACCAGCCCTGGACCGACGCGTCCCACCACTTCAGTCCCCACTCGAACTTCAGCCCGCTTCACGCGTTGCACCACGGCGCGCATGGCTCAGCCGCTCAATCCTGCTCCACCTCGCTCTATGCTGCCCGACGAACACACTGTTGGGGGCACAAGGACGGGATGCGTGCCCGCATGAGTCGCATAAGGAGAATCAATTGGACAGCCGCGAACGGCAGGGCTTAAAACAAAACTCACAAAGCGGCGAAAATTATCCCCGCGCCCACGCGACTCTCGCCCCCGAGGCCCAGGCGCGGGGAGGCGCCGCTTACGTTATCGGATCCCCGCAGCCTCCGTAGGGGCGGGCGCTCTCAGCCCTTAATCTTCTTGGCTGCAGCGTCCCACACCGCAACGGTTTGCTGGAAGTAGGAGAAGTTGGCCATGTGGCAAGCAATCGCGGTGTTGTTGCCGAACGTGGCATCCTCCACCGACGGCTGGCGGGTGCGCACCGACTGGAAGAAATTCCAGAGGTGATCGCGATCCGCGTCGTAGGCGGGCGGAGCGTTGAACCTCAGGTCGGCGACGGCTTGCTGCGATCCAGGCCTGGGATCGTTCTCCCGATGCCATTTCTCCACGTATTCGGCCTTCATCTTCTTCGGCCACCCAGGAGCACAGGGTTCATGGTCTTTGCCGTCTTGGGCATAGACCCGCACGTCATTTTCGCGCACTCGCATGATTCCCCCGGTGCCCAGGAACTGGGTATATTCCTGAGTTTCGGTGTTGAGGGTTACGCGGACGGTCACCTGGAAGTTAGGGTAGGAATAAAGAGTGGTCATGAAGTCAGGAACGTCACGGCCGTCCTTCCACCTCACCAGGCCTCCCCTCGAGAAGGCGCGTTCCGGTGGCGTGGTGATACCGGCGATGAAGTGGATGCCGGTGAGCAGGTGGACGAAGAGGTCGCCGGGGATACCTTCGCCATAGTCTTGATAGCACCGCCAGCGCGTCCAGCGCAGTGGGTCGAACGGACGCTTGGGTGCCGAGCCCAGCCAAGTTTCCCAATCGAGCGTCTGCGGCGAAAGATCAGGGGGCACCGCGTACTGCCACGCACCACAGGGATCGTTGCGGCCCATGACCGCCTCCACCAGGCAGACTTCTCCGATCGCGCCCTGCGCGTAGAGTTCCTTAGCTTTGGCATACACTACCGAACTGCGCCGCTGGCTACCGATCTGCACGATGCGGCCATTTTTCCGCTCGGCCTCGATCATCTCGAAGCCTTCACTGAGGTGGTGAGTCATCGGCTTCTCACAGTAGACGTCCTTGCCAGCATTGCAACAATCCACCACGATTTGCTTATGCCAGTGGTCGGGGACGGCGGCGATAAGGCAATCGATGTCCTTGTTGTCCAGCAGCTCTCGGTATTGCCGCGTCACGGGAATCGGCTTATCCACCACCTCCTGAGCTAGCCTCTGCCGGCCGTCGTAGAGGTCGCAGGCGGCAACGCATTCGACGCCGGGCAATTCGAGCGCCGTGCGCAGTAGGCTGAAGCCCCGCATTCCCACACCGATCACGCCAAAGCGAACCCGATCGCTAGGCGGTACCGGCTTCGGCGGTGAGGCCAGCCCATGAGCGGTCGAGCCATAAGCAGCCGGATCCAGCAGAACAGCGGGTGCGGCCAGAGCAGTGCCGGCCGAGCGGCGTATGAACTCCCGGCGCGAAACTCGCCCTCGGTTCATCGCATCATCCTCCCTAAAATTGAGAAGTGATCAGGCATCAGGCAGGCAACATCCTATTACGGGATAGCACCGTGGGCAAGGGTCCGGGGAGCATCGCGATTCTATGCCTCGGATCTGCGCGCGGGGTATCGCCGCTCGCGCACCTTTCATTCACGGTTCAGCTGTGAGCTGTAAGATGCCCTACCTGTTTGCCGATGTGGCTAGAAACGGCGAACAGGCTGGATATCTGTACCAAACCCGCCAGCCTGTACTTGGCAACGGAGGCGAACGCGGCCGAAGCAATGCAGCCGCACTCCGTGCAGACGGGGCGGCCGCCAAACTGGCAGGGGCCAATGGTCGTCTTGAGATCCGCGGAGAGGCAGCGGGTGAGCTGGGCAAAGATGCATCCCGCGGGCGACGCGGGCGGGTGATAGTAGCCATCCAGCACGCGGTCGGGAATTTCGACCTTAGGGAACCTTGGGCGCAGCCGCAGCAAACCCTCGAGCACCTGCTGGCGGTCGCGCGCGGTCAGCCGTTCGGCACTCTGCTCTCCCTCTTGCGGCGTGTAAAGACTGAACCAGATTCTCCGAGTTTCTTCGCGCTCGGACCAAAACGCGGCGAACTCTTCGAGATAGTCCCGGCGCTGGAGGAGTTGCCGCGTCACCGTGCAGTGAACATTGATGCGGTGGCCGGCGATATGCTTCAGGATGCGATCGTAAGTGGCCGGGGCGCGCCGGCGGTCGTGCTCGGGTGCCAGGCCGTCCACGGAGACGACCAGGCGGAGCTTGCTGTAGCGGTTCCAGGCCAACGGAATAGGGCGGACGGCGCTGGTAACCAGTTGTACCTCGATCCCCATCTGGCAAAGCTCTGGCAGCAAGACCTCCAGTTCCCGGTAGCGCACCAGAGGCTCGCCGCCTACGATCGAGAGGTGTAACGGCCGGTACCGGCGGACCACGCCCAAGACGCCTGCGATCAGCGCGTCACCCTTCAGATCGGCGAGCTGCCGCAGTGGTCCTGCCGAACCGAGGTGTTGGGGCTCGTAGGCGTAACAGCCGGGACATCGGAGCGGGCACTCCTTCGTGATCTCGATCGAGAGGAAGGGCTTCTGGCCTCGAAGGATTTTACTCCACACGCGAAGGACATCACCGTAGTAGTTCAAGGCAGCCTCCACTCGCCAGAGTCCATGCGAAGCCAGGCAGTACCATCGCGTCATCGGGGAGTCTTTTCGCAGACTCCCGGTCCCCCTCGAGGTTCTTGCAGCGCAACAATAACACAGAAACGCGGCCCGGTATCGATCGTTTACTTTCCATACGCTGTAATAGATAGGCGGAAGATCCACCGGCTCCGGCCTGCCGCCCTGTGAGATTTGATAAAACGACCCGGATAAGTGATTGACAATACAAGCTGGGCTCTCCCGCTCTGCAACCGAGCGCGCCACCAGGCAATGGCACTGGCACGCTGCTGGGCCGCGAGAGGGGGCACATCCTTCGGACCTTGAGCCACCATCCCAAACCGCCCAAGCTCGGCCAGCACTTCCTGGCGGACCTGCGCTTCGGCGAACGTATCGTCTCTGCCTTAGACCTGCGCGCCGATGACCTCGTGGTAGAAATCGGTCCGGGACGCGGCGCGATGACCAGTTTGCTCTTACAGCACGCCAAGCAAGTCGTGGGGATCGAGCTCGATTCCCAGCTGGTCGCCGAACTCGAGCGCCGGTTCGCAGGACGGGCGCCAATCCTACACGCCGACATTCTAAAGGTTGACCTGGCAGCACTGTGCGAGCGTTATGGCGTCTCCACCTGCTTCGTCTTCGGCAACCTGCCTTATTACATCACCTCTCCTATCCTCCATCACCTGTTTCGTTTCCACCGATGCATCCGGGCGATGGGCTTGCTGATGCAATGGGAAGTGGCCGAGCGCGTGGTGGCGCAACCCGGGTCGCGGCCGTACGGCTATCTGAGCGTTCTCGCGCAATGGTACTCGCAGCCCACCCTGGTCCTGCGCGTACCCCCCGGCGCTTTTACGCCACCGCCGAAGGTCCAGTCAGCACTGGTCACATTCCGTATTCTTTCCGGGCCCCGCGCGGGCTCAGCCAGCCGGCGCGGCGCCCTCGCCGAAGCGGTCATGACACCCGAGCAGGAATCCGCCTTTCTGGAGTTTGTCCAACTTTGCTTCGCGCAGAAGCGAAAGACCTTGCTCAACAATCTCGGGCCGCTGTACTCGCGCACCCGTGTACAGAACGCGCTCGGGTCGCTCGGACTCAAGCCCAGCGCGCGCGCCGAACAACTTGGGATCGGCGAACTTCTGCCCTTATTTCTCACCCTTAGGCGCCAGAACTCTGGCGAGTAGACCGCAAGCACGCGACTTGCTGATACACAAGGGCCCCTTCGTCGAACAGGTTCTGCTGCCGATTGAGCACTTGCGGAATCCACAGCTGCGTGTCGCCGGGAAACTCGAATCCCGGCGGCATGACACCCATCACGGTAAAGGGCTGGCCAGCCAGCTCCACCTTCTTGCCGACGATCGCAGGGTCGGCGGTCAAATGCCCCAGCCGCAGGTCGTAGCTGATCACCGGCACGGCCTGCCCCGGCGAGTCGTCGCCTGGAAGGAGGGTCCGACCGCGCACCGGGCCCACGCCAAGCAAACGGAAGAAACCGCGGCGGGCAGGTGTTCCGGCGGGTCGCCGGCCAGGCTCACACTACCCTGCTCGTAGACGCTGATGTCTTCGAGTGTCCGCGTTCTGCCGACCCAATCCTGCCAGCCCAGCACGCGATCCCGGGGCCCAGTGAAATCAATAGCAGGGATGCCGTCAATCTTCACTAGCCGGCCGGATCGCGAAACGGCAGGGGACGCAGCAGCACAGCGTTCACCACGCTGAACATGGCCGCATGGGTGCCGATCCCCAAAGCCAGCGCCGAGACAGCGAGTAAGGCCAATCCTGGCTTCTGCGCAGCGTGCGCTGGGCGTAACCGAGGTCACTCGGGAGTAGCTTCATAGCCAGTGTGCCTCGCTCATTCCGGCCACGATCAAGAGGGTTGCTCCCCCAGCCTTTTTGCCTCACGCGGCGCTTCGACACTGCCCCCTTTGCCTTGGTGACATACCTGGAGCCGCCTTTTCCTGGAAGGCCGGAAATTCTACGTTATTTTGTATCCCATTGATTCCAGGAAACATTACGGCTTTGTTTGTGAAAACGTTCAAGGTTGCCTGACCAGCCGAGAAACGCTTGTCGCCATGGCAGCAAAGGTCGAAATCAGTACCAATTCGACGTGGTTTTGTATTCGCTTGATTCTAAATGACATTACGGCTTTGTTCGTAAAAATTCCTGTCTTGCATAGCAGCCGGCTGCACGGGAGCCAGGCAGACTTGAAGTGGGTCTGGGCGGGCAACGCTTTCGGACTGTCCTTGCTCAGGGGTCGGTGCGGCATTGGACGGCTGAACCGGGGCAGGGGGCAATAGGGAAGATACACCGCCTCCGCGCGGTGTCAAGAGGCTACGGAGGCCCCAAGACCTTGACGGGGTCGAGAGGCGGGATTATACTTAGGAGTCCTAACTATTATGAGGTCCCCCGCCCCTGCCCTCGAACTGGAGCTGCTGCCCCCGGCGCAACACATCACGACGGGGCTGCACAAGATCAGCCTTGCCATCCGCAGCCAGGCCTGGCAGCGGGCGGGCCAGCGGGGCCTGACGCCGACGCAGGCACAAATTCTGGTCGTCCTCCGAACGCGGGAAGCTCAAGGCGCGAAGACGACCGTCTCCGAGGCAGCCGAAGCCCTGGCCGTCACGACGGCTACGGCGAGCGATGCGGTAGCCACGCTGATGGCCAAGCATCTGGTGGCGAAGCAAAGGGATGCCGAGGACGCCCGGGCGGTTCTTCTGCGCCTGACCAGCAAGGGGAGGCGCGCTGCCCGGCGAGCGGCACTCTGGTCTGACTTTCTGTTGGCAGCCACGCAGACACTCTCGCCCGAAGAGCAGGCTGTTTTCCTGCGTGCGCTCGTCAAGATGATTCGCCACATGCAGGAACAGGGGCAGATTCCGGTTTCCCGCATGTGCGTCACGTGCCGTTTCTTTCGGCCCCATGTGCACGCCGATCCCGAAAGGCCGCACCACTGTGATTTCGTGGATGCGCCCTTCGGCGACCGGCATTTGCGGCTGGAATGCCCGGATCACCAAGCTGCTTCGCCGAGCGCAGCCTCGCATAAGCCCCCGGCGGCGAAGCCCAGACTTTTGCACCCTCTATCATCGCTCAGAAGGAGGACCATCATGAGTCAAACTGCCGCTCCCGGACACATCCCGGGTTATACCTATGGGACTGACGTTGTTCACAAATCGCCGATCACGCTTCAGGAATTGGAGCTGCTGAAGCAAACGGTGCTTTTTACCGACGAGGATGTGAAATATCTGCGCCTGTCCGGCGAGGTGTTAAAGGACCAAGTCGAGCAGGTGCTGGACGTTTGGTACGGCTTTGTGGGCTCTCACCCGCACCTGCTCCATTACTTCACGCGAAAGACGGACGGCCAACCCGACGCGGAGTACCTGGCAGCCGTCCGCAAGCGCTTTGGGCAATGGATCCTCGATACCGCAGCTGCCCAATACGACCAGAAGTGGCTAGATTACCAATATGAGATTGGGCTTCGGCACCACCGCAGTGCTAAGAACCAGACGGACGGCGTCGACTCGGTGGAAAACATCCACTATCGCTATCTGCCGACTCTCATCTATCCGATTACCTACACCCTGAAGCCGTTCCTGGGTAAGAAAGGGCATGCCGCCGACGAGGTGGAAAAGATGCACCAGGCCTGGATTAAGTCCGTCATTCTCCAGGTCACACTCTGGAGCCAGCCTTACGTCAAAGACGGAGATTTCTGAGTGGGGGGATCGTTCCCCACGAAATCGAACCAGGGCGAGAGCGCCCACAACCCGCGAGGCCCGGCATGAAGAGAGTGGTTGTCGTGCAGCATGCAGAATGCGAGGAGCCGGGGTTGATCGCCGAAGCGCTTCGCTCACGAGGATACGCCTTAGAAAGCGTGCTCACCTGGCTCGGCGCGCCCGTGCCAAAGGACCTGAACCGAGCGGAGGGGCTGGTCATCATGGGCGGGCCGATGGGCGTCTACGAATATGACCGTTATCCCTTTTTGCGCGACGAGATGAGTCTGATTGCATCCGCCTTGCGCGAGTCCAAGCCCCTTCTCGGTGTCTGCCTGGGTAGCCAATTGCTAGCCGCTGCGCTGGGCGCTAAGGTGAGAAAAGGGCGGCAGAAGGAAATCGGATGGCATCCGATACCCTGACGGAAGCAGCCGTGGGCGACCCTCTTCTGAAAGGCCTCGATCAAACTTTCGCCGCTTACCACTGGCACGGTGATGTGTTTGATGTACCGAGGGGCGCCGTCACTCTGGCTTCATCCAGCCTCACCGCGTGCCAGGCCTTCCGCTACGGTAAATGTGCCTATGGATTTCTTTTTCACATGGAGGTGGTGCCGGAGATTCTCGAGAGCATGCTCCGAACGTTTACGGACGAACTGAAGGAAGAGGGAATGAACGCGGAGGAGGTTCGCCGCCAAGCCGCGATCCATTTGCCTACGCTCCAAGCCATCGGAAAGCGCGTATTTCAAAGGTGGGCAGCGTGGCTGAACGGCTGCGAAAAAATATAAGGTCGCCTTGGCCCTTCCGCTCTTTGCCAGCAAGGGGAATCGCGGGTGGAGGGCGAGGCTAGGTGGTTGGAGTGCTCGGCCAGAGGGTTCGCCGCGATTCTCCAACCGTGGCACCCCGCTCGTCGCTGCGGGTGACGCCGTCTGGGAAAATTCGTGATTGCGCTACCCAGTGAAAAGACGGGGGGCACAACCAGCGTGCCCCCCGGGTGGTTCAGCGGGAGGAGCATGGCTAGAGGGGAGCCGAGCTTGCGCCTGGCCTGCCACTAGAACGCATGACGGTCGCGCCACAGGTCCCGGCGGTCCTGGCGACGGTCGCGGAGGTCCTGCCGTAAATCGCGCTGATCACGACGGAGATCCCAGCGGTCGCGAGCGATGTCGCGTGGGGAGGCGCCAAACCGGTAGTCCCGCCGGAGGTCGCGCCGGTCGCGGATAATGTCGCGACGATGGGCGCGAATATCGCGCGTGTCGCGGCGAAGGTCGCGCCGGTCCTGAAGACGATCACGCCACCCGTCCCACTCTCGCGCCTGAAGATAGGCCGCTCCTGTCCCCAGGACGAGCAAGGCCATCAGCCCTGCCCAGATAATGTATTTATATGTGCGAGCCATAAGCACCTGCCTCAGCTAAGAATTCAACTGCCTTCACCGGTGCAAACACAGCAGGGGAGAAAAAGTTGCGGGTTCCCTGGAGAGCGTGGGGTAGCGTTTTGCACCGAGGGCGCCTGCCGGGACCCTTCAGGGCCCAGCGAGCGGCCCCAAGGCCGCTAATCCCCTAATCAATCCAATCCAGGGATCGCGCCACAGCCTTCTTCCACAGGCGATACTTCTCTTCGCGCTGGGCCGGGTCGAGCTGCGGCACCCAAGTGTGATCGACGGCCCCGTTTTGCCGCAGCTCATCCATATCGGAGAAGAACCCGGTGGCAAGGCCGGCGGCGTAGGCGGCTCCCAGGGCAGTGGTTTCAAGCATAGCGGGGCGGACCACCGGCCGGCCGAGGATGTCCGCCTGAAACTGCATCAGGAGGTGGTTCAGAACCATGCCACCGTCCACCCGCAGGCTCTGCAGCCGAACTCCGGAGTCCTTCTCCATTGCTTCCACGACCTCGCGCGTCTGGAACGCCGTAGCTTCGAGTACCGCGCGCGCCAAATGGGCCTTGTTAGCGTAGGCAGTGAGGCCGGCAATGAGGCCACGAGCGCCGCTGTTCCAATAGGGCGCGTAGAGACCCGAGAAGGCTGGTACGAAGTAGACGCCGCCGTTGTCCTCCACCGTGCGCGCCAGCGCCTCGATCTCGGAGCTCGCGCCGATGATTCCTAGCTTGTCGCGGAGCCACTGCACTAAGGCTCCGGCGACGGCCACACTGCCCTCGAGGGCGTAGACGGCGGGCTGGCGGCTAAACCGATAAGCCACGGTGGTCAGCAATCCGTGCTGCGAAGCCACAGGGCGCCCGCCGATGTTCATTAATAGGAAACAGCCCGTGCCGTAGGTGTTTTTGGCTTCGCCGGGGCGGAAGCAAGCTTGGCCAACCAGGGCGGCTTGCTGGTCGCCCAGCACTCCCGCGATTACGACTCCCTGAAGGGCGCCCTGCGCTACTTCACCGTAATACTCGCTGCTGGAACGAACCTGCGGCAGCATAGCGCGAGGAATACCGAAGAACTCCAGGAGGCCATCGTCCCAGGAAAGCGTCTCGAGATTCAGCAACTGGGTCCGGCTGGCGTTGGTCACGTCGGTGGCGTGAAGGCCGCCGTTGGGGCCACCGGTCAGACGCCACAGAAGAAAGGCGTCGACGGTGCCGAAAAGGGCTTCGCCGTCCTGGGCACGTTCGCGCAATCCGGGAATGTTGTCGAGCAGCCAGCGCAGCTTCAAGCTGCTGAAATAGGTGCTGAGGGGAAGGCCGGTCCGGTATCGGACGAGGTCCGCCTTGCCTTCGGCTGCGACCCTGGACACCTCGCTGCTCACCCGCGTGTCCTGCCAAACGATGGCGTTCGCCAGGGGTTGGCCGCTTCTGCGCTCCCAGACCAGGGTGGTCTCACGCTGGTTGGTGATACCCACGGCGGCCAGGTCGGCAGCGCGCAGCTGGGCCTGGCGCAAAGCGTCCGAGCAGACACGCTGCGTACATTGCCAGATCTCTTCGGGATCATGTTCGACCCAGCCGGCTTGCGGGTGAATCTGGCGGTGCTCCCTCTGCGCGCGCGCGACCACGCGTCCTCGCCGGTCAAAAACCATGAATCGAGTGCTGGTGGTCCCTTGGTCAATTGCGCCTAGATAGTCGGCCACGTGGTCCTCCCCGGCCCGCCGCGATCGCGGGAATAAAGGTCACGAGTGGGTGGCGATGCCGCTCCTCGTTGCCGCCCGACCGGCTGGCTGCACAATAGCTCGAGCGAAAGCTTGGTTAAGATCATGGCCAGGCAGGGCCGCCGCCGTCCGCCGCTTCCTTCTCACTTCGCGCTTTGGCAGGTTTGAGGCCCGCGGCTGCGATCATCTGGTGGATTCTCGCCGTGTAGCATTCAATCGCCGCGCGCTTCTCACTATCTTGCCAGCCCAACTCGCGCGCCATCAAAGAAGCGGCAGTCGGTGCCGCCTCGACGGCTTCCTTCCATCCGTACCATTGCAGACCAATCCTTCGCGCCAGAACGTCCTCGAGCGAGACGGCCATTTCGTGGCGGACGCTATAGACGACTTCGGCCTGTAAGGCTCCGAATCCTTCGGCAAGGGGAAGGGCAAGCTCCGGCGAGCGGCGGCACAGTTCCAAAATTGCCGTTGAGACGGTACCAAACTTCCCTGCCAAGTGGCGCGCGGTCTCGGGTGCCAGCGAGTAGCCGGCAGCCAGCTTCTCCCAGAAATCGGGCGTGTAATCCGCCGAACCGGCCAAAGGGTGGTTGGAGGTCTGGCAAGGAGTGCGGGGCACCCCCAGACGTTGCTGGACGGCATCGACAGTCTGTTCAGCCATGGCGCGGTACGTGGTCCATTTGCCGCCCAGGATGCTGATGAGGCCGCTCTGCGGGTCGACCTCCACCTCGTGGTCCCGCACCAACCCCTTGGTGTCACTGCGTTCAGGGTTGCCGATCAACGGCCGAAGGCCGGCAAAGGCGCTCACCACCTGGTCCTTGCACAAAGGCGCACGCAAGTAGCGGTTGACGTGCCGCAAGAGGTATTCCACCTCGTGGGCGGTCACCGGACCGGGACCATTGGGCTCCGCAAGATCGTCGGTCGTTCCCACCAGAAGTCTGCCGAGCCAGGGGATGGCGAAAATCACCCGGCCATCGTCCGTACGGGGGACCAGCAAGGCGTCCTGGGCGAAATCGGGGCGGGCAAGCAAGAGGTGGACACCACGGCTCGGACGCATGCGGTGGGAAAGATCGGGATTAGCCAGTTGACGGACGGCGTCCGCAAAAGGCCCCGTCGCATTCACGAACACGCGAGCCCGCACCGTGAAGCGGCGGTGCGAAAGCTGATCCTCTACATGGGCTTCGGTGAGTTTCCCGGCCCGGTCGCGCTCGAATCCCAGCACTCGGGCGTAGTTTAGCGCCTCCCCGCCGCACGCCGTGAAAGTCTCGAGCAGGGTCAAGCAGTACCTGGCGTCGTCGAACTGCCCGTCCGTATAGGCGAGTGTTCCCCGCAGGTCGCCACGCAAAGCGGGAATGCGGCTCAGGGATTCGTCTCGTGACAGGAAGCAGCTGGGCTGAAAGCCACCGTCCCCGGCGATGCGGTCATAGATCTTCAGCCCGACTCCGTAGTAAATGACATCGCGGACGGTAAAGCAGGGAGTCAGAAAGCGCATTGGTCTGGTCAGGAATGGCGCATTCTGCATCATCCACCGGCGCTCGATCAGGGCATGCCGCACAAGCCGGTACTGGCGCAAGTCCAGGTGAGCTATCGCCTGTTCGAGATAGCGAACGCCACCGTGAACCATCTTGGTGGAAGCGCTGGACGTGGCGCCGGCAAAATCTCCCGCTTCGAGTAACGCCGTCTTGATACCCCGCAGCTGCGCATCGAGAGCACAACCCGCCCCCGTCGCGCCTCCGCCAATGACACATAGGTCGAACGCTTTATCCTCAACGGCCTGCAGCGCATCAGCGCGGAACCGCATCGTTGGGCATGTCCTCCGGCAGTGTCAACGTCGCATGCTACCCCTACTAGACTAGCAGGCTGCGGAAGACCCTTTCGAGGTTTCGCAGTGGCTGAGCGCCGCTGGGTAACCCCACCCGAAGCGGCACCCTACCGATGCGGACCTGGTCCGTTTGGCCAACATATGGGGGAGCAGGGGGCCGGATGCCACACGCGTGGCGGCGGGAGAAGTCACCAGTTCCGCCAGAGCAGGCGGCACCGGTTCGGCAGCGCAGGGTAAAGCGCGCGCGGTTAGAATCGCTGCTCCAAGCGCTAGTCAGGAGCTGGTGCGTGCACCGGACGGAGGTCAAAGTTGGAAACGGCGATCCCGCTAGCGGGGAAGGGCGGGGAAGGGTTCGCGCTCTTTAACGAGCAGAAGTGCACCCTCGGGACTGGCTTCGGTCCGGCAGGGGGCGTGCTGATGGCGATGGCAGCGAACGCCGGAGCGTGCCCCGAACCATTAGTGGACAAGCGCAGCAGCGAGTGAATCCACAAGGGCAGATGGTCGGCGCGAAGGTTGGAAAGGGCGATGAGCATGAAGATCGCGGGCCCAAAGAAGCTAATGTTGCGCAACCACGTCCGCAGTTCCGGGTCAACGTTGCCACCCAGGTACCGCCAGAAGCCGTTAAGAAGCACCATGGCGCCCAATCCCCACAAGATGCTGCGGTTGACGGGACACTGGCGGCGAACGAAAGCCAAGATCAGCACGGCAGCGGTAGCCGCGTAAGTGAAGGCATCAAACCAGAGTGCCGCGGTATCCATCCACGACGGCCACCCGGCGGCGAGCCCCCAGGCCGCCAAGAGTTGGAGGCAGACGCCCGCGCATAACCAGAAAGTAAATAGCTGGTTCTTGCGATGGAAGCCTTGATAGAGGTAGATTAAAGAAAGGGCGAAGAGGACGGAAGCGTCGAGAATCCAAAAGGCAAGGGATTTCATGACCGGGGACCTCCTTAACCCATTCGAGGTCCCCGGCTTTGGTCTAAAGTCATGCATGTGGCCAAGGGAACATCCCGAATCAGCTCCTTCCTGCGGCAGAACCGGCAGAAAGGAGCATAGCTCAGGAGGCCGGGGACCTGGGGATATAAGTTATATTAGTCGTTAATAACGTATCATACATAAATTCCGTTGTCAACAAAAATTACGCGCCTCCCTTCCCGCCCATTCACAATCCGATGACAACCTCATTATCAGTATGTTAACCTTACTCTTCCGAAGCTCAACCGCACCTTAACTATCGTTCCTGGCCGCCCCACCGAAACTGACTCGGCTGGGGGAGTCCCAGGTGATCCAACACGCGGCTGCAAAACTGCGTTACCAGGTCGTCAATAGTCGACGGGCGATGATAGAAGGACGGTATGATGGGAAAGATCGCCGCCCCCGCCCTCGCTGCCACCAGCATGTTCTGCAAGTGAATGAGGCTGAACGGCGTCTCCCGCACTGCCAGGACCAACTTCCGGCCTTCCTTCAGGGAGACGTCGGCCGCCCGCTCGATCAGGGTTGAGGAGATGCCGTGGGCAATCTGGGCCAGGCACCCGGTGCTGCAGGGAAGGACTACCATCCCGTCGACCGGATAGGATCCGCTGGCGATGCTGGCGCCGATGTCGGAGTCCAGAAGATATCTCGTTTTGAGGACGCACCGCTCAGCCAGTAGCTGGGGGATCCGGCGGCTGACAGAAACGTCGAGTTCCAGCTCCTGCCGTAACACCTTCAAGCCGCTGCCAGAGATCACCAGATCAATCTCCGCTACGCGGTCGTCGGCTTCGAGCATCTGCAGCATCTTGCGGGCAAAGATTGCCCCGCTGGCGCCGGTTACGCCCAGAACAAACGTCAAACCCCTGCTGCCAGGTGCCATAGCGCTCTGGCTCTGAGGCTTGTCAGACATCGCTGGGCGATGTTAGCCACTGCGGCGGGGTGAGTCAAGGAATGGCATTATCTTCTCCGGGTTTTGCTGCGAATGTTCAACCAAGCTGTCCGTTGCCGCGAGGATATAATAGCGGAGCCCGATCCAGGCGATTCTGGGATTCCACTGGGAGGAGCTTGTGAAAACGCGATGCGGCCGGTTACTCCGCCGAAGGCCAATGGCCTTGGCGGGTCTAGTTGCGGCGCTGGGGGCTGCCAGCACCGTTGTCTATCTTGCTTTAGACACAGAATATGACCTGCTTATCGTACACGGCCAGATCCTGGATGGCAGCGGCAGCCCGTGGTTTGAGGGCTCCGTAGCGGTGAAGGACGGACGCATCGCAGACGTGGGCCGGCTTCCAGGCGCCTCCGCCAAGCGAGTGATCGACGCGGCGGGGATGGCGGTGGCACCCGGCTTCATTGACCTGCACAGCCATTCGGACTTCACACTGCTCGTTGATGGCAAGGCCCAGAGCAAGATCCTTCAAGGGGTGACGACCGAGATTTTGGGTGAATCGGACTCGGCTGGGCCCGTGCAAGGCCCAGCGGTGGCAGACTTCGACCGGAGCTTGCAGAAGCTCGGACTCACCCGTGATTGGACAACCCTGGGCCAGTACTTCGCGCGCCTCAAGCGCCAAGGGATCTCGGTGAACATTGCTTCCTATGTTGGCAGTGGCCAAGTGTGGCAGTGCGTGCTGGGCAACGTCAATCGCCGCCCTACACCGCAAGAAATGGACAAGATGAAGGCGCTCGTCGACCAGGCCATGCGCGATGGCGCGCTCGGTCTGGCTTCCGGACTCATTTATGCTCCGAACCTGTTCGCTACCACCGATGAGCTGGCCGCGCTAGCTAAGGTCGCCGCCCAATACGGCGGCATCTACACCAGCCACATCCGGGGCGAAGGTGCCGCGGAACCCGCAGCGCTCTCTGAGGCTATCGAGATCGGACGGAAAGGCGGGCTGCCGGTCCACATCCTCCACTTCAAGATGGACGGCCAAGCCAACTGGGGCCACATGGCTGAGCAAGTACGCATCATTCAGGCAGCGCGGGATCGCGGCATCGACATCACGGCTAACCAGTATCCCTACGTCGCCGCCATGACAGGGCTCGAGCAGTGCCTGCCACCGAAATTCCTCGAGGGTACGCCCCAGCATCGCGCCGAACTCCTTAAGGATCTTAAGGTTCGTGCCGAAATTCGTCGTGACATCGCCAGCGGTTTGCCCGGTTGGGAAGATAACGAGGTGAAGAGCGTGGGCGGATGGCACGGTGTCATGGTGGCGGCGGTCCAGAAGCCCGAAAACAAGCCGTACGAGGGCAAGCGGCTGGATGAGGTTGGGCGCCTGATGGGCAAGGATCCGCTGGATGCACTCTGCGACCTCCTCATCTCCGAGGGTGGCTCGGCCGAAGCCATCTATTTCAGTATGAGTGAGCCGGACGTCGAGCTGGCCATGAAGCAACCATGGGTGGGGATCGGCTCCGACGGCGAAGCCGTGAATCCGGCCATGAAATTCGCCGGCCACCCCCACCCGCGCTTCTATGGGACATTTCCGCGCGTCCTCGCCGTCTACGTGCGGGAACGACATGTTCTTACCTTACCGGACGCCATCCGCAAGATGACCGCTCTGCCCGCCCAGATCACCGGCCTTACCGACCGCGGCCTACTGCGGCCAGGGATGGCAGCGGACATCACCATTTTCGATCCCAAGACGGTCGCGGACAGGGCTACCTTCGAGAATCCCTTGCAGTACCCCGTCGGTATTCCCTATGTCATCGTTAACGGCACGGTGGTGATCGATCACGGCGAGCACACCGGCGCCAAGCCCGGTAAGGTCCTCTACGGACGGGGCAAACAGTGATGCTGGGGATGGCAGAACCGGCTGCCAACGTTGCGCTCTGCGGCTCGTCCGCCCTGCGACAAACTGGCGAATTCAAGGACCACGGGCGCGCGCCAACTCGTCCCAGCGCCCAGGCGGCCTTGGCCATTTTTGCTCGCGCTCCCGTCCCCGGCGAAGCTAAGACGCGGCTGATCCCGCTGCTGGGGGCGAGGGGTTCCGCTGAACTCCAGCAAGCCCTCATTTATGACGCCTTGGCAAAGGTACGCCGTCTGCGGAGTATCAAGCATTATCTCTTCCTCTCCGGGAGCCACCGGGTCCTCAAGCTGAAGGATTCAAGCTGGGCTGCAGTATGCAAGCGGCAACGGGGAAGGGACCTCGGGGTACGGCTGGCGCGAGCCTTTGCCTGGCTGCTGCGCTTTCACCCGGCAGCCGTGGTGATAGGCACGGATTCACCGTTGTTGCAGCCGAGTGTCCTCCGAAGGGCATTCAGCGAGCTGGGTCGTTGCGATGCGGTGCTCGGGCCCTGTCCCGACGGGGGCTACTACCTCATTGGCTTGCGGCGCGCCTTTGCCATCCGGTCAAGGCTCAAGGCGCTGTTCCGCGGCGTTCGTTGGAGCACCCGGCTGGCCTTGCGCGATACGCAAGCCAACCTATCCAGGCTGGGGCTTGCGTGGGCCCTCTTGCCGCCCGAAGAGGATTTAGACAATCGAAGAGACTGGCAACGGCTGTGTCGCAAGATGCAAAAGAGCCAACAGGCGCAGCGCCTGGCGCCCGAGACCTGGCGATTCGTAAGACGTCAAACTCTGAAGACGAGCCCTCGGGGCGAGATGCGGAAAGCCCCTGCCGATGCTAGCGCTGCGGCTTGGTCGCCGAGGGCGCGCAGTGCCAGCTGACCAGTGCCCCAACCGATCAGAGCGCCAGAGCTTGGTCCAGGTCTTGGATCAGGTCCTCGACCGCTTCGAGGCCGATGGAGAGGCGCACCAGGCCGTCAGTAATCCCAACCTTCAGCCGTTCCTCACGTGGTACCGCCTGATGACTCGTGGACGCCGAATGCACAATGAGCGATCGCGTATCCCCTAAGCTGGCAGCACGGGCAAAGATCTTGACGCCATCCATCACCCGCTTGCCTGCCTCGTAGCCGCCCTTTACTTCGAAGCTGATCATCGCCCCAAAATGCCTCATCTGCCGGCAGGCGATCTCGTGTCCGGGATGCTTGGGCAAACCAGGGTAATTCACACGCTCGACCCTAGGGTGGTGGCCAAGGAACTCGGCAATTTTCTGCGCGCTTGCGCACTGCGCCGGCATACGCACGTGCAGAGTGTGGATGCCGCGCAGGATCAGCCAGGCGTTGAACGGGCTGATGACCCCGCCGAAATCGCGCAACACATCGCGCGAGACAGCGCGGATGTAGTCGCGCGGCCCGATGATGGCGCCGCCCATGGCGTCGCCGTGGCCGCAAAGGTACTTGGTGGCGGAATGCACCGATACAGTCACGCCGAGCGCAAGGGGCTGCTGCAGAACGGGGGAAGCAAAGGTGTTATCAATCATCGTGGGGATACCGCCCGCCCGCCCCAGCGCGGCAACCGCCGCGATATCCGTGATACCCAGCACAGGGTTGCTTGGGGTCTCAAAATAAAGCAAGCGGGTATTAGGACGGATAGCACTCTCGAACTCATCTGGATGAGTTGAGTCCACAAAGGTAGTCGACGCCCCCATCCGCGGCAGCTTGTCAGCCAGAAAGTGATAGGCCGCACCGTAAAGCGAGCGCGATGCCACCACATGATCACCCGCCTTCACAAAACCAAGGATTGCCGAGGAGATCGCTGCCATGCCGGATGCGGTGGCCACCGCCGCCTCACCTCCTTCGAGCGCCGCCAACTTCTCCTCCAGGGCGCGGATGGTCGGATTGCCGTAGCGAGTGTACATGTAGCCAAATTTCTGCTCGCCATATACCGCCGCCATCTCGTCGGCATTGGCAGACACGAACGTGGTCGACTGGTAGATTGGCGTGTCAAGAGCTCCCGTTGCCGGGCACGGCGCCTCGCCCGCATGCACGGCCAGCGTGGCAAATCGTAGTCCGTTTTGCATCATTCACCTCCCTGGTGGCTAGCGTAGGATATCGCGGCGCGCCGCCAGGCAAAAGAACCGTTTCGATGCCGGCGCCGAAAGCCATTTTGGCGTCGGAAACCATGAGGAGCGCTTAAGCGAAGAAGCCGGCGCCGATGGTAGGGAGGCGTCAACTTGAGCTTGGGTTCACATGCTCTGGAACCACCTTTCCCGTTCGGACCGACGGAGGCGCTTCGCCAGGGGCTCACCACAACCTAGTCTGCAGCTAGGCTTGGGATTCTTCGTCGACTCTATTCAGAGTCTCGCGCGCGAAACTGCGCGCTCCAAGCAGCGAGAGCGGGTGTCACGGTGCGGCTTGGTTGCCGCGAGGTGCCCCAAAGGCGCGCTAATCGTCGCGTCGCTGCGGCTCCTTCGCAGGAGCGCAGTGGACGTTGCCCGAAGATCCCGCTATACTTCAAAGCGTATGAAGACTGCTGTGCATCGCCCGGGCAGGCTTCAACACTGGCTGATATTTACAGCCAGCGCCTGCCTTCAGCTGCACCTTCTGCTCGTCGTCACCCTTCATCACCACGAGCTCCGCACGCTCGCTGATAGCTGCACGTCGGTGAGCGCTGGGCACACCCACTGGCAGAATCCGCAAGCCGCGGGCACCCAATGCGACGCATGTCAAATCGCGCGCCATGGGATAACCGAACCCACGGGCCTTGCGGTGGCATTTCGCTTGCCCGAGTTGCGCCGAGGCATCCTACTGTGCACGGCATGTTCAGTCTGGGCGAACGTCTCTACCCTTCCGGCACGCGCTCCGCCTGTTCTCTCCTGATTTTCCCTTCGGCTTCAAAAACTTCGCAGCAGGTTAGGAGCAGAGTATGCGCTCTTGTTATTCGCGGTTTCCCTCTAGTCATCACAATGCCTACGGGAACTCTTCCAGCAGGATGCCCACCCGGCGGGCGGCCGTTGTGCTGACGGCATTCGGCGTGCTCGCGGCCCTGGTTCGTCCTAGCGCCGCCGAAAACTTGAGTTCGGGAACCATTCGAGGCGTGGTCACCGATCCTTCCGGAGCGGCAGTGCCGGGGGCCACGGTGGTTATCAGAAATCCGGTAACCAACTACGAGCGCACCGTCCAAACCAACGACGATGGGAATTTCGAATTCACCAACGTGCCTTTCAATCCGTACCATCTGTCAGTAGCGGCACGAGGGTTCGAGACCAGCCAGCAAGACGTCGAAGTCCGGACGGCCGTCCCGCTTGAGTTGAGGATCAGCCTCAAAATCGGAACCGCCACGACGACCGTCATCGTGCAAGCGGAGGCGAACGACCTGGTTGAAACAACACCTACGGCCCACACGGACGTGGGGCAGCAACTTATCCAATCCTTGCCGGTGCAGAACCAGTCGACCGGCTTTGCAGAACTCGTTACTAACGCCGCTCCCGCTGTGGCTGCTGATGCCAATGGCTTCTATCACCCCTTGGGTGAGCACGCCGATACCGAAATTGTGCTTGACAACCAGCCCATACCGGATCAACAGGCCAAAGTCTTTTCCAACCAGCTCGCCCTGAACACCATTCAGTCCTTCGAAATGGTGACGGGAGCGCCGCCAGCTGAATACGGGGACCGCACCAGCCTGATTATCAACACCACCTCGCGCTCCGGGCTGGGCCTGAAGAGGCCCACCGGCGATCTCACAGCCCAGTACGGATCGTTTGGCTCCTGGGCGGAACTATTCGATGTCGGGTGGGGTAGCGACCGATGGGGCAACTTCCTGGCCGTCGATTCCAACGGCTCCAGCCGTTTTCTCGACCCACCCGAGTTTGTGAACCTCCACGACAGGGGTAACGGCGAGACGGTCTTTGACCATATCGATTTTAAGCCTAACGATCGCGATACACTGCACCTCAATCTCTCCGCTCAGCGCTCGTGGTTCCAGCAGCCGAACACCTACGATCAGGCAGCAACGGGGCAGGACCAGCATTCCCAGATTCGCTCGACGAACATCGCGCCCGGCTATACCCACCTGTTCGGCGAGGACCTGTTGCTCACCTTCAACCCCTACTACCGGCTTGACTGGTTTCAGTTCTTTCCCAGCCGCAATCCGTTTTGGGATACGCCTGCTACGGTGAGACAGGGTCGCCGCCTGAACAACCTTGGTGCCCGCACGGACCTAGCTTATACGCGCGGCAGGCACGAGATGAAGGCGGGACTCCAATTGAATCATTGGCTGCTGACCGAAGCTTTCAACCTTGGCCTCACGAGCCCAGCTTTCAACGCCGTGTGCCTAAACCCCGACGGTACTCCCGACACCAGCCCGACACCCACTGACCCCGGCAAGTGCGCGACCCTAGGCCGGAGGCCTAATCCGGGTTTCGCTCCCGGGCTACTTGCTTATGACCTTACCCGGGGCGGCCACCTGCTCAACTTTGACGCTCACGCCGACATCAAGGAGCTATCAGCCTACTTTCAGGATTCGATCAAACTGGGCAATTGGACGGCCAACCTGGGCCTGCGCGGAGACCGCTACAACGGCCTCACGCGGGCCCGCCAAATCGAGCCGCGCGTCGCGCTTTCCTATCACATCCCCAGTACCAACACCGTTCTCCGGGCGTCCTATGCCCGGTTGCTCCTGGCGCCCTTTAACGAAGGCCTGCTGCTGGGTAGCTCCACCGGAGCGGGGGGCTTAGCTAGCGCTGGTTTCGGTGGCTTTGGGGCCAGCCCCATCAAGTCCCAGCGCCGCAATCAATTCAACGCCGGGTTTCAACAGGCCATGGGCCATTACGCCGTGGCAGACGCGGAGTATTTCTGGAAATTCACGAATCCGGCGTCGGACT
>CADDZE010000002.1 GCA_902812465.1 Acidobacteriota bacterium | reverse complement strand
GCCGCCACGGGAGACTGAAAGACAAAGTCCAGGTTGAACTTGAAGCTCATCCGCTTGTCGCGGTCATCCTGATAGAATTGACGCAACTGGACGTCCCCAAAGCTGCCGCCGTGCTTGAGCGCACTGACAAAAGCGACGATCGACTCGACGGCATCCGCCATGCCGTCCACCACGACCCGCGGACCATCTGCGTTGACGTTGAGCAGGTAGACGCCCTGACTGCGATTCACTGCCTCCCCCAACGCATCCAGCAGCTGCACGGGACCTACCCGCGCCGCGTCCAGCATCTTGACCATACGCACCCGGGCCTCGATATCCGCCAGTTGCTGTTGATAGCGCTGGTTTTCCACCTGGATTGCCGTTAAGCGCGCCGCCTCGCGCTTCTCCTCGGCCAAAGCGGCGTTCAGGCGTTGGATTTTGTGGGACCAGACCCAGTATAGAAGGCTAGCAATGGCGCCCGCCGCCAACAGGGCTCCCAAAAACACTTGCACCTGCTGGGTAGCGGGCACGGCGGGCCGCTCCTCCGGGCCCCCTGGGACGGTCGGTGGTTCCGGGGCTTGCAGCAGGTTGATCTTGATCATAGTGCGTCAAAACTCCTTAAGGCCAGCCCGACCGCCACGGTCATGCGCGGCGCCACCGCATTGATGTAGTCGAGGTCGAACTTGTTGGCATTAATCGTGACGCGGCGAAAGGGATTCAGCACTTCGACCGGGACCTTGAATTCGGCCTCCATCAGCTCAGCGAGCCCTTCCACCCGGGCCGATCCGCCGGCAATATAGATGTGGTTAATGGTCTCGGAAGGCGACGTCTGGTGGAAGAAATCAAACGTCTTCTGGACTTCCAGCAGCAGAATCTCCGACACCGAGCGCAGGTGGGCGGTGCGCTCGGCAGGCGAAACGTTGCCGACGGGTTCGCCGATCTTCAGCTTTTCGGCGTCCTCGAAACTCAGCTCGAGCTCCTTTTGCAGGGTGTCGGTGTATTGGTTTCCCCCCACGGAGACATCGCGCGTGAAGAGCGGGGCGCCCGCCTTGACCACGTTGATGTTCATCATGCTGGCGCCGATATTCAGCAGAGCCACTGTGTGCTCGGGTGGCGGATTGTAGTTGAGCTCGAAGGCGTTCTGCAGAGCAAAGGCGTCAATGTCCATGATGGTGGCCGTCTTGCCTGCCTGGCTCACCACGTTGGTGTGATTCAAGACCTTCTCGCGCTTGACCGCCACGAGTATCGTATCCAGGCCCGTACCGGTCGGCGAGGGCCCCACCACTTGGTAACTGAAGTTGACGTCGGCCATGTCGAAGGGGATGTGTTGCTGGGCCTCGTAGGGGATCGCCTCAGCTAACTCCTGCTCGCTGCCGGCCGAAACGGAGACTCGCTTGACGATGACGGAGTGGCCGGAAACCGAAGTCACTACTTCGGTGGCTTCAATCTTGTTGTCAGCAAAAATGCGCTCGATGGCGGAAGAGACCGCGTTCGCGTCCATAATGGCGCCGTCGACGACCGTGTCCTGGCTCAGGTTGTCGATTCCCAGGCTGACCAGCTCCTGCCCCGATCCCTTCTTCCGGAGCTCCACCGCCTTCACCGAACTGGATCCAATATCCAGGCCCACCAGCCGTCTGCCTTTCTTGAATCCCCTGAAGCCGAACATGAGCTTTATCCGCCTATGGTGAATTCGTCCGCTTCCGGCGCGAGGAGCGCTGCCAGGCCGTGCTCTCCTTTTCCATCCAGCGATCCAGCACGGTCTTCTTCAGCTTCCAGCGGTTACCCAGCTTGAAGGCCGGAATCCTCTCTTCGTTGAGGTACTTATAGAGGGTTTCTCGCGATACTCCCAGGTAGGCAGAAGCCTCGCGAATATCCATCACTTCTTTGGTTTCCGGCATGCTCTGAATCCGGTGAGGGATCGAAGCGACCCTGCCGCATGGGGTGGAAGGGACGCTTCTGGGGTCTGTTTACTACTGTTAATAACGAGATGTCAAGTACTTTTTTATATAATAGACGCGCCCGGACGCAGGCCTTCCCGGCCCCAGGGGAATTTTTTACGGCGTTCTCCTGGCTTTCAGCTTGCTTATCCGGCAGAGAGCCCCAATTCAGTGCGGCGAGTATCGCCGCCGGACCGGGTTGACTCACTCTCACACGCCGCGGGCCTTCGGCAGGCCCGGGCCGCCCTATCGACTTTGAGCGGTCCCTGCCATAGGATAGGGCGTCCCGGAGGCAAATGGGCCGGCGACGTCCTGCCGGTTCCGCTGTGGTCGCCAGGCTCAGATTGAAGGAGGTAGCACGGGTGAACATTCGATCTCTGGCACTCGGGGTGGCTCTGCTGCAATCGGTCTCAGGAGCCGTCGCTCAGCAGAGTGCATTCACCCTGGAGCAAGTGATGAGCTCGCCTTTTCCTACTGAGTTGACCGCCGCGCCCCACGGCGGGGCCATAGCCTGGGTGTTCAACGCCCAGGGGGTGCGCAACATTTGGGCAGCGGAAGCTCCTGCCTACAAGGCCCATCCCGTCACCGCCTACACCGACGACGACGGCCAGGAGATTGCTGAGCTAGCCTGGACGCCCGACGGGCGGTCCCTTGTCTACGTGCGGGGTGGCGACTTTGAGACCGGGCGCTCTGAGCCTAATCCGCGCAGCTTCCCCCAAGGCGTCGAGCAGGACATCTGGATCGTCGGGCTAAGCGGTGGAGCGCCGCGCAAGCTGGCCGAAGGGCATTCCCCGACGGTTTCGCCGCAGGGCGACCGCGTGGCCTACATCTTGAAGGACCAAGTATGGATGGTGAAGCTCGCGGGCAACGAGAAGCCTGTACAGCTGATCCACTCAAAGGGTCAAGCGGAAGACCTGCACTGGTCGCCGGACGGTTCGAAGCTGGGGTTCGTGAGTGAGCGGGAGGACCACGCGTTCATCGGCGTCTACGACTTTGCCGCCCAAACGGTGCGCTACCTCGATCCCGGCGTGGATCACGACACTGCGTTCGAATGGTCGCCCGACAGCCGGCAAATCGCCTTCATCCGCGTGCCTTATTCGAGCCAGGCGCACATCTTTGGTCCGCATCGCACTGGCCAGCCATGGTCCATCCGTGTGGCGGACGCGGCCACCGGCCAGGGGCGCGAAATATGGAAGGCTCACGAGGGGACGGGGAGTGTTTTCCACGGCGTCGAAGCGGACCGGCAGCTCTATTGGTGCGAGGGCGACCGGATCGTCTTTCCCTGGGAGCGCACGGGCTGGCTTCACCTTTACAGCATTCCAGCAAGCGGAGGCCAGGCGACGCTGCTCACGCCGGGCGACTTCGAAGTGGACCACGTCACGCAGACGCGCGACCGGCGCACGATCGTCTACTCTTCCAATCAGGACGACATTGACCGCCGCCACATCTGGCGCGTCTCCCCCGCCGGGGGCGCCCCCGTACCCATCACCCGCGGCACCGGCCTCGAGTGGACGCCCGCGGTGGCCAGTGACCACCGGACGATCGCCGTACTGCGCTCGGACCCCAAGTGGCCGGCGCGTCCCGCTCTGGTGGCCGCGGGGGGTGAGTTGCGCGACCTCGCTCCGCCGACGATGCCCGCGGATTTCCCCGGCGACCAGCTCGTGGTGCCCCAGCAGGTGATCCTTTCCGCCGCCGATGGCCTGAAGATTCACGGGCAGCTCTTTCTGCCCCGAAGCAACGGCGGGCGGCATCCCGCGGTCGTCTTTTTCCACGGCGGGTCGCGCCGCCAGATGCTTCTCGGCTGGCACTATATGGGCTACTACCACAACGCTTACGCCATGAATCAGTACTTGGCCAGTCTCGGCTTCGTGGTGCTCTCAGTGAACTATCGCAGCGGCATTGGTTACGGGATGGAATTTCGCGAGGCGCTGAACTACGGGGCGGCGGGAGCCAGCGAGTACAACGACGTCCAGGGCGCGGGGTTATACCTGCGCGGCCGGCCGGACGTCGATCCCGATCGCATCGGCCTCTGGGGCGGGTCCTATGGTGGATACCTCACGGCGCTCGGCCTGGCCCGCAGTTCTAGCCTGTTCAAGGCGGGCGTGGATTTTCACGGTGTCCATGACTGGAACACCGAGATCCGCAATTGGCTGCCCAGCTACCGGCCAGACGCCGACCCCAATGCTGCACGCATCGCCTGGGAGGCCTCGCCGCTTGCTTCCCTCAAGACCTGGCGCTCGCCGGTGCTGCTCATTCAAGGTGACGATGACCGCAACGTGCCCTTTGAGCAGACCATCCGCCTTGCCGAGGCGCTCCGCCAGCAAGGCGTGGAGTTCCAGCTTCTGGTGTTTCCTGACGAAATCCACGACTTTCTGCTGCACCGGAGCTGGCTGGCGGCGTACCACGCTACGGCCGAGTTCCTAGAGCATCATTTGCGCCAGTAGGCAGAGGCGCGTGGACGGAGTCGCTGGCTGATTAACCGGCGCCGCCCTGTTGCTCAGGGCTTGATCGCGGGAGCTCGGGACTCCGGAAAGGGAGGGGTAGGATAGCAAACAGCCGCTCGCCACCGTCCGGGGCAGTCAGGTTAGCGATGCTCTCACCCCATCGTGCCTGTGTTACCACTTCACGCGCACCCGGTATTTGAGCGCGGCCGCTCCGTTGGCGGGAACAGGCAGGGTGAACCGTGCCGAGGAGGAGGAAGTCTTTTCGTAAGGGAAGTTGGACTCGAGAATCGTCCAGTCGCCAGGGAAAGGTTCATTGACCTCGAGGCCAATCGCTTCCGGCTTGTAGTTGCGCGCGGCGATTTCGTACGCCATCTCGGACGTCCTACCGTCGATCTTTTCGTAGGTGGTCTGCCTGCGCTCCTCGACGACGTCGAAGGCGCTGCCGGTCTGGAGATCCACGGTCTCTTCCTTTGGCGTGTGACCGATGCGGTCTTCTCCCGCGAACTGCAGGTGCCCCTGGGAATCCGTTTGGTAGACCCTCACGGTTCCGCCGGGGAGCGGCTGTCCCAGCCCGTTCGACTGCGAGTTTTTGAACTTCAAGTGAACTTGCACCGGGTCCTTGATGGGCACCCCCGGGCGCTGCGCGTTCTGGTAGTAGGCCGGTTGCCCGTCTACTTCGTAGTGCTTCTCGAGGTGCACGCCCCCTGCTCGGAGCAGGCTGAGCTGCTTGGTCTCGTTATCAGCCAGAGTGGTGGGGCGGCTCAGTGAGTAAAGGTGGTATTCCGAAATCGCTTCTTGGGCGAAGGCCCCGCCAGCCGGGGCCGCGCCCATCGTTTCCATTCGCGCCAGTGGAACAGCCTTTTCCACGCGATGAAGCGCCCCTGCCACCAACTGCAGTTGTGCGTTGCGGAACGTGGTGCCGCTGTGGTTAGCTAGCGTCGCCCAGCCGTTGAGCTCGCCCGTCTTCTCTCCCGGATCAACGGTAAGGACGTAATCCGCGTTCCAGCTCACGTCATCCGTTAAGTACTGCGCCTCCACCGTCTGCTCACCGGCGTGGCGGTTTTCCAGCCGCCAGAGGAGGGTCGGCTGGCTGTAAAGGTTCTCGGGCAGCGTGGGAAACACCAGGCGGTCCCAATGCATGCCGGTAACGATCTCGCTGCCCACCTTCCAGACCGGGTTGCCTTCGTGGTTCGCGAGCAGGGTTGCCCGGATTACTTCTTCGCGAGTCGAATTATGCTCCAGCCGCGAGCGCACTAGAATGACATCCTTGCCCACATACTTGTCGAGCAGCTTCGCGGGGCTGAGCGGGTCATACTCGTAGCTCTGTTCGAGGACGGCCAGGTCTTGCGCCGCCGTCAGCGAGGCAATGTGAACGGAGGCGGGGTCTAGCTTGGCGGCGATGTCCAGGAAGCGCAGATCCACGGTGCCCGGCGGCAGCCGGAGCCGGCGCACATCGCGGACCAAGGCCAGGTTGGAGTTGTACACTGTCACCGCCACACTCAGCTGGTCTGCTGCCGTGGAGGCGGCCGGATTCTCCGCTTGCGCCGCCCCCAGGATCGTCCCGGGGCCCAGTAGCAGGGCCAGGACCAGGTACGACAGGCGATGGTGTTTAGGCATAGATCCTCCTTGATCAAGGCGGCAGCCGGGTTTGCTTCACTACGAATGTACCGGGGAAAGCAGGGGAAAACGCTCCCGCGGACCCGCCTGGCGGGGATTCTCCCACCTATTCGTAGCGAAAGCCGGCGCGAATCCTGGCCAGGTCCACTTCTGCAAAGCTCCGGCAGACCCAATCCGCGTCGCGGAGCTCGGCGGCAGGACGGCTGTGGGCGAGAGCGAGGCAGCGCATCCCGGCCTGGTGGGCCGCTTGAATGCCCGCGGGGGCGTCCTCAATGACCAGGCAGTGGGAGGCCGCCAGAGGTTCCTCTTCCCAGCGCGTGGCCTGTTGGAGCGCCGCGAGCGCCTTGAAAAAGATCTCGGGGTCGGGCTTCGAGTGCAAGGTATCGTCAGCGGTGATGAGGGCCGCAAAGTGATGGCGCAGTTTCAGCGATTCCAGCAAATGCTCGACTTCGCTGCGCAGGCTGCCGCTGGCAATGGCCAGCGGGAACTCGTTGGCGGCGGCGGCCACAAACTCGGGGGCGCCCGGCATCGGCTCAAGCCCCTCCCGAATGGCCTCCTGATAGGCGCGAGCCTTCCAGGCGAGCAGCTCCTGGCAGCGCTGTGGGTTCACAGGACGCCCATGGCGGCGGTAGAGGTGCTCAACAATGCCTCGGTCGTCGAGCGCCAAATAGTGCCGGTAATACTCCTCCTCGGTGATCGTCCAGCCCTCCAGCGCCGCCATTTGCTGCGTCAGACGCAGGATCAGTGGCTCGCTGTTGACCAGGACGCCGTCAAAGTCGAAGATGATGGCGCGTAGCATGGGACGATGAGGCTCGGTTGAGCACGGCGCCGGGCAATCTGCACCCAGCTCGGGCGGCCTTGACCAGCAGCTTCCTGCGCCCCCTGAGCCTCGAGCCGGCAGGCGCGGTTGGGCTGTTAGAAGCGGCTCCGCGGCCATCTCGCCGCGGCCCCTATGCTACACTTAAGTGGTTGGCAGGGACAACGGTCCCGCGCAGGGCCTATCGCGCTAACGCACTGGCCGGACCGCGCATCGGACTTTCATGGAGCCCGCCAGCGGGGGGCTCCTGGACCTTGAATTTCCGGCGACTGGGCTTATGGCACACCAGCTGAGCATCCCAATTGCGTTCGTCGCCGGACTGGTGTCCTTTCTGTCGCCTTGTGTTCTCCCCTTGGTTCCCGGTTATGTCTCGATGCTATCCGGTGTCTCCATAGAAGAACTCAAGGCAGGTAGTGATCATGCCCTGTTAGGCCGCGTGTTGCGCAATTCGCTCGCCTTTGTGGTGGGGTTTTCTATCGTGTTTGTGGCATTGGGCGCTTCGGCCACCGCTGTGGGGACGTTCCTCATGGCGCGGCGTCGGCTGTTTGACCTGATTGCCGGGCTGATCGTGATGGTCTTTGGGCTGCACCTGACTGGGCTGATTCGCATTCCCCTGCTCTATCGCGACGCCAGAATGAACGCGGGCGCTCCCCGGCGGGGCATCCTCGGCGCCTTCCTCCTCGGTTTCGCCTTTGCCTTCGGCTGGACCCCCTGTATCGGGCCGATCCTGACGGGCATTCTGGCGCTGGCTGCCACCAGAGATACCCTGTTCCAAGGCATGTTTCTGCTGGCGATTTACTCGGCCGGGCTGGCTATCCCGTTTCTCCTGACCAGTCTGGGGCTTAGCCAGTTCCTTAAGTTCTATGGGCGCTTTCGCCGCCATCTGCAGGTGGTCGAGGTCGGCTCGGGTGTGCTGCTGATTGCCATCGGAGCCCTGATGGCCCTAAACCGCTTTGCCATGATCTCAGGCTATCTCACTTTCCTGAACCGCTTCACCCTCTGACCGGAGGTTCGGGAGATGCACACGAAATTTGCAAACAAAGCCGGAATGTGCTTTGCTAACAAGGAGATCCATTTTTTGGAAGGTTTTGCGCCGGTTGTTCCACCACGCTACAGAGGCATTCAGAAAGCTAGAAGGGCAGCCAAATGCTTCCTGTCCCTCATGCGTGAAGCTTTTTAGCAAACAAAGCCGTAATGTGGTTTAAAATCAATAAGTTGAATTTTTGGGAGGCTTTTCGGTAGGGACTCTGGACCTTCGGAGTCGTGACGGGGTATGTTCCAGTCATTCGTCATTACGCTTCGTGAAGGTGTAGAGGCTGCGTTAATTATCGGGATTGTTCTCGGCTATCTGCAAAAGAGCGGTCGCAGACACTGGAGCGGCTTGGTTTACTGGGCACTGGCGGCGGCCGTCGTGGCTAGCGCAGTGGCCGCTTACTGGGTGCACCGCTGGGAGGTGAGCGAAGACGCCTATGAAGGCTGGCTGATGCTGGTGGGGGCGGTGTTTGTCGCCTCGATGGTGGTCTGGATGTGGCGGACGGGCAAGCGCATGAAGCAGGAGATCGAAGAGCGCCTTTCCGGCCTTGCCGCCTCGCCGCCTCGTAGCGCCGCCCTGGGGCTCTTCCTCTTCGTTTTCCTGATGGTGTTGCGTGAAGGAATCGAGACCGTGCTGTTCCTGGCTGCCGTCTCTTTGCGCAGCACGGCCGAGCTGGTGAACTTCATGGGCGGGCTGGCCGGTCTGGCGCTGGCCCTCGCGCTGGGCGTGGCCTTCTTCAAGGGGACGCTTCGGGTGAACCTGCGGCAGTTCTTCTCCGTCACCACGCTGGTGCTAATGCTGGTAGGGGTGCAGCTCCTGGTGACAGGAGTGCACGAGCTCTCGGAACGCGGTGTGCTGCCCACCAGCCGCCGGGAGATGGCCGTTGTCGGCCCTTGGGTAAACAACGACGCGCTTTTCTTCGTGGTGCTGATCGCGCTGTGCCTGTTCCTGGTGACTGCGCAACGAATTCAAGCTTCCGCGGTGCGCCAGGCGGGGGAGCTCTCTCAGCTGGCTCCGCCGGACCGGAGAAAGCGGCTCGCCGAACAGCGGCGTGACCGCTTTTGGAGGCTGACGCTGGCCACGCTAGGCACGGCGTGCATCGTGGCGGTCAGCGCGCAGTTCATCTATTCTCGCACCGCCCAGGCGGTGTCTCCCCCCCAACGCCTCTCCCTATCCAGCCAAGGAGCCACCATCCCGGTGGCCGAACTGCGCGACCACCGGCTCCACCATTTTGTGGTGAACGTGGGCGGGGCCGAAGCGCGCTTCATCTCCATCCTGGACGATTCCGACAGCGTCCGCGTGGCCCTCGACGCCTGCCAGATCTGCGGCACCCAGGGCTACTACCAGGACGGCAAGAACGTGATTTGCCGCAATTGCGGCGCCGCTATCTACGTTCCGACCATCGGCACCGCGGGCGGCTGTAACCCGATCCACGTCGACTACCGCGTGGAGGGCGAAACGGTGGTGATCGGGCCGACAGCACTGGAGGCGGCGGCGAAGCTGTTCCGCTAAGCAGCCCGACGCTCTCTCCGATGGCGCACCGTCTATGCTGATTCACATCGTCGGCCATTCCCTGATCCGCCAGCGGCGGCGCCAGCTGCTCAGCCTGGTTTCCGTCGCCCTGGGCGTGGCCGTGGCTACGGCCGTAGCGGCGATGGCGCTCGACGTGGGCGACAAGCTGAACCGCGAACTGCGTTCGTTCGGTGCCAATATCATCGCCACGCCTGTCGCCGACAACCTTTCCGTCACGGTGGGTGGCCGGGAATACCGCCCCGCCGGCTCGGGTGCCTTTCTCAGCGAAGCCGCCCTCGTCAACCTCAAAAAAATCTTTTGGCGGAACAACATTTTGGCCTTTGCGCCCTTTCTGCCGGTTCCCGCCAGCCTCCACGGCCGCCCTATCACGCTGCTGGGCACGTGGTTTGAGAAGACCCTTCATCCGGAGTCGTCCCAGGTGTTTGTTACCGGTGTCAAGCGGATGCACCCCTCCTGGAAGGTAGAAGGCCAATGGCCTGGCGACTCCGGCCCCGACGAGAATGTGGTCGGCTGCCTCCTCGGTGAGCGTCTGGCCCGCTCCTTCGGCCTGAGGGTCGGGCAAGTTTTCAGGGTGCAGCCCCTGACTGAGCCCGCGCGCACAGCGGTGCCGGCCTCCGGACTCCGCCTGCGCGTGGAGGGCATCCTCCAGACAGGCGAAGCACCGGATAACCAAGTCCTTGTGCCTCTCGCCGCCGCGCAAAAGCTCGCCGGCCTGCCAGGCAAGATCCGCAGCGTGGAAATCAGCGCCTTGACCAAGCCTGAGGACGACTTCGCCCGCATGGACCCGCGCCAGATGACGCCCGAGCAGTTCGAGAAGTGGAGTTGTTCGCCTTACGTGCGGTCGATCGCCTACCAGGTTGAGGAGGCCCTGCCCGGCTCGGTGGCCAAGCCCGTCTTCCGCGTCGCGGACACGGAGGGCCGGGTGCTGCGCCGCCTGAGCGCTTTGATGGCGGTGCTGGCGGTTGCGGCGGTGGTTGCCGCTGCGCTGGCGGTGGCTTCTATGATGCTGGCGATGGTGCTCGAACGCCGACGCGAGATCGCCCTCTTCCAGTGTCTGGGGGCGACCGTCCTGCGCGTGGCGGTCATCCTGGTGCTCGAGGTTTCGGTGGTCGGCATCCTGGGAGGCCTTGCAGGGTACGCCGCCGGGAGCCTGCTGGCGCGCCGGCTGGCCGCCGCCATCTTCGGTTCTCCGGCGGCGATCCACGGCGCACTGCTGCCGGCGGCAGTCACGCTGGCCCTGGCGGTGACCTGGGCGGGAAGCGCCTGGCCGTTACTTCGCGGCCTCGGTGTGCCGCCAGCCATGGCCTTGCGCCAGTAGGGTCGAAATCTGGGGTGGGGCCTCGGGCCGCCATTGTTCTGGCGCTCCCAGAGTGCGGCTTCTGCACCCCGCCGGGTAGGGAGCAAGCAGCTTGGCTACGAACACACAACTCGCTCGCCCGCACGGCGCTTCCATGTTCTTCCGTCTCTGGCGAAGAGGCATCAGCCTCAGGCGGCCGCAGACGGTGGTGGCGTTGGGCGCCCTGCTGACCGGCGCGGCCGTCGCCTCGATGTTGCTGAATCTCTACGGCGACGCACGGCGCAAGATGACCCGCGAGCTGGCTGCCTACGGCCCGAACGCCGTCGTCTCGCCCGCGGTGCCGCTTTCGGGTGACCCCAGCGGGGGCTTGCTGGACGACGAGTTAGTCGACCGGCTGACGCCCCTGGCTTCCGGAGGTATCGTGGCCGTGCCGGTCCTCTACGCCGTAGCGCGTATCGAGCCGCACGGCGTGCCGGGCGTCCAGGCGACGGTTGTCTCGGTCGGCGCGGATTTTGAGGCGCTGAGAGCCCTCAATCCCGCTTGGCACGTTGACGGCCTGGAGTTGCGGGGCGCCCGTGGCCAATGCGTGCTCGGCGTGGGGCTGGCCGAGCGGCTGAAAGTCCGCCGCGGCGGCAGCATCGTTCTCAGGGCGGGGGAGGGTTCTGCTCCAGTAGCGGCAACCCCTGCCGCCCAGCGCTTCACCGTCGCCGCTCTGGTTTCCACCGGCTCAGCCGAGGACGACCGCGTCTTCGTTTCGCTCGAGGACCTCCAAGACCTCACCGGCTTGCACGGGAAGGTAAGCCTGGTCGAGTTGCGCATTCCCGGCGACGAGCGCGAAGTTTACCACGTGCTGCGCGAACTGCAGAGTCTGGCGCCAGGTATCGAGGCTCGGCCCGTCCGGCAAATCGTCGAATCGCAAGCGCAGGTGCTGCGCACGGTTCGCCTGCTTTCGGTGGTTCTGACCCTTTCGATTCTGGCGATCATTGCGCTCTGTGTCGTCGCCACGATGACCGCCATCCTGCTGGAGCGGCGGCGCGACATTGCGGTGATGAAGGCCGTGGGCGCGGACGATAGCTTGGTGATGAAGCTGTTTCTGGCCGAGGCGACGGCGCTGGGCATGGCGGGAGGGGCGGCCGGCTGGGCGCTTGGCTTGCTTCTGGCCCGCCAGGTAGGAAGAAGTTTGTTCGGCGTTACTCTGCAGATGGCGGCGTGGACGTTTCCGGCTGTCACCCTGGTAACCGCTGTGCTAGCCTTCATCTCGACGCTACTGCCCGTCGCTGCGGTGCGCGGCATCCAGCCGGCGCTGGTGCTGAAAGGGGAATAGAGTGGCTTTCATTGAAGTCCGCGGGGTGACCAAGCGATACGGTGGCATCTACGCCTTGAACCATACCTCGTTTACGGTCGAACGCGGCGAGTGGATGGCCGTGGTTGGTCCCTCAGGCTCGGGCAAGAGCACGCTGCTGAACATCCTGGGCGGGCTGGATGAGCCCACCGAAGGGCACGTGCTGATGGAAGGCCGGGACCTCAGCCGGCTCTCCGGTCCTGAGCGGGCCCGGTTTCGCGCCGAGAAAATCGGCTTCATCTTTCAGACCTATCACCTGGTGCCCTATCTCACCGCCGTCGAGAACGTGATGCTGGCGCAGTATTTTCACAGCCTGGCGGATGAAGCCGAGGCGGAGGATGCGCTGCGCTGCGTGGGCCTTGGCGATCGGCTGCACCACTTGCCGTCACAGCTTTCGGGAGGCGAGCAGCAGCGCGTGTGCATTGCCCGCGCCCTCATCAACCAACCCGCCTTGGTCCTGGCGGACGAGCCCACCGGCAGCCTCGACGAGGTGAACGAGGCCATCGTGATGAGCCTTTTCTCGCGTATGCATCGCGAAGGGCGCACGGTGATCGTCGTCACCCACGACCCCAATATCGCGCGCATGGCCGAACGCCGCATCGAGCTCCATCACGGCCGTCTCACCGAAGTCACCATCCTGGCCCACCGCGAAGAGGAGTTGTTTGACGGCCTGCTGCGCGCCGTCTGGAAGGCCCAGGGAGCCAGCGGCGGCGCATCGCTAACCACCGACGCCTTGCCCGAGTTCAATGCCAGCCGCGCCACCTTCCACCTGCTGGCGGCCGGCGGATGGCTCGACCTGAGCGGCGGGCGCGTGGCTCTGACGCCTAAGGGCGAGCAGCGTGCCCTCAACGTTATCCGCCGGCACCGCGTCGCCGAGCGCCTGCTCTACGAGGTGTTCGGCATGGACAAGGAAATCCTCCACGAGAGCGCCCACAAGATCGAGGGTATCCTCAATCCCCAGTCCACCGATCGCATCTGCACCTACCTCAACCATCCCAGGACCTGCCCCCACGGCGACCCCATTCCTCGTGGCGCCTGTTGCCCCAATTAGCGGGTTGCGGCTGGCCGGCGCCCTTGTCAAAGACCGCAACGGCCGCCAGGCTCCGCCCGCGGCCTGCGCTTATGGCCAGGCCTGTGCTCTTCTGATCTGCCAGCAGCTGGCGGGAAAACAGCCGCCGCTGCGCCGCGACCCGGCTATAATCGCCTGGAATCGAGGTGCAGCCATGGACAAAGGTGAGCTCAGCCGGCGCGATTTTCTGAAGACCGGAGCCAAGGGTGGCGCCGCGGTGGCGGCACTGGGCGGGGTGCGCGGTCTGATTCGTCCCCAGCGCATCCTGGGCGCGAACGAACGCGTGCGGGTGGCCATCTGCGGCGTGCGCGGCCGGGGATTTGATCATGTCCAGGAGTTCTCGAAGCTGCCGAACGTCGAAGTCGCGGCGCTATGTGATGTCGACGAGAACGTTCTGCGCCAGCGGCTGGCGGACATGGACCGTCGCGGGCTCGGCAAGCCCGCAACCTTCGCGGACGTCCGCAAGCTGCTGGACGATCGTTCCATCGACGCCGTTTCCATCGCTACCCCCAATCACTGGCACGCGTTGATGGCGATCTGGGCTTGCCAGGCGGGAAAGGACGTCTACGTCGAGAAGCCTTGCTCGCATAACTGGTGGGAAGGGCGGCAGCTGGTGCGCGCGGCCGCCCAATACAACCGCATCGTCCAGCATGGCACGCAGAGCCGTTCCGGCACGGCGATCGGCGAAGCGGTGGAGCGGCTGCAGCAAGGGGTGATCGGCGACGTCTACCTGGCGCGCGGACTCTGCTTCAAGTGGCGCGATACAATCGGCCACGCGCCGGTGGAGCCCGTCCCCGCCGGAGTCGATTACAACCTGTGGACCGGCCCCGCCCCCCTCCGCCCCTTTACCCGTAACCGCTTCCACTATAACTGGCACTGGTTCTGGGATACCGGCAACGGCGACATCGGCAACCAAGGCGTGCACGCGATGGACAAGGCGCGATGGGGATTGGGAGTCAAGTTTCCCCATCGTGTCTCCGCCGTGGGCGGCCATTTCATGTTCGATGATGACCAGGAAACTCCCAACACGCTCTGCTGCGCCTTCGAGTTCGACCTGCCCAACGGCCGGCGCAAGATGCTCGAATTCGAGGTTCGCCACTGGATCACTAACCATGAGGCCGAGATCGGCAGTGGCGCCTTCCACAGCCGCGGCATCCCAGCCGCTGGCCTGGCAGCTTCATCCGCGGCCGGCCACAAGCCGGGGGCTCCCCCTCAGCACAAGCTGGGACCCAATGCGGGCGCGAGCAACACCATCGGCAACATCTTTTATGGCTCGAAAGGCTACCTGGCGATGGATGAATACGACTCCTACCGCACCTGGCTGGGCGAAGATCGCGAACCCGGCCCCAGCGGCAACGGCGCCGGCGACCACTTTGCCAACTTCATCGACTGTGTGCGGAGCCGCCGCAAAGAGGATCTGCACGCGCCCATCGAAGAAGGCCACATCTCCTGCACGCTGATTCACCTCGCGAACGCTTCCTATCGCCTCGGACGTTCGCTGCGCTTTGACCCTGAAACCGAACAGGTTATCGGAGACGAAGAGGCGAACCGCTTGCTCCGCGACGCCGATCGTGGTTATCGCGCGCCGTTTATCGTACCCGAGGAAGTGTGAGGAGGCCGTGGGGCGCCGGGCGAGGGCCATAGCAGTACTTCCAGCCGGTGTTTCCCAGGTTGTTGGCTTGGGCCGCGCCGGAGAGGGTTTATGCTGCGTTCAACCGCGCCGGAGAGTCCGGTCGCAACGCGGCTCACCAACTGGGCCGGAATACGCAAATCCGAACCCATTGAGCCGCGCCGGCAGGATGCCCAGTCAGCTTTCTGCGGGCGACGCGGCGGCCTGCGCTTTCAGCCGGCGTCCTTTCGCTCCGCCCCGCTTGCTCGGAGGCCTGTTTTCAGGGCGAAACATGATGCAGTGGCAGTCGAGGCACATGAAGTGGCGTCCGCTGGGCGACGGGCTGCTGCGTGAGGATCCGCAGAAGGGGCATTTAAGTAGCTTCATAACGGGAACCTACTTTAGCAGATTCCACTGTATTGGCAATTCGTTACTCTTTAGGTGATATGTGTTTATAGGTTAATGAGTAATGAAGTAGAGTCGCCAGCCTGGGCAAGGGCGAATCCAGATTGTGGAATAGCTTCGAAGACCCTTCTAGGTGCTGCAATCGGAACTGCGTCGGTTGTGCGGCGCGCTGGAGGGAGGGCTGAGGTGCTAGAGGACCACGACGCTTTGCCCGTGGACAGCTCCTTCGGACAGAGTCGCGGGGGCTGTCTGGTACAACGCGCGATGGGCGGCGAAAGCGCTCTCGAAGCCGCCATCAACTCGCCATCAGCCCACGACAAACGGTCAGCGATCCCGGCGGTAGACGAGCCGCCCACCCACAACGGTGGCCGTCACGGCGCCTTTCAGGCTCCAGCCGTCGAAAGGCGAATTACAGCTCTTTGAGCGACCTTCGGCGGCGCGGTAGGTCCACTCCAGGTTCGGATGGAAGACGGTGACGTCCGCCGGATCGCCCCGCCGCAAGCGGCCCAAGTGGTGCGGCGCGCGCGCGCTAATGATGCGCGCCGGATGTGCGGACATCAGGCGGACGAGCTGGGCCAGGGAGATGCGTCCGGGGTGGACGAGCTGGGTGAGGGCCAGGGCCAGGGCGGTTTCGAGTCCGATCACTCCGAAGGGCGCCTCGGCCAGCGGCTTTTGCTTGAGCTGGGGTGCGTGGGGGGCGTGGTCCGTGGCAATCGCGTCGATGGTACCGTCGGCGATGCTGGCCCGCAGCGCGTCGACGTCCGCAGCGCCGCGCAGCGGCGGATTCATCTTGGCGAGTGTACCGTATTGCTCAACGGCCTCATTGGTGAGAGTGAAGTGGTGCGGTGTCACCTCGCACGTCACCTTCACGCCGCGGCGCTTGGCCTCGCGCACCATGGCGATTGCGCCTGCGGTCGACGTGTGGGCCAAGTGTAGCGCGGCCTGAGACTCCTCCGCCAGGACCAGGTCGCGAGCCACACACACGTCTTCAGCACAGGCGGGAATTCCTTTGACGCCGAGGCGGGCCGCGACAGGGCCCTCGTGGATCGCGCCTCCGGCACTGAGGCTCAGGTCCTCGCAGTGATCGATGATCGGAACACCCAGTCGCGACGCTTCCCGCAAGGCCTGGCGCAGAAGGCCTGCGGTCTTTACCGGCTTCCCGTCATCCGAGAACGCCACGGCACCCGCCTTGGTGAGGGCGGCGAAGTTCGTGAGTTGCTCGCCGTTGCTGCCAACGGAGACCGCGGCGATCGGCAACACGCGCGCGAGCCCGACGCGTTTGGCCTTTTCGAGCATGGCGCTTGTGAGTTCTGCGCAGTCGTTGACGGGACTGGTGTTGGGCATCGGGCAGACGCTCGTGAATCCGCCGGCCACGGCGGCAGCCAGACCGGTCTCCAGGGTTTCGGAAACCTCACCGCCGGGCTCGCGCAGATGGACGTGGAGGTCCACGAACCCGGGGCAGACTACCTGGCCCTGCGCCTCGATGACGTCTGGGACAGGGGCGGGGAGCCGCGGGCCGATCTCGCGGATCCTTCCATCTTCGATCCAGATGTCCATCTTGCCGTCGAGCTGGTCGTCCGGCGAGATCACATGTCCGTTGCGAATCAACAGGGAGGCCATGCTGGGTTCGGTCCTCAGCGGAGCGGCAGACCATTCTAGCAGGCCGTAAAGGGAATGAAGCACAGGGCTAAGGGGTAAGCTGCAGCTAGCTCGAAGAAGCGGCCCAGATCACAGCATGATGTTACCGCAAGTAAGGTTTGCTGGCTGGTTCCGTGGGGTGGAAGGGAAAGAGCGGCAGACAGTAACCCTTGACTGGTTCGAAGGTGCGGCGATGCTCCGGGCACGGTCCGTGCTCTGCGAGCCCTTTGAGGTGCTCCGGCGTGGCATACCCCTTGTTCTTGGCGAGCTGATACTGGGGATAAAGCCGGTCGAGCTCGAGCATGTGACGGTCGCGCGCGACCTTGGCCAGGATCGAGGCAGCGGCAATCGAAACCGAGCGGGCGTCGCCGTGAACGATGGCGCGATACGGCACGGTGAAGTCCGGCGGATCGCTCCAGCCGGAGAGGCGCATCGCATCGGTGAGCACGAAGTCGGGCGCCGGCGAGAGCGCGCTCAGTGCCTGGATCATCGCCCGGCGCGACGCCTGGAAGACGTTGAGGGCATCGACGAGCCCGGCGGGGACGGCGGCCACGTAAAAGGCGATGGCCTTGGCCCGGATTTCCGCGTCCAGCTCGGCGCGAACTTCCGGCGCGAGCTTTTTCGAATCGTCGAGGCCGCGGATGCGGCGCGCTGGATCAAGGATCACCGCGGCTGCATACACCGGACCGAGCAGCGCGCCTCGGCCCGCTTCATCGCAGCCGGCGATCCAGCGGCAACCTCGGCGGAAGGCTTGGGCTTCCAGCCGCCAAGTGCAGCGAAAGTTGCGCGGATCGCGAAGCCGAGGCATGAAAGGCCAGGCTCAGGCGTTCGGCGAAGCAGACCGGCTTTGCTCGCCCGTCTGAGCTCCGCGGATGCGGGCCGCTTTGCCGCGCAGCCCGCGCAGGTAGTATAGCTTGGCGCGGCGCACGCGTCCGGGCCGCACCACCTCGATCTTGTCGATGATCGGCGAGTGCAGGGGAAAGATGCGCTCAACGCCCTGCCCGAAGGAGAGCTTCCGCACCGTAAAGGTGGAGTGGTTGGATCCGCGGCGCAGGCGGATGACGACGCCTTCAAACACCTGGATGCGCTCCTTCTCCCCCTCCTTGATCTTCACATGCACGCGCACTGTGTCGCCGGGCCGGAAGGCCGGCAAGTCCTTTCGAAGCTGCGACTGTTCAACCTTTTCGAGGGCTGTCATGAGCAAACTCCTTGCAAGAATCCGGCGGGGATCGGCCGGTGGGATAGATTATGGGACGGCTGGCTAGCCGTCAAAGGTTGTCGGATGCCGCCCGGTTGCTTGCTTCAGCTCTGCCAGGATAGCGGCGTCTTCCGCACTGAGCGCTAGGCCTTCCAGCAAGTCAGGGCGGTTCTGCCAAGTCTTGGCGAGCGCTTGCCGCCGGCGCCAGCGGCTGATCTCGCGATGGTTTCCGGACAAGAGGACCTCCGGCACGCGCCAGCCGCGAAAGTCTACCGGGCGCGTATAGTGGGGGCAATCGAGCAAGCGGTACCGCCCGCCGCGAGCGCCTGCGCTGTGCCCGGCCTGGACGTCGGCACCGCCCACCTCGACCGGGGCAAACGATTCCTGCGTGGCGGACTCTTGGTTACCTAGCACTCCGGGAAGCAGGCGCCCGACGGCTTCCATGACTACGGCAGCGGCCAACTCGCCTCCGCTGAGCACGTAGTCGCCAATCGAGATCTCATCGGTGGCCAAGTACTGCGCCACACGCTCGTCCACACCCTCGTAGCGTCCGCAGATCAAAGCAACTCGCGGCTCCTTGGCCAGTTTCTCCACCCAGGGCTGCTTCAAGAGCCGGCCCTGAGCCGACAGGAGGATCACCGGAAAGCCCGCCGGATCCGTGTCACGCAGCGCTTCGACCGCCCGAAATACCGGTTCTGGCTTGAAGACCATGCCCGGCCCGCCGCCGAAAGGGCGGTCATCCACCGTGCGATGGCGGTCGTCGGTGAAGTCCCGCAGATCGTGGAAGCGAATGGTAATCTGCCCGGAATCGGCGGCTCGCTTCAGCAGGCCGTGCTCCAGCATGCCGCGGAAGAAGCCGGGGAAAATAGTGATAACGTCGAAAGTCATCTCTCCAACTGACGATCGCACGCGCCGAAGGCCCACAGCCCTCACCGCGGGGCGCTTAGCCTAGCCGATTCAACTCCAGCAAGTCATCGGGAGGATCGATCACGATCACTCGAGCGTTGACGTCCACGTGCGTGCAGATCGCCTGGGCGAATGGAATCAGTACCTCTTCAGGTGAGCCGCTGCGGGTGACGTGCAGCAGATGGCCTCCCGGCGTCTCTTCCACCGCGGTGACGCTTCCAATCACCCGCGGGTGGCCTGTGTTCCCCCGTTGTAACTGAACCTGGCACCCCTCGAGGTCATCCACGTAATACTGACCCGGGGGCAGCGTCGCCCGGTCCTCACGCCGAACCAGGAGCAATCGCCCGCGCAGAGACTCGGCCGCTGCTATGGAATCGACGCCGCGAAGCTTGAGGATCAGCCGGCCCTGGTGCCATCCCGCCTCATCCACCTCGACCGGCTCCGCGTCCACTCTGATCCCGTTGGCCGTGCCCAAGTAAAGGCGGTGAAGTGTCTCGAATCGTTGCTGGAGCCCGCTCAAACTCTCCGCGACGACTTCGCCTCGGCGACCCCTCGGCCTCAAGATACGCGCCACGGCTACGTACCTCTGGCCGGCCTGGGCGACGGCTTCCTGCGCGGACGGCTTCTTACTCGAGGATCTCAAGCTCGAACCGCTTTTTCAGCTTCATGCCCGAAGCTCCCAGAATGGTGCGGATAGAACGCGCGGTGCGGCCTTGCTTTCCGATCACCTTTCCTAGGTCCGAAGGGTGCACGCGAAGCTCGAGTACAGTCACTCGGTCACCCTCGACGGCACGAACATGAACCTCATCCGGATAATCCACCAGCGCCTTGGCGATCGCTTCGATCAGTTCCTTCATATGCCCCCCCGTTAGCAGCCAGAATCGAGCCGGAGCACACCATGTGTGCGGGAGCGGGAAAACTCGATCCTGGCGCCCGGCCTGCCGCGGAACTCACGGGGCCGCGGGGTAAGGCGCGATGGGCCGGGGCGAACCTCCTGCAGCCGGAGGACTCTCCGCGCGCAGATCTAATCCGTGGACACTCCGGGCTGTGCCGCGGTCCTTTTCAGCAGACTGCGCACCGTTTCGGAGGGTTGGGCTCCCCGGCTCATCCAGTATTCCACCCGGTCCCGCTTGATCGCGATTTCAGGAGGATCGCGCCGGGGGTTGTAATGCCCCAGGATCTCCACAAAGCGCCCGTCACGCGCGCGCTCGCGCTCAATCACCACCACTCGGTAGCTCGGTTGCTTCTTGGCGCCCGATCGCGCCAACCGTATTCTCAGCAAGCCTACCCCCTGAAGAGAGGTCTTTAGTCTATGGTCTCGTTACCGATAAAGTTCGGAGTCCCCAGATCAGTCGGGATGTTGCCCGAACCTGCGGTTTATTTTCAAAAGGCCGACTGGCTCTATCACCCTGGCCATTGAGCCTTCGCCCTTTCCGCATTCAGGATGCGGTCGCACCCGGCAATTTCACCTTGTCCAGCTGCCGGCCGAGCATACTGCGGCTCATGCTCTTCATCAGGCGGCTGGTTTGCACAAACTGCCGCAGTAACTGGTTCACTTCCTGGACCGAAGTTCCGCTGCCGCGCGCGATACGCTTGCGCCGCTTGCCGTTGATGATCTCATGGCGCTCACGCTCTTTCTTGGTCATCGAATCGATGATGGCTTCCATGCGGATGAACTGTTTTTCGTCCACCCGCGCCTTGCCCAGATCCCGAAAGAAGCCGATCTTAGGCAGCATGCCCAGCATCTGGTCGACGGGTCCCAGCTGGCGTACCTGCCGGAGCTGGTCGCGGAAGTCGGCCAGGGTAAAGGTATCCGTTTGCAGCTTGCGGTGGACGTCGAGTGCCTTCTGCTTATCGATGGCCTGTTCAGCCTTCTCGATCAGCGAAAGGACATCCCCCATTCCCAAAATGCGGGAGACGATGCGATCCGGATAGAAGACTTCCAAGGCATCATACTTCTCGCCGACACCGATGAACTTAATCGGCTGCCCCGTGACGTAACGGATGGAGAGGGCTGCACCGCCGCGGGCGTCGCCATCGAGTTTGGTCAGGATGACGCCCGAGGTGCCGAGGCGCTCGTGAAACTCCTGCGCACTGCGTACCGCGTCCTGGCCAACCATCGCGTCCGCCACCAGCAAAACCTCACTGGGGCGGAGGCGGGTGCGAAGCTCGCTCACCTCACTCATCAGCTCTTCGTCAATGTGCAGGCGTCCCGCGGTATCGACAATCAGGACGTCGTGGCCGCGGTCGGCAGCATCCTTCCGCGCCGCCAGGGCAATCTCGATGGGCGAAGTGAGGCCGTCGCCGACGAAACAGGGAATGCCCACGGCTTGCGCGATGACGGCCAGCTGCTCGCGGGCCGCCGGACGGTACACGTCCGTTGAAACCAGCATCGGCCGCTTGCGCCGCTTCGAGAGCCATAGAGCCAGCTTGCCGGAGGTGGTGGTCTTGCCGGAGCCTTGCAACCCCACGATCAGAAAAACGGTGGGGTACTCGCGGGAGAATGTCAGCAGCGATTCCTTGGAGCCGAGGATTTCTATCAACTCGTCCCGCACGATACGCACTACTTCCTGAGCCGGACTGAGGCTGGCTTTTACCTCCTCGCCGAGGGCCTTGACGCGCACCCGGTCGAGCAGGTCTTTCACCACCTTAAGGTTGACGTCGGCCTCGAGCAGCGCCAAGCGCACCTCGCGCAGGGCCTCGTCTACTGTCTCCTCGTTCAGCACGCCGGAGGTGCGCAAGTTCTTGAAGACACGCTGGAGCTTATCTTGTAGTGCCTCAAACATAGCGAGCTCTTTAACTTGTCAGGTTCCTGGCTGCCAGGGACGCCTGCCTTCGAGACCAGGCTGCACTGCCTGCATTGTAACCTAGACTGTGCCCCAAGCGAAAGGCCAAGCTCACCACGGCAGAGGGTTGGCGAGACACGTGTTGTATTTCTTACACCTCTATTGCCTAGCCCCGTCATCCTAATTGCGGAGGCGGTCGCAAGGATGCCTATCCTTAAGTCAGTGGTCGCGCCACGCCGCGCTAGCCTTGAGCAGGGTCGCCCGTTGCCGGCGGGAGCGGGCAGCAGGGCCCCCCTTTGGACGCCCAGTCCGGGCGGAACAGCCGCTTGTTCCAAGAAGGTACGAAGCCGAGCGAACTTCAAGGATGCGGGCGCCGCAATCGCGCTAGCGGTCGGGCTAGTCGTTCCCGCCTACCCTGGGAAGGCGCCCACGCCTCAGCAACAGGCGTGGCGGATTCTGGCAGCGGGAGTTCGAGAGAAGAGCATCGAGAAGCGGGTCCAAGCCGTGCAGGCCCTGGGGCTGGCTCAGCGCAGTGGCCGGGCGGAAAGAATGGCGCGGCAGGCTCTCAAGGACGGTCATCCCGAGGTGCGGGCGGCTGCTGCGACCGCCCTGGGCGAGATGGGCGCCTCGGCGGCGATTCCCGACCTGAAGAACGCACTCGAGGACAAAGACCCTTCCGTCGTCTTGGCTGCAGCCCACTCGCTGGTGGCCTTGAAAGACAACAAGGGTTATGAGGTCTACTACGCCGTGCTGACCGGAAAGCGAAAGAGTGGCCAGGGACTCGTGGCGGAAGAACGCCGCTTATTCCAAGATCCCAGGCGGCTCGCAGAGTTTGGGGCAGAGACAGGGCTGGGATTCATACCCTTTGCCGGACTAGGAGTCACGGCGGTCAAGAAGCTAGCGAAAGACGAGGCCTCCCCCGTCCGCGCGGCGGCGGCGCGATTCCTGACACGAGATCCCGATTCGCGCTCGGTGGATGCGCTGGTGGAAGCCGCCTCCAGCGACCGCAGTGCGATGGTCCGCCAGGCTGCCCTCGAGGCCCTGGCGCGCCGCGACGATCCCAAACTTTTGCCGAAGATTGTGCCTTCCCTGGATGACCCCAAGGACTCGGTCCGGTACATGGCCAGCGCTGCCATCATTCGTCTAAGCAACCTGAGCGGGCGCCAGCGAGCCTTTCCTTCCAAGCCACCCTCGGGGCCCTAGTCGGGCCTGGGCGGAACCCCCGCTCGGGGGATTCGGTCCTCTTCCGGACGGCGATGGGAATTGTTCGCCCGGTGCTCTCCAGCAATATAGCTGACAAGATCATCGATCTCCTGCTTGCTCAACCGCCGCGAATAGTCGGTAGGCATGGGCGGCACGAGCGACCTGCTAATCCGCGCAGCCTGAGCCTTCATCACCAGATGAAACTCGCCGCGCGCGTCTTGGAGTTGCAGAGAGAGGTTGTCCTCATTGAGGATGACGCCGCGATATTCGTCGCCGCCCGGCATGGTCACGACCGCGAATTCCTTGGGCCGGGCTCCTTGCTTGTCCGGATGGAGGATGGCGCGTTCGATTGCAGCGGGTGGGTGAAGGAGTCCGAAGTCCGAGAGATCGGTGGCGAGGAAGCTGCCTTGACCCTGCATGGCATGGCACGACGAGCACTTGGCGCGGCCAAAGAAGAGGTCGCGGCCTCGCACGGGATCGCCGTTTGCGGCGGCTGATCGCGTTGCACCCTGCAGGTCGCGAAGATAGGCTACCAGAGCAAGAATTTCCCTGGTCGCTAGCGAGTCAAAGGCGGGCATCCCCTTGGCCGGGATGCCTCGGCGAACGATGGCAAACAGGGCCTGGTCTGAGAGAGCCCGGGCCCGCCCCCGCACGATGCTGCCGGCGTGCTCGCCGCCCTGACCATCAGCTCCGTGACATACCGCGCAGTGCGAAAGGAATGTCTGCTGGCCTACGTATCGGGGTAGGGTCGGCTTCGCACGCGGGTGCTCTTCAGCCGGTATGGCTGCCTGAGGAAGCGCAAGGGACAGAGCTGCCACCAGCCCGGCAAGGCGGACGTTTAACCCCTGGGATAACTTCCGTTTCTTCACCTCTCCTGCCGTCACTATAATAGGGGCCCTTGGGAGAAGTCTCTTGTCTGTCTCTCGGCAGCGTATCTTAACCGCTCTGGGATGGATGGCGGCCGGCTGGCTGGTGGCGCTGCTAGCCGCCCAAGAGCCCGGCTCCTCGCCCGTCAGCGCCCTCGTGGACGTCCAAGCCGAGACCTTACTGGCTTCCCCGCCTGCTGCTGACTGGGTTTCCTACAACGGAGACTACACCGGACGCCGCTATAGTGCACTCAATCAAATTACCCCCGCCAACGTGGCTACGCTGCGAGCCGCCTGGGTTTTTCACGCTCCGAGCTCCGATAGCCTGGAGGTGACGCCGGTGGTTTTTCGGGGCGTCATGTTTGTGACGTCGGCCAACGACGCCTTCGCGCTCGACGCCCGCACCGGGCGAGTCCTGTGGAGTCACGAGCGCCCGGCCAGCGAGGGATTGATCGACGATGCGGCGGCGCATCACAACCGTGGTGTCGCCCTCTGGCACGACCGGGTCTTTATGGAGACGGATAACGCCCACCTGCTGTGCCTCGACGCCCGCTCCGGCCGCCTGCTTTGGGACGTTCCCTACGCCCCGGGGTCGAAGAATTATGGCGCCACCAGCGCGCCACTGGTGGTCGGGGACGAGGTGGTGGTGGGAATCTCCGGAGGCGACGATGGTGTGCGCGGTTTCCTCGCCGCTTACGACGCGCGGACCGGAAAGCAGCGTTGGCGCTTCTGGACTATTCCCGCACCGGGCGAGCCTGGCTCCTCGAGTTGGCCCGGCGGCGCCTATTTGCACGGCGGCGGCACCACCTGGATGCCGGGCACCTACGATCCCAGCCTCGACACGCTCTACTGGACTACCAGCAATCCCTCACCCGATTTCATCGGCAGCGGCCGCCCGGGCGATGACCTCTACACCGACTGCGTGCTGGCGCTGGACCCCGAGCGGGGCAAGCTGAAATGGTACTTCCAATTCACGCCCCACGACCTCTACGACTACGACGCGACGGAGACACCTGTGCTGATCGACCTCCCGCAAAACGGGACAACTCAAAAACTGCTGGTGCAGGCCAACCGCAACGGGTTCCTTTATGTCCTCGACCGCACCCATGGCCGCTTCTTGACTGCCGTGCGCTTCGCTGAGCGGCTAAACTGGGCGAAGGGCATCGACGCCGCGGGCCGGCCCATCCTGGCAGGCCTGGTGCCGGGGGCGCAACCCCAGCGAATCTGTCCGGGCATTGTCGGCGCTACCAATTGGTACGCGCCTTCGTACAATCCCGGCACAGGCTTGTTTTATTTCATCGTCACCGAAAACTGCGACCTTTATTCCGCGCGGCCCCAGAGGTTCCAGGAGGGCCGCCTATATTACGCCAGCAGCACCCAGCGTCCGCCAGGCGAACGCGCTAGTAAGGTCCTGGTGGCATATTCGGTGCCGGACGGCAAACCAGTGTGGCGTTACCCCCAGGCCGGAGACGGCGATTCCTGGGGTGGTACGATGACTACGGCCGGCGGCCTGGTGTTTTTCGGGGACGACGCGCAGGGCTTCGAGGCCGCCGACGCCCGCACCGGGCATCCTCTGTGGCACTTCAACACCGGGCAGACTCTCCACGCGTCGCCCATGAGCTACGCGGTGGATGGCAGGCAATATGTGGCGATCGCGGCCGGCAGCGATATTTTCTCCTTTTCGCTCCCTTATTGAATCGCCCGCTTCTAAACGCATCGAGCTTCGCGTTACCTCATCCGGGAGGCACGAACATGAATAGGAAATTGGCTAATCTTATGGCTCTGGCAGTCGCGGGCAGCGCGGTGGTGTGGTCCCCGGCGCTGGCTGGTCAATCGAAGCGCGCCGTGAATCCACCCGGCAGCCCTGCCGGCTTGCCCTTCAGTAACGGCATCGTTGTCGGCACCACGCTCTATGTGGCGGGGACCGAAGGGACGGTCAGCGGCGACATCCGGAAAGAAACGCGCAGCGCGCTGGAGAACATTCGCAAGGTGGTGGACGCGGCTGGCTTCAGCATGGCCGACGTGGTGGCGGTCACCGTCTACCTGGCAGACATCCAGGACTTCGCGGCGATGAACGAAGTCTACAAAGAGTTCTTTCCTGACCCCAAGCCCGTGCGTGCCACCGTGCAGGTGGCTGCCCTGGTCAATCATGCGCGCATCGAAATCTCCGCCATTGCTGTTAAAAGCCCCTGAAAGCCCGCCTCCACCCTCGAAACCTTTAGCACCCTGCCCGGCGCTATAATGGCGCTTTTGCAGTTGCGGAAGGACCGCGCGCCGAAGAAGGGAGGCGGAAATCGTGTCCAGCAGCGAGATATCAGAACTGGTCCGGCAGCGGCAAAGGAAGCTGCAGGCCATCGCCGACCTGGGAGTCGAGCTGTATCCCCGAAGGTGGGACTTCAGCCATACGCTGCCCCAAATTCTCGAGCGCTACGCCTCTCGGACGGCCGAGCAGTTGGAGGCCGAAAAGGTTACGGTGCGCGTGGCCGGACGAGTGATGGCCTTGCGTCCGCACGGCAAGGCCGGTTTTGCCCACCTAGCGGGAGGCGGCGTTCGGCTGCAGATCTACGTGCGAGTGGACGCCGTCGGCGAGCGCGACTTCCAGCTTTACAAGCTGCTCGACCTGGGGGACCTGCTGGGCGTCGAAGGCTACCTCTTTCGCACCCGGACCGGTGAACTGACGGTGCACGCGGAGCGCCTCCAGTTTCTGGCCAAGTCGCTGCTCCCTTTGCCCGAGAAGTGGCATGGCTTGGCCGACGTGGAGATTCGCTACCGGCAGCGCTACCTCGACTTGATGGTGAATCCCGAGGTTCGCGAGGTCTTCGAGCGCCGGGCACGGCTGATCCGCGCGCTGCGTCAATTCCTTGAGTCAGAGGGCTACCTCGAGGTGGAAACCCCGATGATGCAGCCCCTGGCTGGGGGAGCCATGGCGCGGCCTTTTGTCACCCATCACAACGCCCTCAATATTGACCTCTACCTGCGAGTCGCCCCGGAGCTTTACCTGAAGCGCCTCATTGTCGGCGGCCTGGACCGGGTCTTTGAGATCAACCGCAACTTCCGCAACGAGGGCATCTCCAAACAGCACAACCCGGAATTCACCATGCTCGAGTTCTATCAGGCCTATGCTGACTACCAGGACATGATGCGCCTCACGGAGCGGCTGCTGCGGCACGCCGCCCAAGCCGTGCTGGGTTCTCAGGAGTTCGACTGGTGCGGGCATCGCCTTTCGCTAGCTGAGTTCCAGCGGCTCACGATGAGGGAAGCGGTGATTCGCTACTGGCCGCCAGCGGCGGGTCCCGCCCCCAGCCTGGGCAGTCTCACCCAGGCCAGCGAGCTGGACCGACACATTCGCGCCTTCAACGAGTGGGCGGCGAAGCAACCCGGCTCGCCTTCCCTGGTCAACGTACGGTCCGATGCGGCCCCCGGCATGAAACTGCAGGCGCTGTTTGAGGCAGTAGCCGAGGAACATCTGATTCAGCCTACATTCGTTATCGATTTCCCCCTCGAGGTTTCACCCCTGGCCAAGCAGAAGCCGGACGACCCGAACTTTGTCGAGCGCTTCGAGCTCTACATCGGAGGTATGGAGATCGCCAACGCCTTCAGCGAGTTGAATGATCCGGTCGAGCAGCGCGACCGCTTCGAGTACCAGCAGCTTCTGCGCCAGAAGGGCGATCTCTCGGCTCACGCCATCGACGAGGACTACATTCGTGCCCTCAGCTACGGCATGCCGCCCACCGGGGGCGAAGGCATCGGCATCGACCGCCTTGCCATGCTCTTCACCAACTCGCGGACCATCCGCGATGTCATCCTCTTTCCCCTCCTGCGTCCGGAGAAGCGCGAGTAGCTAGGAGGCAATCGGTAGAATGGCCCTGCGGGCGCCCGACCGCTGCTAGCCTGCGGAGCGCTCTAGCGATTTTTACTCAGATCCCTTCCACCGCGATCCTGCGGCGGTCTCCTCGCCCTACGCTCCGTCCGGAGGCTATCAGCCGCCCTTAGCTGTCCGACCCGCATAGCCACCGTCGGTAGCTTGACCGGCCGTAGAGACCCATTTAATATGTGGTTAACAAGCTCTGCCGCCCGGCGCTTTACATCCCCCGCTGCCTACCTGGGGACCTTAGTGTTTGCTTCACCTCAGCTTGGGTCAACCACCCGCAGAGTTAACTCAAGCGTGAAAGAGTTTGAGCCGCCAGCCGCTACGTCGCCAAGCCCCGGAGGCGGCGCAGGTAAACTCACTCAGTGCCGACCACCCTGTGGAGAAATTTTTACAAACAAAGCCGTAATGTGCCGTTTAATCAGATGGATACATTTTTTGGAAGAATCAGCGGGCCAGTCTTCCGGATGGCCAGGTACCAAGCTGACGTGGGTACCGAGAAATTGCGGAACAGCCTCTCAGCTCTTCTCGCCCAGTTAGCGGTGACACTTTTTTCCAAACAAAGCCGTAATGTGCCCTGTAATCAAATGGATACATTTTATGGAAGAAGCTCCTGCTACCGTCCGAGCCTCCTGGGAGGGCTCAATTCACCCGGAGGTTCACGTTGAGGGTGTGCCGAAGCGGATCGGACGCGGTGTTGAGAGTGCCGGTTACGGTGAGGCTGTAGGATCCGGCCGGTGTACCCGAGATGGTTCCGCCGCTGTTCAGGCTGACGCCACCACCTGTGCCACAGGCTAGAAGCGCAGCGAGGTAACCTGCCAACAGGAGGGCGGCCAGGACCCGCGCGTGGCGGGTAGCGCCGGCGGGGCGGAGGCGAAACACGCTAAGCCGCGCAGCGAGGACGGCGAGAAGCAGCGCGGCGATCCGCCAGGGCCCGCCAGCGGGGACGAGCGGTGGCGGTGGGTGAGGCAAGGTGAAGGATCTGGATGTGGTGGCCACCGTCATGGTGGCGGCGGCGCTGCCCGAAGCGCTCAGGGTGACCGAGGCAGGTGAGATCGAGCAGCTTGACTCAGCGGGAGTGCCGCTGCACGCCAGGGAAACCGCTCCAGTCAGTCCTCCGAGGGAGCTGACGCTCAAGCGGTAGGTTGCCGTTGTACCCGCATTAATCGCGGTGGTGGTGGGTGAGGCGTCGAGCAGGAAGTCTTGCCCGGCTCCGGTAAGGGCAACCGATTGAGGGCTGCCGGAGGCGTTGTCGCTGACGGTCAACGTGCCGTTACGCGTTCCGCCAGCACTGGGAACGAATGTAACGCTCAGCGTGCACCGCGCGTTGGGAGGCAGCGTGGATCCGCAAGTGTTGGTCTGGCGAAAGTCGCCGGCGACGGCAATCGAGCTGATAGCTAAGGCCGCCGTGCCCGCGTTGCTCAGGGTCACGATCTGCACCGCACTGGCCGACCCCACGGGCTGGCCACCGAAGGCCAGGCTCGAAGGCGTAAGGCTGACCAGAGGCGCGGCGCCAGGCAGTTGGCTGCCGGTGCCGGCCAGCGGGAGCTGCTGCGGGCTTCCAAAGGCGTTGTCGGTAATCGACAGGGTGCCATTCCGGGCCCCGGCCGCTGTCGGCGTAAATATGACCCCAATCTGGCAGCTGGCTCCAGGGGCTAGCACGAGCCGGGGGCAATTGTTCACTTGGGCGAAGTCGCCGCTGGTGGCGATGCTGGCGATGTTGAGCCCCATATTTCCGACGTTAGTCAGAATGACGGCTTGAGCGGGACTAGTCGTGCCAACCTCTTGCGAGGAGAACAAGAGCTGCATCGGTGACAAGCTGACTCCCGGTGCGTTTCCCGTTCCCACGCCCGCCAAAGCCACACTCTGTGGGCTGCCAGGTGCGTTATCAGAAACGGTGAGGGTAGCCGACAGGGTTCCTGGAGCAGCAGGCGTGAAGGTGATGGTGATGGTGCACTGCCCGCCCGGACCCAGCCAGCTGCCACAGTTGTTGGTTTGGGCGAAGCTTTGGCCGGCAGCACCGGTGATGGCCAGTCCCGCGATCGCCACGGGAAGGGTTCCGACATTGCTGAGCGTCGCCGCCTGGGGTGAGCTCGCCTGGCCCACGGGCAGAGCTCCGAAGTTCAAACTTGGCGGGACCAGTGTCACTGCTGCCCCCGTGCCGGTGCCTGAAAGGGTGATTACCTGCGGGCTGCTTGCCGCGTTATCGCTGACGCTTAACTGTGCTGATCGCATGCCCCCGGCCTGCGGCGTGAAGGTGACGCTGATGGTGCAGTTGGAGCCTGGATTAAGTATGGGACTACAGTTATTGGTTTGGGAGAAATCGGAGGCGTTTGTGCCCACCAGGGAAATGCGGCTAATCGTCAGCGGGGCGTTTCCCGTGTTGGCTAGCACCACGACCTGGGGCGTGCTGGCCGTGCCGATTCCCTGACTGGAGAAGCTGAGGCTTCCTGGTGTCAGGCTTACTGCTGGAGCGGTCCCTACTCCGCTGAGCGAGACGGATTGGGGGCTGCCGGGAGCATTGTCCGCTACCAGCAGAGTCCCGTTGCGGGAGCCGGTGCCTGTGGGTGCAAAAGAAACGCCGAGGGTGCAACTGCCGCCCGGTGGGAGCGAGCTGGAACAATTGTTCATCTGGGTGAAATCGAGTGTGGTGGTGATGTTGGTGATGGTCAGGGTGGCGGCACCGGTATTGGTGAGGGTGACGAACTGCGGCGGGCTGGTGCTGCCCACCGGTTGATTGCCAAACGTCAGGGTGGCGGGACTGAGAGTGGCACCCGCGCCCGTCCCGGTGCCACCTAGCGCAACCGTCTGCGGGCTGCCGGCGGCATTGTCGCTAACCGCGAGGGTCGAAGCTCGCGTTCCCATCGCACCCGGCGTGAACGTGACGTTGATGGTGCAGCTCGCGTTGGGCGCCAGGGACGCGCCGCAATCGTTCGTCTGGGCGAAGTCGCCGCTGTTGCCGCCCGCTATGGCGATGGAGCTGATGCTGAGGGCTTGGTTACCGGTATTGCTGAGAGTGACGGGCAGAGGCGGGCTGGTGGTATTCAGGGTTTGGTTGCCAAAGGCGAGGCTGGAAGGCGATAGGCTGGCCACGGGTCCGACGCCGGAACCGGAAGCGGTCACCACCTGGGGGCTATTGGGCGCATTGTCCGCGATGCTGAGGGTGCCGTTGCGTGGTCCGACACCGGAGGGGCTGAACGTCACGCTGATGTCGCAGTTGGCCCCCACGTCCAAGGAGTTGCCGCAGTTGCTGGTCTGCGAGTAGTCGATGCTGGCAGTGATGCTGGTGATAGTCAGCGGGGCCGTACCGGTGTTGCTGAGCTGGACATTCTGCGGAGGGCTGCTGGTGCCCACCTGTTGGTTGCCGAAGTTGAGGCTGGCGGGGTTCAGGGTGACGACCGGCGCAATGCCGGTGCCCGAGAGCGAAGCGGTCTGCGGGCTCCCAGGTCCGTCATCCGTCACCATCAGCGTCGCGTTGCGCGGGCCCATCGCCGTCGGGTCAAACGCCACGTTGAGGGTGCAGCTTCCATTCGGTGGGAGAGAAGTGCCGCAGGTGTTCGTTTGCGTGAAGTCGCTGCGGTTCGCCCCGCTGATCTGGATACTGCTGATGTTCAGCGTCGTTCCAGTGTTGTTCACCAGCTGCAGCGCTTGGGGCGCGCTATTCGTTCCCACCAGCTGGTTGCCAAACGACAGGGAGCCGGGAGACAGGAGGACGCCGCTGGCTGCCCCAATTTTGGCCACAAAGGCATCGCTCGCTCCTTGCAGCATGTTGTTGGGAGGCGGAAGAGAATGGACGACGGGAAAGTTGTTCGAGTAGGTCTGGCCGGTGACGTAGATGTTGGAGGCATTGTCCACGGCAATCCCCAGTCCCACGTCGATGGCGCCGCCGCCGAGGTAACTCGAGGTGACTAGAGCGTTGCCCGCCGCGGCCATTTCGGTGACGAAAGCATCCGTAGCCCCGGCGTTCGCCGCCTGCGCAGGATCCACGGTGGGGAAGTCCGTCGAGTCGGTTGCGCCCGCGACGTAAGCGTTGCCCGCAGCGTCCACGGCGATGGCGTTGCCCTGATCGTTGCCGCTGCCGCCCAGGTAGGTCGAATAGAGGAGCGAAGCGGAACCCGACTGCTGGGCGTCAATCTTGCTGAGGAAGGCGTCGTTGAAGCCCGCACTGCAACTCTTACAAGTTGTGGCGTAAGCGCCGGGCGTGGTGGGAAAGTCGGTCGAGGTGGTCAGTCCGGTCACGTACGCTTTTCCCGCGCTGTCCACCGCGATGCCCAAGCCATTGTCCGTTCCGCTTCCGCCAAGGTACGTTGAGTAAACAAGCGAGGCGGCGCCAGACTGTGCGGGATCGAGCTTGCTGACGAAGGCGTCCGCTACACCGCTATTGCAGTGGCCGTCGGAACCGCAGGAACCAGCGAGAGCGTTGGGCGTAACGGGAAAGTCGGGAGAGAAGGTGAAGCCGGTAAGATAGATTTTTCCGGCGGAATCCACCGCCACGGCCCGGCCTTGGTCCTGGTTGCTGCCGCCCAGGTAAGTGGAGTAAACCAAGGCGCTGCCGGAAGCGTTCAGCTCGCTGACGAAGGCGTCCGCCACGCCGCTGTTGCACGTGCCGTCGGTGCCGCATTGCCTGCCGTACGCACCCGGCGTGGTGGGAAAGTCGGTCGAGAAGGTGAGGCCCGCCAGATAGGCGTTACCGGAGCCATCCACGGCAATACCCATCGCTTGGTCCAGGTTGCTGCCGCCGAGATACGTCGAGTAAACGAGGGCATCGCCGGTGGCATTCAGTTTCGTGACGAAAGCGTCCTCCAGGCCGGCGTTGGAGGTTCGCAGTGCGCCAGGCGTGGTGGGGAAATTGGTCGACTGCGTGTAGCCGGTCACATAGGGGTTGCCCGCTGCATCGATGGCAATACCTAGCCCTACGTCGTCGGAGCCGCCACCGAGGTAGGTGGAATAGGTAAGGGTGTTGCCGCCTGGGCTGAACTTGCTGATAAAGACATCTCTGCCGCCCGCTTTTGCTCCCTGCTCGGCGCCCTGCAGCGGGAAGTCAGTAGAGGCGGTATAGCCGGTCACATAAGCGCTGCCCGAAGCATCGACGGCGATGGCGCTGCCCTGCTCGCTTCCCGTGCCGCCCAGGTAGGTTGAGTAAGCGATGGAAGGGTCGATAACCAGGGGCCGCGTCCGGTCGTAGCGCGGAATGTCAAAGGCGACGCAATTGCGACCCTTGAGGACGAATTGGCCGTCCAGGAACGTCTTGCTTCCTTGTGTTTGGTTTGTCGCTGGTTGATTATGAACAGCCGACGGCGGGAAGCTCGGCCCCGGCTGATAGACAACTGGCTTGTGGAATCGGACCTCGCCATCATGCAGCGCGACGACCAAGTCGCCGTTGCGAGCCACCCGCAGCCGTGTGCCGACTGGGGATTGCCGATCGCGAAAGGCGAACGCGTTGCCTTCGCGGCGCCCGGCGGCAGGCTGCCGTTTGCCAGCGGACTCGCTTACGGTAATCGCCAAGCGGATGGCTCGGGGGTCGGAGCCTGGCGCAACCACAAAATCGTATTCCAGCTGCCCCTGGTTGCCGTAATAAATGAGATCGACTCCCGGATACACCGTGCGGTAGCGAATCCGGCCGAACCCTGGAACCTGAGTTCGCCAGCCCGCTGGATCATTGCCCAGAAAGTAGTTGCTGTAGCCGGGCAGCTGTTGCGCGCCAGTGGCTGGCGCCTCCTGGGTGGCGCCCATCAATCTGAGGGTGAGAACGGTTTCAGCGTCCCCTCGCCGGCGACCGTCCTTTGCCGGCTCGCCCCGCCGGCGCCTTCCTTCTCTGTGGCTGGCCGGGGCTTCCGCTTTCGAATTTCTGACTTCCGAATTTGGAGTCCAGGGTTTGCGCAGCGCCAGCACCAAACGGCCATCCCCGGTCAAAAACACGGCATAGCCCTTTCCGTGCGATACAAACTGGACTCGACCTCCCCCGCGGACCTGGCCGACGTTAGGTTCGAAGCGCAGCGGCTGAGGGTCGAGTTTCTGCAAGCGCGATGGATTGGGAAGCTGCGGCGCTGGCGGCTCGGCGCCACAGAGTGCGATGGGCAGACTGACGACCATCGCAAAGGCGAGGCAAAGAAGAGAGACCGCAGTGCGATTCAATCGCTGTGATAAATCTCCGGAAGTCCGCATGAGCCTCTCCACTCCGAGAACGACCAACCGCGGAGAGCAACCCAACGGGGAGCAGCTTGAGGTCCAAAAGTTAGGTTTGCACCCTTCTAGCACAAGGTCTGGTTTTCCGCCCCGCAGCTTTCGCTGGACGGCAAAGAAAAGGAAGGAAGAAGGGAGAAACAACGCCCCTCGGCTTGACCGCGGGCTGGGCGAGTGAACAAAAGCCGCATGCGATCCGGACAGGGCGCCTGGAGACAACTTGCCCGGGGCGCGCTAGAGAGGCGGGCAGGATTTGCCCTTTTTCACGGACGGCGAGCCAGGATCAAGGGCGACGGCGCTGGAGCCTCAACGGTGGCTACCTCTGAAGCCGGCGGCACGCAGCCATTGGCGGTACTCCGGCAACGTAAAGGTGTCCCCGTTCGGTGTCATCGCGAGCATGTGGACGGCAAACAGCAGCGGCAAGGTCGCTTCGCGCCGAGCTCGTCATCGGGGATCCTCTCCGCGATCAGCAGGCGTCCCCCGGGGTTGCTTGTCGTCCCAGCCCCGACATGATTTTGCTTTTCAGAAACGAAGCGTATCCCCAATAATGTAGCCTGCCGATGCGCTTCGAATTTTTTGTCGCGTTGCGCTATTTGAAAGCCAAGCGGCGCCAGACGGCCATTTCCATCGTTACGCTCATCTCTGTGCTGGGTGTGTTGGCGGGGGTTTGCGCGCTGGTGGTCGCCTTGGCCATTAACAACGGCTTCCGCGAGGACCTTGAACAGCGGCTGTTGGGCGCGACAGCTCACATCAACCTTCTCCGGTCGAAGAACGATGGCATCCCGCACTACGAAGAGCTTGCTGACCGCCTGGCACGGCTGCCGCACGTGGTGGCGAACGCGCCCGCTCTCTACGAGAAGGTGCTGATCTCGAGCAAGCAGCGCGCGGACGGCATCATTCTTAAGGGCGTTGATCCTCGCCGGGAGGTCCAGGTGGGCGACCTCCTCCTGCACCTGAAGCAGGGATCGCTCGATGGGTTAACGCAGACGTTTCGTGAAGCTGACCCGATCATCATCGGCAGCGAGCTGGCCAAGTCGTTAGGGGTAACGGTCGGCGACACGGTGATGGTCACGAGTCCCCAAGGGTATCTGACGCCGCTCGAGATCGTGCCCAAGTTCCGGCATTTCCGGGTGGTGGGCATCTTCGACTCGGGCTTTTATGATTTCGACTCCACCTGGACCTTCACTAACCTTGCTGCCGCGCAACGCCTTTTTGACCTGGCCAACGTGGTCTCGGTGATCGAATTCAAGATCGACCAGATTTACCGAGCTGAGGCGGTAGCCCAAGCCATTCGCCAGGCTGCCGGCCCCGGATTTGAGACCACCACGTGGATGGAGCAAAATCGCTCGCTCTTCAGTGCCCTCAGCCTGGAGCGCCTGGTCACCATGCTAACCATCGGCCTGATCGTGCTCGTGGCGGCTCTCAATATTTTCATCACTCTGGCCATGATGGTGATGGAGAAGAACCGCGACATTGCGGTGCTGATGTCCATGGGCGCGACCAAAGCGCAGATTTGGTCTGTCTTTACGCTGCACGGCCTGTTGATCGCCGCACTGGGCACGGGGCTGGGCCTGGCGCTAGGCTACGCCCTCTCGTGGCTGGGTGACCGGTACAAGCTCATCCACCTGCAGGCGGATGTCTACGCGCTATCCTACGTCCCCTTTCATCCGCGTCCCTGGGACGGCGTCTGGATTGCCCTAGCTGCACTGACCATCAGCCTGATGGCCACGCTCTATCCGTCTCTCGCGGCGGCGCGGCTGAACCCGGCGGAGACGCTTCGCTATGAGTGATGGCCGACGGGCGGTTGAGACGCAGCCACGCGTAGTGAGGGTTGAATGTTTCAAAGAGCCGGAAGCCGGGCGGGGGAGAAAAGTGTCCGTAGCCGGCCGCCGGATGACGCCTCTCCTCCTGATTTCTGGTTGGACTCACCCTTCGTGCTTCACCCTTCGTCCCAGGCTGGGAACGAGGAGCCAGTGATGGGCCCCGCGCCCCTTTTGCGCGCCGAAAGTCTCACCAAGATCTTCCGCTCCGGTGAGGAGCAGGTGGTCGTGTTCGAGGACGTCACCTTCGAGATTCAGCCGGGCGAGCTCGTGGCGGTGGTCGGCGAATCGGGAGCTGGCAAGACAACGCTGCTGCACATGCTGGCGGCGCTAGACACTCCAACGGCGGGTGAGGTATACTTCAATGGGCAGCGGGTCAGCGAATTCGATGCCGGCCGGCGAGCGAAATACCGGAACCGGCAAATAGGTTTTGTCTGGCAAATGCATTATCTGCTGCCGGAGTTCAGCGCCCTGGAAAATGTCATGCTGCCGCAGCTGATCGGAGGGCAAGGATTCGAGGCCAGCGAGGCGCGGGCGCGCCAGCTGCTCTCCGAAGTTGGGTTGGCGGAGGCCGCCTCGCGGCGGGCGGGGGAACTCTCCGGCGGGGAACAGCAACGCGTCGCTTTGGCGCGTGCCCTTGCCAACCAGCCGTCTCTGCTGCTGGCTGACGAGCCAACTGGCAGCCTGGACCACCGCACCGCCAGCAGAGTGATCGATCTGTTGAAGCAATTGCACCACTCCCACGGCCTCACCTCCATTATCGCCACGCACAGTTTGGAGCTGGCACAGCGCGCAGACAGGACGCTAAGACTTGCGGGCGGGAGTTTGCTATGATCGGGCGTTCGGTGCCTGGGGTGGCAGGGTCGCGGATAGGGCTTGAAGATGGAGTCGCGGGACGAGGGACGGCTGAGCGATTAGCTTGAAGCTCTCCGCCCCAGGACTCGGTGACTCCGGACGGGGCTAGGGACTATGTTCGAGCGCTACACGGAGAAAGCACGTCGCGTCATCTTTTTTGCCCGCTACGAAGCCAGCCAGTTCGGCAGCCCATACATCGAGACCGAGCACCTGCTGCTCGGCTTGCTCCGCGAGGACAAGGCCCTCACCAACCGCTTCCTGCGCTCTCACGCCTCTATCGAATCGATCCGCAAACAGATTGAGGTGCGCACGACCATCCGCGAAAAGGTATCGACGTCGGTTGATCTGCCGCTCAGCCAGGAGTGCAAGCGCATCCTGGCCTACGCCGCCGAGGAGGCCGAGCGCCTTTCCAATAAGCACATCGGCACCGAACATTTGCTGCTGGGTCTGCTGCGCGAGGAGAAGTGCTTGGCGGCGGAGATTCTGCACGAGCGCGGCCTGCGGCTGTCCACCATTCGTGACGAGCTGGCCCGCGCCCAGAACGAGAAGGTCCCCTCCCGCTCAAAAGAGACTTCGTTACTTTCCGAGTTCAGCCGCGACCTGACCCAGGCCGCCCTGGAGGGCACCCTCGACCCGCTGATCGGGCGCGAGAATGAGTTGGAGCGCGTGATTCAGATCCTTTGCCGCCGCACCAAGAACAACCCGGTGCTGATCGGCGAACCGGGCGTGGGCAAGACAGCGATTGTGGAAGGCCTAGCGCAGCGCATTGCCGACGGCAGCGTGCCGTCCTTCCTGGCCGATAAGCGCATCCTGGCGCTCGACCTTTCACTAATCGTGGCCGGCACGAAGTACCGCGGCCAGTTCGAGGAGCGGCTCAAGACCATCATGAAGGAGTTGATGGAGTCGCAGAACGCCATCATCTTCATCGACGAGCTGCACACCCTGGTGGGCGCCGGCTCCGCCGAAGGGTCGCTGGACGCCGCCAACATCCTGAAGCCAGCCCTCTCACGCGGCGAGATCCAGTGCATTGGCGCCACCACGCCGGCCGAGTATCGCAAGTCGATTGAGCGCGACCGCTCGCTGGAGCGGCGTTTCCAAGCCGTCAAGGTGCCTCCGCCGAGCGAGGAGGATGCTATCAAGATCCTCTTCGGCATCAAGGAACGCTACGAAAAGTTCCACGCCGTGACCTACGCCGACGAAGCCCTGCGCAGCTCCGTTTACCACTCCAGCCGCTACATTCCGGACCGCTTCCTGCCCGATAAAGCGGTCGACCTAATCGATGAGGCGGGCGCGCGGGTGAAGCTGCGCCAGAGCTCGCTGCCGGAAGAGATGATCGACGTGCAGAAGCGGATCAAGTTTGTCGTGCACCGCATGGAGAACGCCATCGCCGCTCACGAGTTTGAGAAGGCGCGTTTCTATTCCGAGGAAGAGCGCAAGGAGCGCGAAAACCTGCGCATGTTGCGCGAGAAATACAACATCGACGAAACGGCGATGGGCTTGGTGGGGCGTGAGGACATCGAGGAGGTGGTGGCGCGCTGGACGGGCGTACCCGTCACCTCCATCAAGGAAGAGGAGATGTCCAAGCTGCTCCGGATCGAGGAAGAACTGCACAAGCGCGTCATCAGCCAGGATCAGGCTATCTCCGCCCTGGCGCGTGCCATCCGGCGCTCCCGCGCCGGACTCAAGGCCCCCGGCCGCCCGGTCGGCTCTTTCCTCTTCCTGGGGCCCACCGGCGTGGGCAAGACAGAAGTGGCCCGATCCCTGGCGGCTTTCCTCTTTGGCAGCGAGCGGGCGCTCATCCGCTTCGATATGTCTGAATTCATGGAGAAGCACTCCGTCTCCAAGCTGATTGGCTCGCCGCCCGGCTATGTCGGCTACGAAGAAGGCGGGCAGCTCACGGAACGGGTGCGGCGGACGCCTTACTCGGTGATCCTGTTGGATGAGATCGAGAAGGCTCATCCTGACCTCTTCAACATTTTGTTGCAGGTGTTCGAAGACGGGCAGCTCACCGACGGGCTGGGCAACACGGTCGATTTCAAGAACACCATCATCATCATGACGTCCAATATTGGGGCCCGTTACCTGGAGCGCCGCACCCACCTGGGCTTTCAGTCCGCCGCCGAGGCAGCTACCCAGAAGAAGATCGAAGACCTGGTGATGGGCGAGGTGAGGCGGCTCTTCAACCCCGAGTTCCTTAACCGACTGGACGAGATCATTCTCTTCAACCCACTGAGCGATGCGGACCTGTTGGAGATCATTTACCTCTTGGTGAACCAGATCAACCAGAACCTGGCCCCCAAGAGTATCTCCCTCTCTCTGACACCCGATGCGGCCCAGTGGATTTTAGAAAAGACCTGCAGCGACCGCTCCTATGGCGCTCGGCCGCTGCGCCGGGCATTGCAGAAATACGTCGAAGACCCGCTCTCGGAAGCGCTGATTCAGGGCGAGATCCACCCGCCAGCCGTGCTGGAGATGTTCGTCCAAAATGACGGTCTCGCCTATCGGCCTGTAAGCGACAAAGTGCCTGCCGCACCTCTCTCTCACTGAGGCGGCTCCGATTTTCCGCTATACTGACGGGCTCGTCACGTCCGGTGATTTGACTCTATAATTGCATGCTTGGTCTCTAGAGATCCTCCTTCGATTCACTTTCCCACGCTGGCCGCCAAGGCCATCGTTTGCCACACTGTCACCTACGTCCTCATGGGAGCTCTGGCAGCTCACTTTCTTAATTATGCGGCGCTGATGGCCCAGCCCGAGTCCGGCATGCGTCCGATCACCAACCCTTGGGTGATGGCCGGCCCGCTGTTCCAGCCGGTTCGCGGGCTCATCTTTGCGCTCGTGTTCTATCCGCTCCGCTCCTGCCTGTTTGGCCGGAAGAATGGCTGGGTCCTTATGGGATGGACGCCTGTCGCTCTCGGCATTCTATCCACCTTTGGCCCGGCTGCCGGATCGCTCGAAGGCTTGATCTACACGCGGGTACCGGTCCGGTCTCAGCTCAGAGGCTGGATCGAGCTAGTTCCCCAAGTGCTGCTGTTTTCGGCGATGCTTTGTTACTGGGTCAATCATCCTGCCAAGAAATGGTTGAACTGGCTGCTGGGAGCGGCCTTCTTTGTCGTGCTGGGGTTGCTGGCACTAGGGCTGATGACCCGCCGCTGAGTTCCCAACTGGGGTACTCGGAATGCAAGGTCGAAGCCGGAAGTGTCCTGCTATCACCAAGTTATCAAGAAGGCAGTAGCGCATTGCGTGCGATGCGAGCGAGTGATGGAAGACAGGCCGTCATGAGAAAATAAGCGCGATTCGGACCTATTTAGCTGAAAAGAAAAAACTTATCGAGTACAGCGCACCCAGGTTGGCGTCCCCAGAGAACACGACTCCGCTCAGGGCGGGGCGAAGCCAGAATACGAGAGGAAACCATCGCCCGCGGCGGGGCGGGATCAGCATAAGCGTCGGGCTGTTTTGCTATCATGGCGATTTTAAAACCCGGTGGCCTTCTTAATGCTACGGATCGACCCGGTCATTTCCGGCCAACTCTGAAGGTGCCCTGGGCATCCGACTGGTCAAAACTTAACTCCTGCTGCGGGGGTGTGGGCCTTCGCGAGGGCCCACCGCTGGCGCGTTGAGCGTGCGGCGCGGCAGTCGAAGCAACTTGCGGCAGCCATTGATAGGCATTGCGCAAACTGGATTCATCGCAGAGCGTTACCAGCGCTGAGGTTTTCACGGACGGTTCTCTCGGCCTTATCAGGAAGCCTGCACCCCTTAAGGAGGGGGCAAACGTTCGCTTGACGATGGGGTCCTGCGGGCATGGATACCACACGCTGAGAGCACTGGCCATCGTGCTGCTGTTGGGTGGATGGGCGCACGCAACGCCTCAAGCGTCCGCTCCAGCGAGCCCTTCGTCCAATCCGCCAGGGACGCAGCACAGGCAGCCCCAAGGTGCGGTCAGCCAGCTCGCAGGCCAGTCTCTCTCTCCGCCTTCGGCGACTGCCCAGGGTAACAATCAACCGTCCCAGGGGCAGCAAAACCGGCAGCCCCCGCCATCCGGCCAGCAGAATCCGCCTCCACAGCAGCCAGGTCAAATCCAGCTGGAGGCTCCTCCTGTAGCCCCGACCGAAGAAAAGCCCAAGCCAGCCGCTCCCGCGGAGGGCAACGCCAACATCATCAAGGAGATCCAGTTTCGTGGCAACCGGCGAATTCCCTCCTCAACCCTCCGGGCGCGCATCTTCTCCCACGCCGGCGACGCTTACGACGAGAATGCGCTTGAACGCGATTTCCACGCCCTCTGGAACACTGGCTTCTTCGACGACCTTCGCATCGAGGTGACCGACACGCCGGAGGGCAAGATTGTGGTTTTCCGGGTGCAGGAAAAGAAGCTGATCCGGACGATCGAGTACAAGGGGCTGAGCACGGTGAGCACTTCCGACGTCCTGGACCGGTTCAAGGAGCGCAAAGTAGGGCTTTCCATCGAATCGCAATACGATCCGGTGGTGGTCAAGCGGGCAGAGGTGGTCATCGAGGAGATGTTGGCTGAGCACGGCCGGCAGTTTGCCACCGTCCGCGCCCGGACGCGCAACATCCCTCCTAATTCGGTCGCGCTCACTTTTATCGTCGTCGAAGGGCCCAAAGTCAAGATTGGTTCCATTCGCTTCACCGGCAACAACGTCTTCTCTGGGCGTACCCTGGTGCGCCAGATGAAGTATTCGAAACCGCTCGGGGCTCCGCCGTTCTTTTATTTGTTCCATCAAACCTACGACAAGGACAAGGTGGACTATGATCTGGAAAAGATCCGCGAATTCTACCAGAACCACGGATACTTCTTCGCCCTGCCCAAGGAGCCGCAGGTGAAAATGGTCGATACTCAGCGCTCCCCGCTACTGTTCTTCCTAGGCCGCGGCCGCGGCAAGCGTGTGGACCTGACCATTCCTATCGAGGAAGGCGACCAGTACCGCCTGGGCCGCTTCGTGATCCGTGGCAATAAGCTCTTCAAGGAGGAGTTCCTGAAGCGCTTTATGCCCATGAAGCCGGGCGACGTCTTTGATCGTTCCAAGGTGACCAAGAGCATCGAGACCTACACCAAGCTCTATGGGCAGTTCGGCTACATCAACTTTACCGCCACGCCCGACATTGAACCCGACCGCCGGCGCCACGTCGTCAACTTAGCTCTGGATTTCGAGGAGGACAAACAGTTCTTCGTCCACCGCATCGAGTTCAGCGGCAACACCAAGACGCGCGACAAGGTGATCCGCCGCGAGCTGCTGGTAGACGAAGGCAATGTGTTTAACACGAACTACTGGGACCTCAGCATCCTCCGCATCAACCAGCTGGGCTTTTTCGATCCCATTAAGAAGGAAGACTACGACATCAAGCAGAACACCAAGGACAGAACCGTCGATATCACGGTCAAGGTGAAGGAGAAAGGCAAAAACTCGATCGGCTTCTCGGGCGGCGTGAGCGGGCTGGCTGGCAACTTCGTCGGGCTCAATTATGCCACCAACAATTTTCTCGGACTCGGCGAGACGCTCAGCATTCAGGCAGAATTCGGGACCTTTGAGAAACTTTACTCCTTCGGCTTTACTGAGCCGTACCTGCTGGACCGTCCCATCACTACCGGATTCACGGTCTTTAAGAGCAACTACCACTTCGACCAGCTGCGCACCACCCTGGCCGCCGCCGGCGTCACCGAGGCGGCCCTGCAGCAGACCGAGCAGAGTCTCTTCGGCCAGACCTTCTTCCAGAACTTCCAGCAGAACCAGTCAGGCTTCACCGTCTTTGCCCAGTACCCGCTGCGCCGCACCTTTGCCCGTGTCGGCCTGACGTATGGATATACGGTCAGCAGCGTGATTCCTTTCAGCCAGGCGTCGCAGGCCTATTTCAATGCTCTGGCCTTCCGACAGTTCGCTGGCCCGAACCAGCTGAGCGGCATTACCCAGAGCCAGATCACCCCCACTATTCTCTACAATACGACGGACAGCGATCTGAGCCCGACGCGCGGCCGCTACCTTTCCGCCTCTCTGGGTGTCTCCGGCGGCATTCTGGGCGGCAATGTGAACACCATTCAGCCGACGATCGAAGCGAAGTACTTTCATCCCGTGAACCACCATCGCAACGTGCTGGCGTTTCACTTTCGCGCCGCAACGATCACGGGTTTTGGCGGCCGGGTGCCCCCGCCCTACGCCCGTTTTTACATGGGTGGCGAATATGACATCCGCGGTTTTGATATCTACACCATCAGCCCCGTCGGCTTCTTTCCGGTGATTGGCTCGGTATGCAACCGCGACGCGAACGGGAACATCATTCCGCTGATCGGTGGTAATGGCAAACCCGTCGCCGGCGCTTGCGGCTCCAGCACCAGCTTTCCTTATAACGCCGTGCAGTTTGTGGGAGGGGATACGTCGCTGTTGACCAACTTCGAGTACCGCATTCCGATCGCGGGTCCGGTGACGCTGGCCTACTTCGTGGACGCCGGCAGCGCCTTCATCCTGCGGCCTGGCCAGCTCCGCTTCCAGCCGGAGGCGCTCTCAAACATTAGCACGCAATTTCCCTACTTCCCGACTCCCAACCACCTGCAGCCGGTGGGCGTCACTAACTTTCACCCGCGCAGCTCCACCGGTTTTGAGCTCTTCGTGATGCTCCCCGTGGTGCACGCGCCGTTTCGCATCTATTACGGCTATAACTGGCTGCGGCTGAATTCGGTGATTACGCCGCCCCAGGGAAGCGCTCTGCCGCCGGTGTCGTTGTTCCCAAACGTCCAGACGTATAATGACGCCCTGCGCTTCTTCCAGCCACTGACCCTCAAAGATCGCAGGGGAATGGTGGGGTTTACCGTGGGTCGCACCTTTTAGGCGTGGCGCAGGGCCAGACAGCGGGTGAGGCCGTAGAGTATCGAGAGCTGGCCCGAGGCTCAGCCGGCTGCCTGGCTGGTGGCATGGCGGCCACGAGCAGTTTGAGCTACAATAGTTTCATCGAAGACCGATTTCGGAAGGAGTCTGCATGAAACCAAGGTTGTTCACACTTGCGGCGGCGTTGTGGTTGCTTGCCGGGACAGGTCCGGCGCATGGCCAGGACCCTGCCGCTAGCCCCACGGCGGGCACGGGAGCGGTCGGCAAAGTAGGCCTGATTAATATTCAGGAAGCGATCGCCAGTACGCAGGAAGGCAAGAAGGCGCTGGGGGACATCCAGAAGAAGTATGAGCCCAAGCGAAATGAACTCCAGCGGCTGGACCAGGAAATTAACGCGCTCAATGATCAACTGCAGAAGCAGGCTGCGACGCTCAGTGACGAAGAGCGAGTCCGGCTGCAGCGCGAGCTGGATGAAAAGCAGCGCATCTTCAAGCGCACGCAAGAAGATGACAACGCTGACTTCCAGAACGACAGCCAGGAAGTCGTGCGGCGTATCGGCCAGAAGATGGTGCGGGTGATCAACGATTACGCCCAGAAGAACGGCTTTGCGGTGATTTTTGACCCCGCCGCCGTCAATATGCCTGTCTACTACGCGGCCAACGGCATCGACATCACCCAGGCCATCGTGAAGCTATACGACGCGGCCAATCCGGTGGCCGGCGGCGCGGCGGAAACCACCCCGGCTCCCAAGTCCACAGCCTCGAAGCCCGCGACGCCCCATCCTTAACGGCCCGTGCCCGGCTCATGTGTGGCTGATGGCCCAGGGGGGAAGCTGTAGCTCGCCGTCAGGGTTTGATCTCTTGTTTGTCCTCTCCCTTTGGCTCAGCGTGGATGCTCACCTTGGAAATCTGGGGGAAGGCTTCGCGGAAGCGTAGCTCCAGCTGGTCCGTGATTTCATGAACCCGGGCAATCGGCAGGTGTGGCTCGAGGGTGCAATGAAGGCTAACGAGAATGTCCTTGCCCACACGGTGGGCTTCGAGGGAATGAACATCGACTACCTCCGGAGTCTGGCGGGCGAGGCGAACTAGTTCCCGCTCCAGGTCCTGCCGTACTTCACTGGCGGCGGCCGTCTCTATGCGCCTCCGGAGAGGTTCGATGTGGACATTCACCGCGTTTACCGTGCCGAGCTCTCGCTTGATGGCCTCCTCTAGAGCGGTGGCCTGACGGTGTGCCAGCTCAAGCGTCAAAGCCGGATTTACCTCCAGGTCTAGGCTGACATTCACCCGTCCATCCACCTGGTAGGCGGTCACATCGTGAACCTGAAAGGCGCTGCGGTGTGCGATGGCACGCACACGCTCTACCAGATCATGCGTGGGCGGTTCTTGAGGGGTGGCGTGAATAACCACGTCCGCTGTGGGGAAAAGCTCGTGGACCTTCGATTCCACCAAGTTCACGACGGACTGAGCGTGCTCGAAGGGAATGTTGCCTGGCAAGGTCAGGCGCAGGTCCACGAATAGCCGGCCGCCGCTCTGCCGCACCCGGATGCGCTCCTGGTTCAACACGCCGGGCACGCGAGCCACGGCCTCGGCGATACTGCGGGGAGGGCCTTCAGGAGCTTCGTCCACCAGGGCCGCTACGGTCCGGCGGCCCAGCCGCAGGCCCACGTAAACAATGATGCCGGCTACCGCCAAGGCCGCCACTGTGTCCGCATTACGCAGCCAGGAGAGGTTTCGCTGCCGGGAGATGAAGACCAGGGTCAGGCCGAAAATCACCACGCTGGCACTGTAGACGTCCGTCGAGAAGTGAAGCGCGTCGGCCTCCAGGGCTTGGCTGTTGTACTTACGCGCCACGTGGAACAGCTCGCGCGAGCGCCACGTGTCAATGGAGACGGAGACGAACATCACCGCGAACGCCCAGACGTTCGGCTCGACGCGCACCGGCGCGAAGAAGAGCCGGCGGATGGACTCGACGATAATCCAGGCACACGTGGCCAGCAGCAGCGCCGTCTGAACGAAGGCGGAAAGGTGCTCGATCTTGCCATGACCGAAAGGGTGCGAGGGATCGGCGGGCTTGTCAGCGGCGCGGACGGAGACCAGGGTGAGCGCCGCGGCCACGAGGTCCAGCCCGGAGTGGGCTGCTTCAGATAGTATCCCCAGGCTGCCGGTCAGCACTCCCACCGCAATCTTCAGCAGCGTCAGGACCATAGCCGCCAGCAGCGAGCCGAGTGCGACGGATTGCTTCTCCAGCGCCGGATCCAAATCCGTCTTTCGCCGTCGCAATGATTTCACCCGCGAGATCATGGGAAGATGCTGGCCTTCATTGTAAGGCCCTCTCCTGGTAAGCTGGGTTAACTCCCGGTCCGTCCAGATCGGAATACCTTCTGACGTGCCCGTTCACAGATGGCGGCCACGGCAGGGTTCTTGACCCTCCGCTCCACAGAAATGGCGTAGAAAGCCGCTTGAACTTGCTCGGCTCGCCCCATTCGCTGGAAACGGTAGCGGCGACGCATCTCCTGGTCGAGAACCAGGGGAGCCGGCAGAAAACCCAATCCCGCTTCGGCAAAAGTTCGGAGGAGTGAGAAGTCGTCGAACTCCCCAATCACCAGTGGACGAATGCCGCTGGCGCTGAACCACTCGTCTAGCTCCGGTCGAAGGGCGTTGTGGTTGGTAGGTAACAGCATAGGAGCGCGGTCTAGGCAGTACGGAAAGGGCCCGCGGTGGGCGGCGGCCAGCTTGGGCTGGCCGTAAAAGGCGACGCCACACTCGCCCAGCAGGTGGTTATAGGCCTGCACCTTGACCCCCGGTCCGATAGGCGCGTCGGCCAGCACCACGTCCAGTTCGTTCAGGGCCAAGTCCGCCAGCAAGCGGTCGCCCCGATCCTCTCGGCATATCACCCGCACCTGCCTGGCCAGATGAAATGCCGGTTCAATCAGCAAGCAGGCGATGCGCTTGGGCAGAACGTCCGCAACCCCGATTTGCACCCGCAGTGGCCTCCCCGTAGGACGATCCTGGAGGGTGTCGAGCAACTCGCGGCCCAGCCCAAAAATCTCCTCCGCGTAGCGGAACACCACGCGGCCCATTTCTGTGAGAACCAGGCGGCGCCCGGGGCGGGCAAACAATTTCTCGCCCATTGTCGCTTCCAGTCGCTTGATCTGCGCGCTGATGGTCGGAGGCGCGAGCAGCAGCTCCTTCGAGGCGTTGGCGATGCTTCCCGTCCTTGCGACGGTCCAGAAGTAGAGCAGGTGATGGTAGTTGAGCCACTCCATAAGAGCCGATAATACTTAGAAAAAACTGAAGTATGACTATCAAACTTTCTACTTTTTAAAACACCCGGCGCATGCCTCAATGGAAGGGTGGCCAGGACAGCGGCTTCCGGCCAGTAAGCGCGAGCCGGGATCGATGACGGGGCTGGCCCAGGTATCACCTATGAGCGAGTGGCTTTCCATAGGCCTTTTTACCTTGTTGGTCCTGGGCATGTTGGCCCTCGACTTGGGCGTGATTCACCGCCGGCCGCACGCCGTCTCGACGCGCGCAGCCGCCGCCTGGAGCGCTGTATGGATCGGGCTTGCGATCACCTTCGGGATCGGAATCTTCCTTTGGAGGGGACCGGAGAGTGGCATTCAATTCTTCGCCGGCTACCTGCTCGAAAAAACCCTCTCCTTGGATAACATTTTCCTCTTTACCGTCATTCTTGGCTCGCTCGGTGTACCGCCCTTGTACAGGCACAAGCTTCTTTTTTGGGGTGTGGTAGGTGCACTGGTTATGCGCGGACTCTTCATCGCTGCGGGTGCCGCGCTGATCTCGCGCTTCCACTGGGTTCTTTACATTTTCGGCGCGTTCCTGATCATGACCGGTGTTCGCCTGCTGCGCCACGGGCGAAAGGCCCCCGACCCAGAGCGCAATCCCCTGGTTCGCCGAGTGCAGTCGGTTTTCCCGTTGGCCGCCGAGAGCGGCGGCGCCTTTCTGCTGCGGCGGGATGGCCGGTGGTTTGCCACACCCTTATTGCTGGCGCTCATCATGGTGGAGGCCGCCGATCTGGTATTGGCGCTCGACTCCATTCCCGCGGTTTTCGCTATCACGCGTGACCCTTTCATCGTGTTTAGCTCGAATGTCTTGGCCATTCTGGGTTTGCGGTCGCTATACTTTGTTCTCGCCGGAGTCATGAAAAAACTGCGTTATTTACATGCTGGTTTGGCGGCTATCCTCATCTTCGTGGGTTGCAAGATGCTCGTCGGTTCTTTTCTGGAAGTGCCCCTTGCCGTTTCTCTTGCTGTTATCTGCGCCGTGCTTCTGCTGACGATCCTGGCCTCCCTCCGAGCGGCACCCGAGAAAGGAGCACCGGCGCCCGGCGGTGACGGGGGAAAACCCGTCGACGGGTCGAAGGCCGAGGATCCGCAAAGTGAGAGCACTGAAAAGCTCAAGGTACAGCCAGGTCCTCCAGTGCCGCTTCCAGCTCGCTGCGGGCATGCACATTATTCTGGTGGCTGCTGACCTGGATGCCCCGGCTCAGCACCCTTCGCGCCTCCTCGATCTGTCCGCGAGCTGCCAGCCATTTACCGGCATGGTAGTAGGTGGGCACGTACTCTGGATGGCGATCGAGAAGGTAGCCGAAGTGGGGCCAAGCGTCTTCCGGACGCTCCGAGCCTGCCAGCTCCAGGGCCAGGGCGTAGCGGACAAACGTGTTGTCCGCGTCTTGTTGGAGGGCTTGCTGCGAGAATTCCACGCGTTGCTTGTCCATCGAAGCTGTCGCTAGCGGAGCCTTCGAAAGACCAGGATGGCTTCCCAGGCGTCTCATAAAGGTTGCATTAGCGCACCGTCTACAATACTATAGGCGACCGGTCCACTGCCAGGAGGAGAGCAGTCGGCTAGCTACCCGGGAGGGGCAGGCGGAAGGCCCGACGCCAGCGGCGGGAAAGGAATCCAAAGAAGAGACACTGAATGCGTGAGCGGCAGCGCGGCCGGACCGTACTTGAATCCAGTACCGAGATGCTCGAGGTGGTGCTGCCCAATGACGCCAACCCGCTGGGTAACATTCTCGGCGGCAAGGTGATGCACCTGATTGACATTGCCGGAGCCGTCGCCGCGCACCGTCATTCCCGTCGCCATGTGGTGACCGTGGCGGTAGACAGCTTGGACTTCATGTACCCCATCCGCGTCGGCCAGATCATCCTTTTGCGTGCTCACGTCACACGCGCCTTCAACACTTCCATGGAGGTCGAGGTCAACGTCTTCCTCGAGGACTTCATCTCCGGCGAACGCCGTCAGACCAGCTCCGCTTTCGTCACCTACGTGGCCGTGGACGAGCACGGCCAGCCCACCCCCGTTCCGCCGCTTATACCTCGGACGGCCGACGAGCGCCGCCGGTACCGTGAGGCCCTCGAGAGGCGGCGGCGGCGGCTGGCCCTCGCCGGGCGAGCCCACCGCAAGTTTCGCACGCATTCCAAACCGTGAGTCAGCTTACCGCAGGGCCAGCTGCAGAGGCGCGGTTTTGAGGACCGACAAGGAGGCTTTATGAAGATCAAGCGCACTAAAATCTTTTCTGGCACCCCGTGGGAACCGTTGGCCGGGTACGCGCGTGCCGTACAAGCAGGCGAAATGGTCTACGTCTCCGGAACCACGGGCACAGACCCTTCCGGCAAGGTCCTCAATCCGGGTGACGCTTATGCCCAAACGGTGCAGGCGATTCGCAACATCGAGAATGCCCTCAAGCGGCTCGGGCTGGGCCTTGAGCATGTAGTGCGCACCCGCGTCTACCTGACAGACATCGAGCGCTGGCAGGAAGTGGCCAAGGCCCATGCGGAGTTCTTCGGTGAAATTCATCCGGCAATGAGCCTGATCGGTGTCACGAGGCTGGTCGATCCGGAGATGCTAGTAGAGATTGAGGCGGTGGCCGTGCATTGAGCCCACGGCTGCGGACGAGCCCGTCCGCGAGTCTCAACCATCAGACAAGGAGGCTTAGTCTTGGTCGTTCGATTTCGTGAAGAGCCTTTGGCGACGCTTGCAGCCAACGTCCTGGCGGTGTTCAGCTTTGAAGGGCAGGCAGCCTCGAGCGGAACGGTAGCTCACCTCCCGGCCACGGTGCGGACCCTTCTCGAAGAGATGCGGAATAGCGGCGAGCTTACGGGAAAGGCGTACGACTGCACGTGGATCCCTAAGCCGCCTGGCCTCGCGACGTCAAGATTGCTGGTTGCCGGAGCAGGCAAGCAGGATCAATTCGACACCCATCTTCTCCGCAATGTGGCGGGCGCGGCGACGCGTGCCGTCCGGGCGCGAGGGTTGCACGGGCTTTGCTGGGTACTGCCGGAGACACAACAAGATTGTAGCGGCGAGATCCAGGCGGTGGTCGAAGGGGCGATCCTTGCGGACTACGATGCCGATCGCTATAAGACGGACCGGGAACGCGACCGCCGCATCGACACGTTGGAGTTGGCGGCCATCGCCGGGCCTCCGACGGAGTCCGAGAAGGCAGCGGCCGAGCGCGGACGAATCATTGCTGAGGCCACCAACTTCACCCGCGACCTGGTGAACGAGCCTTCGAATCGCATGACTCCTGCCATCCTCGCCGCTCGCGCCCAGGAGATGGCGCGACACTATGGGCTCGACTGCGAGGTGCTTGGCCCGGAGCAGATTCGCGAGCTGAAGATGGGGGCCTTCTTGGCAGTGGCTCAGGGAAGCGACGAGCCGCCTCGGCTGATCGTGTTGAAATATCTTCCACCCCAGGCTCCCGCCTCGCCGCTGATCGGGCTGGTGGGTAAGGGCATCACGTTTGACACCGGCGGCATCTCCATCAAACCTGCGACCGATATGCACGAGATGAAGACAGACATGGCAGGCGGAGCCACGATGCTCGGGGTGATGCAGGCGATTGCCCAGCTGAAGCCGAATGTTCGCGTGATGGCTTTGGTTCCAGCGACTGAGAACATGCCCAGCGGCAAGGCTTACAAACCTGGGGACGTAATTACCTCGATGTCGGGGAAGACCGTCGAGATCCTCAATACGGATGCGGAGGGTCGCCTGGTGCTTGCCGACGCTCTGACTTATGCGCAGCAGCTCGGTTGCAACGTGCTCATCGACGCCGCCACGCTCACGGGCGCGGTCATGATTGCCCTCGGCACTATTACCACGGGGGTGTTCGGCCGCAACAAGGAGTGGGTGGCGCGCGTGCTGGCCAGCGCTCGGGCCACGGGCGAGCGTATGTGGGAATTGCCTGTCGATGACGAATATCGTGAGCTCTACAAAAGCTCGATCGCTGACCTCGCCAACACCGGCGGCCGCTACGCCGGAGCTATCACCGGAGCCATGTTCGTGGGTGAGTTCGCTGGGGAGACGCCTTGGGTCCACCTTGATATCGCGGGAACCCGCTGGTCGAACGAGGAAAAGCCTTACCGCGCCAAGGGGCCCACGGGTCACCCGGTGCGGACCTTAGTGCATTTGTTGACCACTCTTCCGACCGGATCATCCAGCTTCGCAATGGAGTGAATAGTCCCAGATGGCAGACCGGGCGACGAAATCATGGGCCGGTGACGGCGCGCTTCTCCGCCAGTCTGGCGATCAGCGGATGCAGGCGCGCCAGTGCACGCTCGAGCGCCTCGAGTGCCAGGATGGCGCCATGGAGGTCGCCTTGACGGCCCATGGATTCCAGCTCGAACGCGGCTTGCTGCGCCTCGCGCGCGGCAAAATTCGCAACGGACCCCTTCAGGGTGTGCGCGTGGTGCATCGTAGCCCTCGCATCCCCCTGCTTCACGGCTTTTTGTAACGCTGATAGTTGTCGGGGATACTCCTCGAGGAAAAGCGCCGCCGTCTCGGCTAACAGCTCGACATCGCCATCCACGTTGGCCAACGCTGCCTCTTGATCCAGCACCACCGGATCCTGGTTCTCTTCCATGGTTCCTCCTTCGCCTCACCGGTTCTTCCGGCGGTCGGCGATCGCAGCCGGTGGTGGGGGGCTATGCCACAATCGCCGTGCGCCCCCTTGCGTCTGCCGCTCTGGCCGCCCGTTTCCTCACCTTGTCCCACACCTGCTCGGGTAACGAGAGAAAGACGCGCACAACCTCCGGATCAAATTGCTTTCCCGCCTGCCGCGCAATTTCTTCCCGGGCCACGTGAAACGGCACCGCGCGCCGGTAGGGCCGGTCCGATGTCATTGCGTCCAGTGTATCGACCACCGCGAAGATGCGCGCGCCGAGTGGAATCTCTTCACCCCGCAGGCCCTGCGGATATCCCGTGCCATCGTACCGTTCCTGGTGGGTCAGGACGATCTCCGCCGCCGGGGCCAGAAAAGCGATGCGGCTGACGAGTTCGTAGCCCACGCGGGCGTGCGTTTCCATCACTGCCCGCTCCTGAGGCGTGAGCTTGTCCTTTTTCAGCAGGATGCCGTCGGGAATACCGATCTTGCCGATATCGTGCAGCGCCGCGCCCCGCCCGATCTGTTTCAACTCTTCTTCTGAACAGCCCATCGCCTTTGCGATCTCGAGCGAATACTCCGTGACCCGGATGGAGTGACCGGCGGTGTCCGAGTCGCGCAGGTCGAGAGCCGCCGCTAGCGCCTCGAGCGTCGAAGCGTAGGTATCCTCGATTTCTTGGAGGGCTTGCTGCAATTGCCTCGTCCGCTCTTCGACCATCTCTTCCAGGCGAGCGCGGTAGCGCTCCAGCTCCGCTTCCAGGCGCTTCTTCTCGAGGGCGCGACGGACGCTGTGCACTACCGCGTCAAGTTGAAACGGCTTCACGAGATAGTCCGCCGCTCCTTCTTGCATAGCCTGAATGCCGATCCGCACGTCGCTTTCGCCGGTCACCATTAGGAAGGCGCAGTGGGGAAGCTGCTTAACGACCCGCTCCAGTAAGGCCATGCCGGAAAGACCGGGCATTCGCAAGTCCGAAATGACAGCGTCGAAGCGGTGGCGGTCAATGAGCTGGACCGCCTCGTCACCGCTGCGCGCGGCCGCGCAGACGAATCCTTCCAGGCGCAATCTTTCCCGCAGCAGCTCGAGCACGGCGACTTCGTCGTCGACAATAAGGACACGCGGCTTAGGGGCGGTCTTGGCCATACGCCTGGGGCGAGGGGCACTCGCTTCCCCCAGGAAATCATATATTATGATATATTGTCAACGTAGTATATACTGCGGCTGTTCGGAAGTCGGGTAAAGGCCCTACTACATCCGCTCCGGCACTTCGATGCCCATCAGGTCGAGCGCCCGGCGCAGGGTTTCGGCGACGAGATAGACCACGTAGAGCAAGCAAGACCGGCGGACCTCGTCGGGCTCCGTTAGGACGCGGTGCCGGTGGTAGAAATTGTTAAACTCCTGGGCTAGGCGAAAGGCATATTTGGCCAGCATGGCTGGTTCTTCAGCCGCAATCGCCTGGTCCACGGTAAGTTCGAGCTGCCCCGCGAGGAAGACAAGCTCCCAGAATGCCCCTTCCGCCAGGAATGACTTGAGCTGATGTTCGGCGACAAGGGTCTTCAGCTCCGAGGCGTGGAATTCTGGGTGCACTTCTGCATATTTCCGCAGGATATTCTGGGCTCGGACCACGGTATACTGCAGGTACGGCCCGGTTTCGCCCTCGAAAGCCAGTGCATCCTTGAAATCGAAAACGATCATCGTGCGCCTGGTGAAACGCAACAAGAAATAGCGCAAGGCGCCGACGGCGATTTGGCGTCCGTACTCCTGTTCCTGCTCGGGACCCTCAGCCATCTGGCGCCGGTGCACTTCGGCAATGGCTTGAGCAGTCAGGGTGTCAATGAAATCATCCGCCTTCACGCCCCACCCGCGCCGCCCGGAGACGTCCACCGCGCCCTTCTGCTGTTCCTCTTCGCCGACTGGCAGTCCCAGTTCGCGCGCGCAATCGAGCGAAAGGCTGACGAGCTCGTAGGCGAAATGATGCAGGTTAGCCGCTTGTTCGTGGTAGCCGAGGGCGCGAAAGGCTGTGGCGACCACATGCTGTACGTAGGACTGGCGCGTGTCGATCACCGCATAGGCTGCCGTGGCCCGGCCGAACGGCGGCGCGTCCGGGTCGCCCTCGGTGGCCGTCTGCCAAACGGGGCTTCCATTGAGCGAAATGTCGAGGCGGCGATAGTGAAAGTCGCGGCCCAGCAGGCCGAACTTCCAGAGGTGGTAGGCGATGTCTTTGCCCACGTAGGTGACTGTTCCGCTCGACCGGACGATCACCTTGGTGTCCTCCCCGGTGTCCTCCTTCGGCTCCGTTGTTTCAGGATCTAAATCCATCACCCAACAGCCGCGGTTCTTGCCTGCAGACTCAAGGCGGATGGCTCCCCGCTGCTTCATCAGCTCGAAGGCGATGCTCCAAAACTTGAGCTGGAGAATCTCGCTCTCGCGCACCAGCAGGTCGTAGGCCACGTTGATACGCCGCATGGTCCGGAGGTGCAGGCGCACAATCGCGTCGGAAACTACAGCCCCAATTTCCGCGATCTCTCCGCGGCCCTCTTCGATGGCATGTAAAGCCTTGGTGCGGTACTCGAGCGCGGCCGGCTCGCGCTCGTACCACTCAAAGACCTTCGCGTAAAGGTCCCAGCAGTAGTAATCGAACCGTTTGCCTTCCGAGGCCGCCAGTTGCCGAACCTCTTCCACACTTCTTCCCTCGAGGTTGCGGAAGCCGACTACCACATCTGCCACCTGGACACCCGTGTTATCGATGTAGTTCTGCACTTCGACGCAGTGCCCGCGGAAACGCAGCAGGCGTGCGAAGGTATCGCCTAGGACGGCGTTGCGCAGGTGACCGATGTGGGCCGCCTTGTTCGGATTGATACTGGTGTGCTCGACGACGATCTTCCCGGCCTGAGGCGTGGGGCGGGGAGCGGCGTCGCGGCTGGAGCGCGAGTCGAAGAGTGACACGGCGAAGCCTGCGCGGTCCAGGTGAAAATTCAGGTAGCCGCCGCCAGCGACGCTGACGCGCTCCACCCCTTCAAAGCGACAGGCGGCTATCTGCTCCGCAATCTTGCGGGGAGGCTGACGCAACGTTTTCGCCAGTTCGAAGCACGCTGTGATGGACAGATCTCCGAGCTCGAGCGAGGGCGGCACGCTCATCGCCGGCTCCGCCACCTCCACCGCGAAGAGCTCCTTAACCCGTTCTCGGAAGTCCTTTTTGATGCGGCGTTGAATTTGCTCAAGCAGCACGGTCTGACCCTCGGTTTGCAGCGTCGGCTGCGCGTTGCTGACGCCTCGCTGGCTCTCCTTTTGTCCTGGCGTTAAGGTGCCAGAAACGGAACGCTGGACGAAACTCTCTAGTCTAGCAGGTATGGAGACTCGTACCCTCGCGATCGAGGAAGCACGCCTAGGGGACCGATCGTCTCCGGTCCGGTGTCTGGGAACTTGTTGCTGAGGTCGGGCCTCAGCGCGGCAGCAAAAGCTGGTTGACTGCTCGCGGCCGGAGGCTCCCTCGGTAAGGGCTTCCCGGCTAGAGGAAAAATGGCATTGCCGAAATAGACCCGTCTCGATGGGTGGGGCCCTTAGCCCGTGTGGGTGACCGCTGCCTTTTCCGCCTTCTCCCGCGCCCCCTGTTGCCGCAGGGCTGACTGGATCATTAAGAACTCCCCTACGTTCTCTATGTCCAGCATGCCGACCAAGCGGCCGTCGTGCTGCACGGGAATCGATCGGCAGCGGCAATCACGCAGCAGACCGAGCGCCCTTTCCAGCATATCGTGCGAGTCGGCGATCTGAAATTCCCGGCACATGGCGTCCCGCACATGGACCTCGGGGCCGCGCTGAGCCAGGGCACTTATCAAGTCCTCGCGCGTAAGGACCCCGAGCACCCGATCACCGAAGACCACCGGGAAATCGTGCTGGAAGCCCCCCAGGATGTGGTCGACGGCTTGCGCCAGGGTATCGTCCGGCTGCAGGGTGCGGAAGTTCGTGAGCATCACGCGCTGGACGGGAATCGTGCCGAGCGAGGTGTGAACCTGCACGGCGGCGGCTTCGGCTTCCGCACCCATCCAGACAAACAGGGCGATGAACAGGAGAAAGGGATTGCTGAAGAGCCCGATGAAGCCGAAAACCAGCGCCATGGCCTGGCCGACGTGCGCCGCCATTTGCGTGGCGTGGACGTAGTCGGTGCGCATGGCCAGCAGTGCACGCAGCACTCGGCCCCCGTCCATAGGGAAGGCCGGGAGCAAATTGAAGCCCACCAGCCAGAGGTTCACTACCATGACGCGATCGAGGAAGCTGCCGGCTGCCCAGCGGACGCTCCCCAGCGCCGGATGGATGCCTTGTGCGGATAGTAGCAGCCACAATCCTGCGGCGATCACCAGATTCACTGCAGGACCTGCCAGCGCCACCCACAGTTCCTGCAGGGGCTGGTCCGGCATGCGTTCGAGACGGGCCACGCCCCCAATGGGTAGCAGAATGATGTCGCGCGTGCGCACGCCGTAGCGGCGGGCGGTCAGAGCATGGCCAAGCTCATGAAAAATGACGCAGGCGAAGGTCACCAGGATAAAGAACACGCCAGCCAGCGCCGTGGCCAGATTGTGCCCCTGGAACCAGTAGGCGAGCAGGATGAAGAGGAGCAGAAGTAGAAAGGTGGCGTGCATGTAGATGTTGATGCCCGCCACGCGTCCGATTTTCCACGACCAGCGCATACTTCGAGTATGAAGGATGCTCTATTGCCAGGCAAACGGCAAGTCTCTGGGAGGTCATACGGTATCTCACGAGGAGGCTGCGTGCAACCACCGATGACCGAATCGCTGCTCCGACGGGCAGGCTCATGAGGGACGCGCTGGCTGTGGCCAGCGCCGCAGCGCTTCGCGCCGGCCGGCGGCCTTCCACGGGCTCATTCGTGCCGGTCCCGTGCCGTCTCGCGATGCATCCACGTCAAGGCCTCGGCGTTGGCCTTGGACGGCCTGAAGGGCGGCGGCTAGCAGGGCCACGGTTCGTGCTTTTTCCGCCTCGGATGTGGGTTCTGGCCCGGGCAAGGACAGTAGTCCTGCCTCGAGCAAGCGCTCGATGGTGCCGGTGTGCAGCTCTCCGGCGGCAAAGTCCGGATGAGCCAGCAAGCGGCGCAGGAAGCCAAGATTGGTCTCAATGCCGGCGACGCTGTATTCCTCCAAGGCCCGGCGCATGCGCGCGATCGCCTCCGCACGGTCCGTCCCCCAAACGATGAGCTTGGAGAGTAGGGGGTCGTACTCGACCGGGACCGTCCATCCCTCGAAGACCCCGCTATCATCCCGCACCCCTCCGCCCGAAGGAACCTTGAGACCGGTGATCAGGCCGGGGCAGGGAAAGAAGTTGTTAGCTGGATCCTCGGCGCAGATGCGGCATTCGATGGCCGCGCCCCGCATCCGCAACTCTTCCTGGCGCCAGGGTAGCGGCTCGCCGGCCGCGATCCTGAGCTGTGCCTTCACTAAGTCCACACCGAAAACCATTTCGGTAACCGGATGCTCCACCTGCAGGCGGGCGTTTACTTCCAGGAAGTAGAATTGGCGATCCTGGCCAACCAAGAACTCGACTGTCCCCGCGTTCCAGTAGCCTGCCAGCTGGCCGATGCGCACCGCCGTCTCGCCCAGCCGGCGGCGGAGGCCTTCGTCGACGATGGGCGATGGGCACTCTTCCACCACCTTCTGATGCCGCCGCTGCAGCGAGCATTCGCGCTCACCGAGATAGACGAGGTTGCCATGGCGGTCGCCCAGGATCTGCACCTCGATATGCCGCGGCCGCTCGATGTACCTCTCCGCGTAGACCGCGGGATCGCCGAACGCGTTCTGTGCCTCTGAACGCGCATTCCGGTAGGCAGATTCCAGCTCCGCCTGGTTGTGAACCAGCCGCATTCCTTTGCCCCCGCCGCCCGCCGAAGCTTTCAGCATCAAGGGAAAGCCGATTCGGCTTGCCACGGCGCGCAACTCTTCCAGGCTCTCAACGCTGCGCTCGGTGCCCGGAACGACTGGCAGGCCTGCACTCATCACGAGCTGGCGTGCAGCCGTCTTGGAGCCTAGCAGCTCCATGGCGGCCGGCGAGGGTCCGATGAAAACCAGGCCAGCGTCCTGGCAGGCGCGCGCGAAATCGGGATTCTCGGCCAGGAAGCCATAACCGGGGTGAACCGCTTCCGCCCCGCTGCGCCGAGCCGTGTCCACGATGCGATCGATACGCAAGTAACTTTCGACGGACGGCGCAGGACCCACCCGAAAGGCCTCGTCGGCGTAGCGCACGTGCAGCGCCCGGCGGTCTGCGTCCGAATAGACGGCGACCGAACGGATACCCAGCTCGCGGCAGGCCCGTATCACGCGAACGGCAATCTCTCCTCGGTTGGCGATCAGAATCTTGCGGAACAACCGAACCTCGTTATGCTCTTCGTGTTTCCGCTCCGCTCCCCAGCGGCCCCGCAGGGCGGGGTTTGGGGTGAGAAAAGCCATTCCTTCCGCTGCTTCTCGTGTGACATCTACGCGCAGAAGTTCATTTTGGTGCGGAAGCGGAGGGAGGAAGGTTCAAGGTGACGTCGCGGTCCAGGCGCATGCCAATCAACGATCCGGCAGAGAGTTCTGCTTCGTGCCCGCGAGGTACAAGAATGGCCACCGCCGTGGCCGCGGCCGCGGCAGCGATTCCGGGACCGACGCCACCCGCCGCGCCGGCCGCCGTCGGAATGAGGACGATCGCAGCTTGCTTCTTGCGCGAAGGACCCTTCCCCTTCAGCTCGCCTTCTGGGCCCACGTTGGGATCGCCGCCGGTCTCGCTGGAGAAGACTTCGGTCAGCGAGCCGAGGATGGCTACCTTTTCGCCATTGGGCATTTCGAGGCTGTCGAAAACAATTGTCAAGTAACCACCCTTGCCGCGGCGGCCCGCCGCTTTCACTTCGCCGATGTGCCCGTCAATCCGGACTCCCTTAGGGAGCACGTTGAGGTCCTCGACGCTAACTGGATCGAGGAGAGTTGTCAGCACTCTGTCGCCTGGCCGGGAAGTCTTGGAGTTAATCGTGGTGTGCAGTTGGAGCTTGAATTCCGTTCCCTCAGGGATGGTGATCTGGTTGGCAGCTTGTTCCTGGTTCTCCTGCGTCTCCTGGTCCTGGCCCCAGGCCGCGGGCATCCAGCTGGCTGCCAGCACGCCCGCAAACACCGTGACGAGAATTCTGCGGCCCATTCGCGCCTTCCGATCTCGATTGGCCCGAGCCACCAAACGGGGGCCCTCACGACTCCCGGCGAAACACGCGGTGCTCGACTGCCTATTTCATCACGCGAGCCACGAGGCCGTCAAAGAGAAATTCCTACCCATCGGGCAAGCTCTGCTTAGTTCGATGCAAATTGGGGCACAGAGTTGGATGGCTTGGCCTTCGGAGCGGCAAGGCAGGCGCGCGACATCGATGGCAGATCGAAGCCTGATGTGCGCGGGCAGAAGGCCACACGCAGGCCCCGGGCCTTGCCGGCACCTCAAGATATTACTAGCGCGACTCCTTCGCTTCGCGGGCTGCCTCCGCCTGCCGCGCTTTCAATTCCTCGATCTCTTTGCTCAGCCGTGCCTGACGCCGGGCCAGGTTCCACGCGTAAAGCATGAAGATGATCCACACGAGGGCATAAGCCAGAAAAAGGAAGCGGTTCCCCACAGACTCTCCTTGGCACCAGGCTAAGCGCCCGGCGGCCGCGGCTATTCCCTACGGTGTCAGTTCCTCCCGGCGCACCGCAACGGCCTCGCGGCGTGAGCGCGCCAGCGCCACCCGCAGCCGCAGCAGATAGAGAAATAAACAGACGAAAGCGCCCCAGGTCAGTAGAAGAGTCCAGCCCATGCGGGGGTCCAGTCCCGCATTCGGCCCACCCAGAATCACCGGCTGGGGGTGCTGCGTGCGGAACCAGCGGATGGCCATGTAATCGAACAGAGCGTCTACGCCTCCGGCGATTCCCACCACCGCGGCCAGCACGGCGGCACGGGCCGGATCAAGCAGGTAGCTGCGCAGCATCAGGTAAGCAATGAAGAGCAGCCAGAGAACAAACGTTGACGTCAGCCGCGCATCCCACGTCCACCAGATGCCCCACACGGATTTAGCCCACAGCGGTCCCGTGACCAGAACACAACTGCAAAAGACGAAGCCAACTTCGGCGGCCGCGTGGGCCAGTTCATCGGCAGCCGGCGACCTCCTCCACAAGAATACTATGCTGCACAGGAAGACCAGAATATAAGCGAGCAGTGCGGTGATGGCCGTCGAGACGTGGATATAGAAGATGCGCTGCACCTCGCCCATGGTGAGCTCCGTTGGAGCGTAGAGAAAAATCATGTACAGCGCTGCCACGGTCCAAGCGGTGCAGATAGCCAGATGCAGTGTGGGTGAGAGCTTCGGCATTTTGGCGGTTCACCACGCTTCCCAGGGCTGGCCTCAATCACCCGTCTGACCGCAAGCAGCGCGGCGCCGAAGGCGACGGAGACTGGGAACAGCCGGCCCACATCTACTCCTCCAACACATACTCAAATAGCAAGTACGACAGAACAATAAAAGCGACGTCGAACGCCACAAGCAGCCTTACCGCCCAGGCGTAGGAGCTTGGAGCGTCGCCGCGCAGCGCCCCGCCGGTGGCCTCGATGCCTCCGATCAGGACCGGCACGGCCACCGGGAATTGCAGCACGGGCAGCATCACCTCCCGCATCCGAGTATTAGCCGCAATCGCGCCGAACACCGTTCCCACAGCCACGTACCCCACCGTGCCGAGAAAAGCGATCCAGAAGAAGCTGCGGAAAGCTGGCAAGAAGGAAAAGTTATACCAAAGCGAGGCGGCAAACACCACGATCCCTTCCGCCACTCCCAGGAACACCAGGTTGGACAGCATCTTGCCGAGATAAAGGAGGCCCGGGTCGACGGGGGCCAGCATCAGGCCTTCGAGGCACGCGTTCTCACGCTCGGCGGCAAAGGAACGGTTGAAACCCAAAATGCCTACGAATGCGAAGTCCACCCAAAGGAGTGCGGGCAGGCCGCGCAGAGCCTCTTCGCGCCCGGTTTCCAGCGTAAAGTTGAACAAGAAAACCACCAGCAGCCCGAAGACACACATCAGTGCCAGCGTCTCGCGGTTGCGCCACTCGACGCGCAGGTCCTTCACGAACATCGTCCAGATAACGTTCACGGAAGTCAGAGGGCCATTGGCGAGCGACAGCCGCCGGCCGCAGCCTGCCCCCGGGACTTCAGCAGCCCATGGCTCGCTGGCTCACAGCTTACTGCCCCGCGCCTCGGTCGACGGCCTGATGCCGAGCGCCGCCAGCGGGGCGTGCCGGAACGGGCCATCGTAGCGCAGCCGTCCCCCTTCGAGGACCACGAGCCGGCGGGCGATCGCCGCTCCCTGCTCGAAGCTATGAGTGGAGAAGATGATGCCCTTGTCCGTCCAGTGTTGTAGCCGGCTGGTCAGGCTTTCGGCTGATGCCGCGTCCAGGCCGGTGAAGGGCTCATCCAACAGCAGAAAGCGAGGCCGGTGGAGCAAGGCGCGAGCGAGCGTGACGCGCTGCTGCAAGCCGCGCGACAAACTCCGCACCAGCTGGGCTTGGCGATCGCGCACGGCAAACAGATCGAGCGCCTCGTTGATCCTGGCCTCGGCGTGGCGCAGGCCGAAGAGGTGAGCGGTAAACCGCAGATTTTCGCGAACGGTCAAGTCACCGTAGAGCAGCGACGCGTGAGAGACAAAGCCGATTTCGAACTTCGAGGAGGCGTCGTGCCGCACCTTCTTCCCGTCCAGCAGAACCTCTCCCCGGTCTGGACGCGCCAAAGACGCCAGGACGCGCAACAAAGTGGTTTTGCCCGCGCCGTTCGGACCGTAGAGCAACACGCAGTCGCCCCCAGCCACCCGCAAAGAGATGTTTCTAAGCGCTACGTGGTCGCCGAAGTACTTGGAGATATGGCGGGCTTCGAGCGCGTGCTCAGCGGGGCTGGCTTCGCGAGGCATAAGACTCGAGCAGCGCGGGCGGGCTCTTCTTTAGCAGCGCCACCAGCTTGGCCTTCAGCTCCAGACGCTCCCTCCAATAGTGCCGTTCAGCGATCTTGCCAGCGGCGAAGAGCTCGTCGAGGTCGGCCAGGGAGTTGAGCAGCTTTTCTGCCTTGGCTTGCAGTTGCTGCTGAACCTGGGCGGTAGGGCGGGCCGCGGCGCGTTGCGGCCATTCCTTAGCAACGCGCACGCCGAGTGCCCATAAGAGTACCAGCAGGAAGCAACCAGCGAGCGGCCAGCGGAGGCGCGTCATGGCGTCGGGGACCACTTTCACTGTATCCTGGCCCTCCCCATTGTCGCTTCCGCCTTCGTCCGAGGGCTCGCCGGCGGCCGGGGGTGCGGCTTCACCGCTGAGCCGCGCCACGAGCTCCGCACCGGCCGGAATGGCTCCAGCTTCGTACTTCACGATCTGGTGAGCATCGTCCTTGCCCGCTGGCTTGAGGTCGGGCGAATCCACACGGAGCGTGGGGGGTGACAAGTAGAACTCGACGCGGTCGATGGGGTAGTCGGTGCCGCTGGTCCACCGGTAGCCTGAGGGATTGTAGTCGGACTCATACTGGATGGCCACTTCGGTCGTGCCCGGCTTCAGCGGATAGCGGATGAAAAAGCCTCGCTGGTCGGCCTCGGCGTCCTGAGGCAGCGGCATGTTCATCAAGCCCGTCACCGCCACGCTCGGCTGGTTTACGCCAGCGGGCAGGCGAAAGTGGAAGGTTCCCCCAGCCTGAGAATAGGCGCGTGGCGGCCGGCTCGCGTTTTCGACTTCGTATTCTTCGCGCACCCTCACTCTCGATCCGTGCGCCAGGGCGAGCACGCGCAGCACCTTCACGCGCAGGGCCAGCGGGGAATGGGTGGCATCGTAAACGGTCAGGTCCGCGCCTGCCTGGCCGGAAGAGTCAAACTGTACGGGCGCGTTGTAGGGAACACCGGCAAAGACGGTCGAAGCGAGATAAAAGGAACTCGGATCCGCCGGCACCTGGCTGAACTCGAACCGGCCTTTAGCGTCCGTGGTGGTAACGCCGACTTGCTGCATGCCGCCCCGTGGCTGAAGCAGCCGCACTTCCTGGCCGGCCACCGGCTGGCGCCTGGTTCCATTCACCACTTGCCCGTGAATGCGCGCCTGAGCATACGCCTGAGGCTGGACCAACACGGACACCACGATGGCCAGAAAGGCACGCATCCCAGGATGGGAGGTCGCATTCATCTTGGGTCACGCAGAACTATAAAGCATCAGGGAAGAAGGCGGCTTCGCCGAGCTCGCTGCTTCAGCCTTCACAATCTAACTGCGGCTTTTCAATTTCTGTCCGCACTCGCCACAGAACTTGACGGGCAGCGGATTCTCGTAGCCACACTTGGGGCAGACGTAGTCAGTTGTCGCCTGGCGCCGCCGGTTACGCCGCCGCGCCACCTCCTGCTCGATGAGTGCATCCTCCGGACTGGTTCGCAACAGCCCTTGGGAGGCAGCCATTAAGCGGGCTGCATGGGCGGTGTATTCCTCGCGGAGCGCTTCATAATCCTCCTGGGCGATCTTGCCAGCCTGGTACTCGAACTCGAGGTCGCGCATGTTCTCGTAAAGTACCAAACGGCGATTCTTCAAATCCACCTGCGGCGTAACGTCCACCGGCAGCGTGCTCAGGTGTGCCGATGCTTCTTCCCCTGCCAGCAGGGGGTACGCCACAAACACCAGCAGCGACGCAGTAATAAGAAGGGCAATAACTACGGGCATGGCCTTTTAGCCCATGGAGTGACCGGATCATAACGCGCCACCGGCTCAGGTAGCGAAACCTTTTCCGCGCGTCAATGATTCAATCCTCCAGTGTTTTCATCTCCTCTTCGATCGCCATCATTAGCTTGGGATCGACTGCGACGGGCGGCTCGGGCGGACGGCCCGCTGGGTGGTGCCAGCGTCGCACGACCCATACGACAAGAATCAAGCCTATTACCAGCCCGAAACCAGGCAGCAGCCACGCTGCTAGATCGAACCCCTTGACCGGCGGCGCCGCCAGCACCTGCACGCCATAACGCTGCATGAGATCCTGCAGGATGGCCGCTTCATCTTTGCCTTGGGCGATGTCGGTGCGAATGGCCTCTTCCGTCTGTCTGCGGCTCCAGCACTCGGAGGGCAGGTGCGGACATCGGTTGAGCGTGGTAACGCAACCACACAGACAGTAAACCTTATCGCCGACGGATTCGAGGCTCGGTCTGGCGCGCAGACCCGCATCATGACCTGAGAAGAGGCGCCCCGGTGCGGAAGCGACCACGAGGCAGACAGCGAACCATGCCTCAACGGCTTTGGCTCTGGCGTGAAACAAATCCTGGGGGTGTTGCGCCCCGTTCGCGGGGGGAACGGCGGTTTCGAAGGCAGGAAGTTGAAGTGGCCGTCCCTGGCCTCCAGCTTTCCAAGCGGCATCGCTCCCGGAGTGACGCCGCAGCTTGTTAGATCGCCAGATCGCCCTCACAGCCACTGTGTTTCCTCAGCCGCTTGCGGCTGCGCCTGGAGCAAATCCATCTCCCGGTCCACGCGGCTCGGCACCAGCACGAGCAGCGTGCCCAACAGCATCACGATACCACCCAGCCATACCCAGGCCACCAGCGGATTCACGAAGACCTGAATCACCGCTTTGCCCGACTCGGGGTCCTGGCCTGCCAGCACCGTGTAGAGGTCTTCGGCGAGCGAGCTGCGCAAGGCAACGTGGGTGATGGGTTGCTGGCTGGCCTTATAGAAGCGCCGCTCTGGCTCAACCGTGCCCAGCGCGCGCCCATCCTTTAAGACGGAGAGGCTAGCGCGCAAATAAGTGTAGTTCGGCGTGTCGCCGGAGGTCAGGCTCTCGCAACGCAACAAGTAATTCTTCACGCGCAGCAGGTCGCCCTCCTGCATCAAAGCCTTGCCTTCGCTCTTAAAGGCCAGGCCGGAAAAACCCACGAATAACAGGACAAGGCCCAGATGCACGATATAGCCACCATAGCGCCGGGTGTTGCGCATCGTCAGGTTGTAAAGAGCCCAGATAAAGCTTTCGCGGCAAAACTTTTGCCGCGTGCGGGCGCCACGGTAGAACTCGCTGAGTACACAGGTGGCTACGAAGGCGCTGAGGAATAAGCTCATCCAGGCGTAAAGGTTTCGGATTCCGGCAAAGAACAGAGTGATGCCAACCACACCGGCTGCAGCGAGCGGCACGGCAAAATTTCGCTTCAGGCTTTGAAACGAGGTCTTGCGCCAGGCCAGCAGCGGCCCCGCGCCGGTGAGAAAGAGCAACAGCAGGCCCATCGGCACCGTGGTCTTGTTGTAGAAGGATGCGCCAACCGTCACCGTCTGGTTCTCGACGGCCTTCGAAATAATGGGGAACACTGTTCCCCACAGCACGGCGAACACGGCCGCCATCAGCACCCAGTTATTGAAGAGGAAGCCGCTCTCGCGGGAGATAACCGAGTCCAGGCGGTTCTCGCTCTTCAGGGCATCGAGGCGTAGGAACAGGAGCGTGAGCGAGAAGAAGACGATGATGGCCAAAAATATCGCAAAGTACGGACCAATGCTCGACTGCGCGAAGGCGTGCACGGAGCTGACAATGCCGCTGCGCGTCAGGAATGTGCCGAAGATGCTCAAAAAGAACGTGGTCATCACCAGCGCGATGTTCCACACCTTGAGCATGCCGCGTTTTTCCTGTACCAAAACCGAATGCAGGAACGCGGTACCCGCCAGCCAGGGCAGCAGCGAGGCGTTCTCAACCGGATCCCAGGCCCAATAACCGCCCCAGCCGAGGACGTCGTAAGCCCAATGGCCGCCCAGGCAAATGCCGAATCCGAGGAACATCCAGGGGACGATGGTCCAGCGGCGGGTAGCACGAATCCAGTGGTCGCCCAGCTGTCTGGTCAGCAGCGCCGCCATAGCGAACGCGTAGGGCACCACCATACCCACATAACCGAGGTAGAGCATCGGTGGATGGATGACCATGGAGGGATACTGCAGCGCGGGGTTCAGACCGTTGCCATCCGGCGGGCGGAACGCGGCCCCATTCGCTAGCGACAACTCAGAAAACGGGTTAGCCGCCAGGAGGGTGACCAAGGAAAAAAAGACGCCGGTGCCCATCAGCACAGCCACGACGTAAGGCATCAGCTGTCGGTTCTTCTTGCGGTTCAGCCACACTACCAGAGCACTGTAAAGGGAAAGCAGCCAGGTCCAAAAAAGCAGCGACCCTTCCTGGCCTGCCCAGAGTACGGGAATTTTGTAATAAAGTGGAAGGTCGCGGTTCGAGTGCGAGGCCACGTAGGCGCCGTGAAAATCGTCAGTGAGGATCAGGTATTCGAGTGCCGCGACGGCTACCGTGATCATCACCGTAAAGGCTAATACCGCCCGCTCTGCGCTCCGCGTAACCCGTAGGCTGCGCAGCTTTCCTCCTACAGCTCCCGCCACTGAGCCGTAGAGGGCAAAGGCAAAGCCAGCAATCAGGCCGATGCTACCTAGCTGGTTCATGTCGCGTCCTTCGGGCCCGCTCGTTTGTTTTCACCAACTTGGCGGCTTCGTTCCCGCAAAAAATCAGCGTCCGTTCCCACCCGCTAACCCTTCTTCCCGGGTGACGGAGGCGCCGCTTGATACTTAGAGGCGCATTTGGCCTGGATATGATCTGCGCGAAAAACGCCGTCGGCCGTATAATCGCCCTCGGCGATCGCCTGGGCTCCGCCCACGAAGGTATCTGGAAGGGGGTCGGTACCCACGTAGGTAACCGGCACCGAATCGGAATCTTGCGTCAAGCGGAACGTGACCATTCCGTTGCGCCGGTCAATTGATCCCGGGGCGACCACCCCTCCCACCCGCACCCGGTGTCGGGCTGCTTTGCCGCTGAGCAACTCCCTTACCGTCACGTAGTATGTTTTACTCTGCTGAAAGCCAGTGATCGCTTCCCAGGCAACGACAACCAGGATGATGCCGATTCCGATCCCGAATTTAAGCCGCTTGTTCCCCACGAACGACCTCGATGATTTAACGGTGAGTCTGAATTGTGCATCCGCCCGCAGATGGAGTCAATCCGTAGCCCTTCCCTGGACAGCGACCCGCGTAACGGCTGGCTCGGCAAGTGCCTCAGGCGGGTAGCCGCCGCCCACGACTAAAGGAGACCGGCGTGCGACTCTTTCCCTTAAGCCCGCACAGTTTCATTATAGACGGAACACACGATCACCTCATTTCATCCGATTGTAAGGGCCCGGCACAATCACACCTTGTGAGGGCATGAGCGGGGTTTTCTATGGAGCAGCCAATCCTCGGTATTCATCACGTCACGGCGATTGCCTCTGATCCCCAGCGCCTTTTGGACTTCTATACCGGCGTATTAGGCTTGCGCCTGGTGAAGCGGACCGTCAACTTCGATGACCCCGGGACGTATCACCTTTACTTCGGTGACCAGACCGGCCTTCCCGGGACTCTTCTGACGTTCTTTCCCTGGCCGACGGCCGGCCGCGGGAGACGCGGCGTGGGGCAGGTCGACGTCACAGCCCTGGCCGTTCCCGAACAGTCACTCAGCTACTGGGAAGACCGGTTGCGTTCCGCCGACGTGCCGGTAGAGCTGTCTGGAAAGCGGTTCAATGAGGAGGTCCTCACCTTTGCCGATCCGGATGGCCTCAAACTCGAGCTGGTTGCGACGCCGCAAGAGGAGGGCAGAGGTGCGTCGCGCCCCTGGCAGGACGCGAGCGTTCCCACCCGCCATGCGATCCAGGGCTTCCATTCCGTTACCTTATGTGAGCAGGGATACGAGAGCACCGTTGAAGTGCTGGAGATGATGGGGTTTCGGAAGACGGCCGAGCAGGCGAACCGGTTTCGTTTCGAGGTCGGTGAGGGTGGGCCAGGGGCGAGCGTCGAGGTCCTTTGCGTTTCGGAGGCTCCGTACGGAAGGATCGCTGCTGGAATCGTCCATCATGTCGCTTGGCGTGTAGCCGACGACGCTTCACAGCGTTCCTGGCGGCAGCGCCTCGTGAGCAAACATCTCGACGTCACGCCCGTCATCGACCGCTGCTACTTTCATTCGATCTACTTCCGCGAGCCGGGCGGCGTCTTGTTCGAGCTGGCCACTGATCCGCCGGGTTTCGGCATCGACGAATCCATCGAAGAGCTGGGCGAAACGCTCGTGCTACCGCCCTGGCTTGAACCATACCGGCAGCGGATCGAGCGTGTTCTTCCTCCGCTGCAACTGCGCAAGCCGGTGAAGGAGGGCGGATGAACGGCAGCCTGCCCCTAACGGGATTGCGCCGGGACGATGACCCTCACGCGGGCCAGCGGGTGCTGGAGCATGGCTGTCCTCTGGGGGCCGCTGCCGCCGCTGCCATCTTGGTCCATGGCCGCGGCGCGTCGGCCGAGGATATTCTGGCGCTGGCTGACGAGTGGGAGCTTCCCGAACTAGCGTATCTTGCTCCGCAGGCCGCCCGCCACACTTGGTACCCGTACTCGTTCCTGGCGCCGATCGAGCAGAATCAGCCCTGGCTCAACTCGGCTTTGAACCTGGTCCAGACCGTGTTGCAGCGTGCCCTGGCTGCCGGGCTGCCCCGCGACAAGATCGCCTTCGTTGGATTCTCACAAGGGGCTTGTCTGGCCACGGAATATATCGCCCGAAACCCTGCACGCTACGGCGGCTTGATTGCGTTTACCGGAGGGTTGATGGGTCCGCCTGGGACTCGGTTCAGCTACTCCGGCAATCTTTCCGGCACCGAGTGCTTTCTCGGCGCCGGTGATGCTGATCCTCATGTTCCTTGGCTGCGGATCGAGGAATCGGCGTCCGTGTTGTCGGCGCTCGGAGGCGCCGTGACCTTGCGGCGGTATCCGGGCCTGCTTCACACCATCAACCAGGACGAATTACTCCGCGCCAAGCGCCTCCTGTCCTCGTTGACCGCCCGCAAGGGCGCAACCTAGGTGCCCCCTGTAGCGCGTCTGTGAATAGACGGCGAAAGCCTTCCGGGAGTCTGGCGGGATCAAGGTGTACCTGCGAGCACTAGTCCGCGGGGGGTGGTGCGAAAGGGGGGACTCGAACCCCCACCCCTTGCGGGACCAGATCCTAAGTCTGGCGCGTCTGCCAATTCCGCCACTTTCGCTTCTCGATGCTAGGGGAGCCAATCTGCCGCGCTGCTCTTTCTACTGTACCAGACTGTACCAGAGATTGTGGCAGTTTCAAGCATGCTTTCCTTCGCACGGTCCTGGCGTTCGAACCGCTTCGGGCTGGCTTCCAACGACAGCACAAGGAAGCTACGTCTCGCTCATCGACACACTCGTCGCAATGCTCAGCTTATCGGCTGAGGAGTACGAACCTGTGCCTTGCCGGTTGTCGCCATCCGTGCCGGAAGCATAGAGCAGAGGCCGCACCTCGCTAACTTCTCCGGCCTTGAGCCATTTACTGCGGCGCATGGTGTCCTTGGGAAAGCGACCAAGCCGCCTTCGAACGCGCTCGCGGAGCGCGAGAAGTGCTTGACATCTCTCTCGAAGAGTCTTAGGGTGGCGCAGATTGATACTTGGGCTTTTCCGTGGATGCATCCCGAGGATTACACATCTGAGTCCGAACCAGTCAAGTCGCTTACTGATGGATTGGCGGAGGTCATCGATGAGTTCCTCCAAGCTTGTTGAGGGCCGGCTCTCGGGTGGCAGACTTCGGAAAACCTTCTGGATCGGCGTTGCTCTAGCCGCGGTGCTAGTGGACAACCCACTGGCGGCTCAGTACACCACGGCCAGCCTGGGAGGGGCAGTCCAAGATCCGGCGGGTGCCGTTATTCCGGGAGCCGTGGTCACGGTCCAGAACGAAGGAACCGGTCTCACTAGAACCGTCACCGCGTCGCCCAGCGGTGAATTTCTCTTTCCGTCGTTACCTGTCGGTCAGTATAAGCTGGTCGTAAACAAGGCTGGATTCACCACTTACGTCCAGACGGGCATCGTGTTGACGGTCAACCAGGCCGCCAACCTCACCGTTACGTTGAAGGTGGGCGCCGTCACGCAAGAAGTTAATGTTTCGGCGAACGCCGAGCTCCTCACCACACGCACGGCGACGGTGGGCCAGCTTGTGAACCAGCGGCAAATCGTTGACCTGCCTTTGAATGGCCGCGAAACGCAGTCGCTGCTGTTCCTGGCGGCCGGGACGGTGAATGAAACCGGCGTCGGGCCGAACTACTGCCTTGCCAATTGCGAGGGTGGCGTCTACCCCGGCGAGCAGGACGCGAGCGTGAGCGGGCTGGGCACGCGCGGCGTGAATTATCAGATGGACGGAGCGGGCCACAATGATACCTATGTGAATGCGAATTTACCCTTTCCCAATCCCGATGCCGTTCAGGAGTTCAACGTTGAAGATTACAACCTCTCGGCGCAATACGGCCGCGGCGGCGCCGTGGTCAACATCGTGACGAAGTCAGGCACAAACGAAGTCCGTGGCGATGTGTTTGAGTTTCTGCGCAACGGAGCCTTGAACGCCCGGAACTTCTTTGCTCCCACCCAGGACACGTTGAAGCGCAACCAGTTCGGCGGCAGCATCGGCGGGCCGGTCGTGAAAGACAAGCTCTTCTATTTCGGCACGTACCAGGGAACGCGCATTCGCAGCGCCGCGCAGGGCCAGATCGCTTTTGTTCCCACCGCGGCGGAGCGAAACGGCGATTTCTCCGATATTCCCAACCAGATCGTCAACCCTTCAACGGGGGTTCCTTACGCCAACCATCAGATTCCAACCTCCGATTTTAGCGGCCCGGCCAAGTTCTTCCTGTCGCACATTCCGCTTCCGAACGGTCCCGGCCGCCAGTTAACCTACGCGGGTCCTGCCATCAGCCAAAATGACGACCAGTGGATGACCAAGATGGATTGGATCCACGGCAAGAGCCAGTGGAGCGGCAGCTATTTCTGGACCAGGTTCCACGAACCTCCGGATATTGCGGCCGCGCGGGCCAACATTCTGGCCGCCGACGGCAACGGCAACCGCGTGAAGGTCCAGAACCTTTCGCTGAACCACACTTACTCTTACTCGCCTACACTTCTGTTCAACACCTGGTTCGGATGGGACTCGCAGACCGGCGGCTCCCTTTCGGGTGCACCGTTCGGCTTTCCAGACGCTGGGGTTCAGATCGCCGCCCCGACGCCTCCGGAGCTGTCGCTTTCTGTCGGTGGTTTCTTTGCGGTCGGCACCAACCATCTGGGTGATTTCAACCGGGGTGACTGGACGCTGCGCGAGGATGTGACGCGGCAGCGCGGCCATCACGAGCTTCACCTGGGAGGCGAAGCCGTGCGGCTGAATAACCACCTGGTGAATGAGTACACCATGTCCGGTGAATTCACCTTCGGCAATCAGTTGTCTGGCAACAATCTGACGGACTTCATCCTGGGCCATGCCTCGGAGTTCCTGCAAGGCGGTGGAGAGTTCAAGGATATGCACGGCGTGCTCTACAGTCTTTATGTCCAGGACAACTGGCACGGTACATCGAGATTCTCGCTGAATCTTGGCCTTCGCTGGGACCCATTCTTCCCGTACACCGAGGAGAAGGGGCGCGTCGTCTGCTACGTGCCCGGAGCGAAGTCTTTGAGATTCCCGAATGCTCCTGCGGGAATGCTCTTTGGAGGTCCAAACCATGACCCGGGCTGCCCCGCGGGTTTTGGCGTCAACAGTAATGCCGGTAATTTTGCCCCGCGCCTCGGCCTTGCCTACAAGCTGGGCTCGCAAACGGCATTGCGCGGGGGAGCCGGGATTTACTACATCCCGCCTTCGACGGTGGCTTCAAACGGCTTTGTGGATACGGCGCCGTTCGGGCCCCGGTTCGACCTCAAGGGCGACGTGGATTTCGTTGATCCCTTCGGCAGCCAGGGAATATCCCCCAATCCCTTCCCGGCTCAATACGGACCTTCGCTTCCCGGGCGGGACGTGGCCTTTACGCTTCCCGTCTCGATTTACGGGACGTTCGAGCGCCACTGCGTGATGGCTCAAGTCGCCACCTGGAACCTTGTCCTCGAGCGCCAGTTCCGCAACAACTGGCTCATCCGGGGTGCGTACGCCGGCAACAAGGGAACGCACCTTTCCACCGCGGTGGACGGTGGGGCGAACGAAGGCAATCCGGCGCTCTATATCCCGGGCCGATCGACGGCGGACAACACGCAAGATCGCCGCATCAACCCGAATTTCGGCTCAGTCGGAATTTACGGCTCTCTCTACAATTCCAGCTACAACGCTTTGCAGCTTGGTCTAGAAAGGCGGTTCAGCCGCGGGCTGTCGCTCCTTGCCAATTACTCGTGGTCGAAGATGATCGACAACTTCGGACCTTTCGGCGGCGAGAACACCAATCCGTTCAATCCGAATTTCGACCGCTCCGTTTCGAACGATGACGTCTCCCACGTCCTCCACGTTTCGGGGATCTGGGACCTGCGCAAATCCCCACTCCGCGGCATCGCTGGCGGGTTGGTAAACGGCTGGGAGACCACGGCTATTGTTACCTGGCACAGCGGCTTTCCTTTCCAGATCTACAGCGGGTCGGACAATTCCTTCAGCGGTATCGGCCTCGACCGCGCGGACTTCATCGGCACCAACCTAGGTCAGGCCAAACTGGACCCCAACCGCTCGCATGGAGCGCTCATCCAGGAGTACTTCAATACAGCGCTATTTGTCCCGAACGCCGTGGGTACGTTTGGCAACACAGGAAGGAACATTTTGCGTGGTCCTGGGTATTTCAACATGGATTTCGGGCTGATTAAGGACACGCGTTTGACTGAACGCACCACGCTTCAGTTTCGCGCCGAGTTCTTCAACCTGTTTAACAACGTCAATTTCGGCCAGCCGGACAACAGCGTGGCTGATTCGACCGTCGGCCAGATTACTTCCGCGCGCGATCCCAGAATTCTTCAGTTCGCCCTGAAGGTGCTCTTCTGATTAGCAAGTAGCATTGAGCGGGGCAATAGGGGTCGCGGTAATACTGGGGGCCCGGCGCAACGGAGTCCAACCTCTCGGCTCGCAAGGCGCCGTTCGCGCGCGCTTTGGCCGCCGCCCTCGCCTGAATTGCCGCACACCCCTGCTTCCGCGGGCGCAGTTAGCGACCTTTGACCAAGCGTTAGTTTCCGCAGCCCCTTTGCCGGTTACGCTGCACAAGCCGGGGGACAACACACGGGGCAAACAAAGCCAGGAAGGGGACTTCAGGATTGGTAGGGCAGAAGTCGTTGCCTCCGCCTGACTCGGGCGGTCATAGCTAACGGTGGTTTGGGGTGAAGTATAAGTCTTCAGGCTGTCCGTTTGCGTGCACCCGCGCCGATGCTAAGCAGGCCCACGCCAACGAGGGCCAGGGTCGTGGGCTCGGGTGCGGCAAATCGTGCTCCCGCGAGGCGGATCGTATAGAAGCCGCCGTTCTGGTAGGTGCCGTAGCCGGTAATATCCACGTACCCGGTCATCGGTAGGTTTCCGCCGGGGCCCACAGGCCCTTGGAGGTTATTGTGGGTGCTCCACAGCGACTGTTCAAAGATCGAGCCCCCGCTGCTCGCCGGATCCAGGCAGCACTGCTCAACACCGAGAAAATAGAAGCCGGCCAGCAGCCCGCTGGCGACGATGGTCGACGGCGCGGAAAACCCGCTCGTATCATCGTTAGCCACCACGCCTAGCCCCTGGTCATTCAGCAGAAACAACACGGAATCGAAAGTCACGCCGCCCACCATCGTGGCGGAGAAGTCCGCGTAGGCGGGAAGGTAGACCTTGTACAAGTCGGCAGGATCGGCCGCCGTCACGCTCCCGGTGATGGCGGTTAGCCGCCCACTCCCGCAGTAACTTGAGCTGCGGCCGGAACCTTGCCAGCATCCCCTTGCTCCGTCCAGGTGCCTGCTGGGGCCACCGCGGGCAGGGTGAAGATCACGACCATCAGCAGTCTTGGCACAAGCTTGAAAATAGCTCTTCTTCTGAAGCGTGATCCGCATTCATCCGGGTTTCCGTGAGCCTCTGCGACGTTCACCCAGGGTAGCGGCAGCCAGGGCGAAAAGCGTGAGACCATTTTTGCTCATCAGGGTCTGGGCTCGGAGCCGAATGACCGCCCTAAGCTATACTGGGTGATCGGATAGCGGGTTTTAGGCTCAGCGGATGGTGGGTAGTGATCCCCTACCAGGAGCCCAGAACGCCGCGGGAGTAACCTTGCCCTCCGCGCCGCAAATCGGGGAGTGCAGATGAAGACACGTGCTGTTTGGCTGACTTATAGTTTTGGGTGGCTGATGTTACTCGGCGCGGCGAGCGCGGCCATGCAAGACCCTGCCGAGCCCGCGAATGCCGGCGCTTGGTCGCCCGCTCCGAAGCCAGTGGTCCCCGCGTCGCCACCGGGTGCCATCCCCATGGAGGCGGTCGACCCGCGCCTGCTACTGGGCACCATCCAGCAGTTGGTGGCTTGCGGTACACGGTCATCGCTCTCCTCGTGGACCGATCCGCGGCGCGGCATCGGGTGTGCACGCAACTATCTTGCCGGACAGTTCCGGGACCTCGCGAGGCTGACCCATAGAAGATTGCAGGTTGTAGTGGATTCCTTCGAGGCCACCTCACCGCGCACAGCTAACAAGCCGGCCCATTTGGAGAATGTCTACGCCATCCTGCCGGGAACCGATCCGGCGCTGGCGAAGACGGTTTTCCTCGTCTCGGGACATTTTGACTCCATACCCTCGAACGTGATGGACGCTGAGACTGATGCTCCTGGCGCAGACGACGACGCTTCGGGTACGGCGGTCTCGCTCGAGTGTGCGCGGCTGCTGGCTGGGGGGCGGTACCGCGCTACGCTGCTGTTCGCGGCGCTTTCCGGCGAAGAGCAAGGGTTACTAGGTGGAAAGCGGCTGCTCGCCTATTTGCAGCAGAATGGCTACACGGTGGGCGGGTTCCTCAACAACGACATTGTGGGCGCCGATTTTGCTCCGGGTGCGCCCCATCGCGTGCGGGTGTTCAGCGGCGGCGGACCGGAGGGCGCGGACTCGCCTTCTCGCGAATTGGCCCGCTCCATCGAGGAGATTGACGGCCGCAGCGCCATACGCTTGATCTTCCGGCCGGACCGGTTGGGCCGTGGCGGCGATCACCTGCCCTTTATCGCCGCCGGCCTTCCCGCCGTGCGGTTCACCGAGCCGCTCGAAGACTATCATCACCAGCACCAGACGCCACGCGTCGAGAAGGGCATCCACTACGGAGACCTCATCGAGTTTCTCAATCTTTCGTTTCTGCGCAACGTCGTACGGGACAACGCGGAGGTGCTGCGCGTGCTCGCCCTGGCCCCAGCCCCGCCTTCGGAGGTCACGCTGTCGGGAGCCGTTTCGCCCGACGCCAAACTGGCTTGGTCGGGCCCTGATGACCCAGAGCGTGCCGGCTTTGAGATCCTGTGGCGGGAGACCACCGATCCGCGGTGGTCGGTGCTGGAGTTCACCCCCACCGCTGGAGAGCACGTTCTGGCCGGCATTTCCACGGACAATTACTTTTTCGCTGTCCGTGCCGTCGGCAAGAACGGAGCGCGGTCGATCGCCGTGGCTGCCCTCCCCAAAGGGTCGGCGGCGCGGCAAGGGCGGGAGCAGCCTGGTGGTAACTGACCACCCTCCTGTTGCTGACCATGCCGGCAGTCTCTGCCACCATCATCACTTACAACGAGGCGCCGAACATCGGGCGTGCCATCCGGTCGCTTCCCTTCGCTGACGAAATCCTGGTGGTCGACTCCGGTTCTAGCGATGAGACGGCGCAGATCGCCGCCAGCCTTGGCGCTCGCGTGATCGTCCACCGGTGGGAAGGCTTCGCCGCTCAGAAAAATTTCGCCTCAAATCAGGCGCAGCACGACTGGATTCTGAGTTTGGACGCCGATGAAGAGCTGGACGCGGAGGCCCGAGCCGCCATCGCCCGGTGGAAGGCCTCCCAGCCTTCCGCGGTCGGTTATCGCTTCGCGCGCCGCGCCTACTACCAGGGCCGCTGGATCCTGCACTCCGGCTGGTATCCCGACTACAAGGTGCGGCTATTTGACCGCCGCCAGGCTTGCTTCGAGGGCCGCTATGTCCACGAGTCGGTTGCCGTTCGCGGCCCTGTGGGGACGATGTTCGGCGAAATCCTGCACTACACCTGCGACTCGTTGGAAGAGCACCGCCAGCGCATCGAGTTCTATACCGACCTTGCGGCACGCGAAATGTTCGAGCGAGGTGAGCGCCGCCGGGCCTGGGTGCCCTTGCTGGTACCCTGGGAGTTCTTCCGGAGCTATATCCTTCGCCTCGGTGTCCTAGATGGTGTCCAAGGCCTTCACATTGCGCGCATGGCCGCTCGCTATGTCCGCAGGAAGTACGCCAAGCTAGCGCTCCTGCAAGAACAGGCTCATGGGCGCTGAACCCAACGCTTTCAAGATGGGGGAGCGACCGTTACGCGTCTTCCACATCGATACGGGAGAAGAGCTGCGGGGTGGGCAGCACCAGCTCCTGCTGCTCGCACGATACCTCCGGCAGCGGGGGCACGAGCAGCTCCTTGTCTCGCCTGCCGGAAGCCCGCTCGAAGCATCCGCCCGGATCGATGGCTTCGACGTCTTCGCTCTATCTACCCACGACCTTGGCTACCTGCACGGTAGCCTGCAACTCCGCCAGGAAGTGCAAGGCAGGCAGCCCCACATCCTCCATGCTCACGACGGCCGGGCCCAGACCCTCGCCTGGCTGGCTTCCCGTGGCCTTTCCCCACGCCGCATTGCCAGCCGCCGCGTAGCCTTTCTCCCGCGCCGCGGGTTTCTCCATCGTCTCCAGTATGGCTGGCTTGCTCATGGCGTCGTGGCCGTCTCCAATTCAGTTCGCCAGGTGCTGGTTCAAACGGGTGTGCCGGCCGAACGGATCGAGGTGATAGGCGACGGCGTCGAGTTGCCGCCAGCGCCCGCAGGCGGTCAGTTACGCCGGGAGGCGCGTGCCCGCTGGGGCCTCACCGAGGATGACTTCGTTGTGGGCATGCTCGGCGCCTCCGCCCCGGAGAAGGGCTATGAGGTCGCCTTGAAGGCAGCCGCTCTGCTAGCGGGACGGATGCCGCGCCTGCGGCTTGTGCTCGCTGGCATGGCGCCGGCTGACGTAGCAGGCGAGGTGGCACGCCCGGCGGCAGCACTCGCGGGTCGCGTCCTAGTGCCAGGCTGTATCGCCAACCCAGCCGAGGAATTTTTCCCGGCGCTGGACGTCTACATTATGCCTTCGCGCATCGAAGGGCTCGGCTCTTCGGCGCTGATGGCTATGGCGCATGGGTTGCCGGTCATCGCCAGCCGGGTGGGTGGTCTTCCTGAGGTTGTGGAGGAGGGAGTCACTGGGTGGCTGGTGCCCCCCGGTTCTGCGGAGGCGCTGGCTGACGCTATTGCCCGCGCCGCTGCGGACCCGGTGGGACTGAGAGCATACGCCGCCCGTGCCTGGAACCACGCGCAGGCGTTCTCCATAGCGCTACAAGCGGAGCGCACCGAGGCGTTCTACTACCGCATTCTCGGACCAATGCGGCGCTGATGACCTGCCCAGCGGGCGTCCGCCGTGGCTCTTCCTCTTGAGAAGGAAGGCGCGCAGTGTTAAAGTTTGAACCTTCAGGGTCCGGTGCTGCAGAAACACACTACCATTCATGACGTCGCGCGCGCCGCAGGGGTTTCGACGGCAACCGTTTCCCATGCCTTCAATGCCACGGGTCGTATCACCTCAAAGACACGGCAACATGTCCTCAGCGTTGCGCGCCGGTTGCAGTACTATCCCAATCGCCATGCCAGCGCCCTCGCCTCGCATCGCAGCCGCACCCTGGGCGTGATCGTCTCGGATATCCAAAACCCCTTCTTCGCCGTGGCTATCCGCAGCTTCGAGGCGGTTGCCCAGCGCCATCGCTACGAAGTGATCGTCAGCGAGACGAATTACGAGGTGGCGCTGATGCGGCGCGCTACAGAACGCATGCTGGAACAGAAGGTGCGTGGCGTCGCCATCCTCACTTCGGAGATGAATCCCGCCTGGCTCGCCGAAATTGACCGGCGGGGCATTCCACTCGCCTGCTTTGATCTCGACTTCCAAAGCGAGCGGGCTACGAACATTAAAGTCGACTACGCCTCCGGCATGAAGCAGGTGATTGAGCACCTGTACCACCTCGGGCACCGGCGCATCGGCTTTGTCGGCGGCCGGCAGGCATTCAAGAATATCCTGTTACGCCAGGAGAACTACATTGCTTCCATGAAGGCGCTGGGGCTCGATCCGCAGCCGATCGTGATCGGCAACCAGCGGCCCGACGGAGGATATCAAGCGGGCCTGGCACTGCTGCGGGCCTCTCCGCGCCCGACGGCGGTTGTGGCTATGAATGACCTTACCGCGGTGGGCTTGATCAAGGCCTTCACCGACCACGGCCTGCGGGTTCCAGGGGATATCTCGGTCACGGGATTTGACAACACCTATCTCGCCGCCTACTTCATCCCGCGGCTCACTACCATGGACATGCATCCCGATGTGCTCGGGAGCACCGCGGCCACAGCGCTCCACGAAGCTTCCACTGAAACGGAGCCCCGCGCGCAAGAGCACGTGATCAAGATTGACCTGGTGGTGGGCCAGTCCACTGGGCCCGCCCCGCGGTAGCGACCGGTTGCGGCCATTACCCCTGACATCGGTCGGCTTCGAATCGCCGTCGCGTACCGGATGGTTTCCGCAATCCACATTCCTACCGACTTGAGCGACAATAGACGCGATGGTCGGTTCGAAGTTGGTGTCCTTCCCCCAACCGTCCGGAAGCTTCCCTCACACGCTGGTCTTCCTCTTGGCGTTGCTGTTGGCTCTGCCGGGCGCCACTTTCGGCCAACCTCCGCCGGCCACGCTGACCGTCACCGTGCTGGACGAGAACCTGGTTCCCGTGCCGTCGGCCTGGGTGAGGCTCGTTTCCTCTGGTGCCGTAGCCGGTGCAACGCCCCTGCAGAGCGAGACCGACTATGCGGGACGTTGCGAATTCAACTCCGTTGCCCCCGGGCGCTACACGCTACGTGTCGAAAAAGAGGGATTCTACGCGCTGGTTGACAACGTGGTGGTGGCTGGGCACGGCACTTTGGAAGTGACTCTCAATCACCAGCGCGAGTTCATCGAGCACGTCAAGGTCAGCGCTTCCCCTCCAGCTATTGACCCGCAGAAGACGGCTTCCAGTGACCAGCTCGGCAGCCGGGAGATTATCGACCTGCCGTTTCAGGTGCCGCGCGACTTTCGCTACGGGCTGCCGCTGCTTCCCCAGGTGCTTCAGGATGCCACAGGACAGGTGCACGTGGCGGGCTCCGACACACGCGAGACTTTCGACACCCTCGATGGCTTTCAGATCAATGCTCCGGCCAGCGGCCTACTCACCCTGCGCCTCAACGTCGATGCCATCCGCGCTATCGAAATCGATAGCAGCCGCTGCCCGGCGGAGTTTGGCAAGGGGTCGGGAGGCGTACTGAGTCTCACCACCGGTATGGGCGACGACCACTTTCGCTTTTCTGGTACCGATTTTCTGCCCTCCCTCCAAACCCGCGGAGGGCTTCACGTGAACAACTGGACCCCCAGAGGCAGCCTCGCTGGCCCCCTGCGCAGGGGCAGGGCGTGGTTCCTGGTGGCGCCCGAGGCCGAGTACGACCTCACGGTTATCCCCGAGCTTCCTCCCGGCGCCGATCGCAACAGTGCCTGGCGGTTTGGCAACTTGGCCAAGGCGCAAGTGAACTTGACGCCGTCGAACATTCTCACCACCACCGTGCTAGTGAACCGCTTTGACGCGGACCATGCCGGCCTGTCTCGCTTCAATCCAGTCGAGACCACACTCAATCTGGACCAGAGCGCTGACTTCTTGAGTGTGAAGGACCAAACTCGCTTAGCCAGCGGGCTGCTGCTCGAAGCGGGTCTGGCGGTGAGCCGTTTCCGCGTCATTCAGAATCCTCTCGGGAACCAGACCTATGTCATCAGTCCAGAGGGAACTAAGGGCAATTTCTTCGAGGCCGCTGCCGGGCACTCGAAGCGGGTGGAAGGACTGGCCAACCTGGTGGTGCCTCCGTGGCGGGCCTGGGGCAAGCACGAGCTGAAACTGGGCACCGACCTCGAGAGCGTCAGCTATCACCAGTCGTACCACCGAAACCCGTTCCAGATTGTGCGCGAGGATGGCACCCTGTCACGGCGGGTCGCATTCACCGATAGCCCGCCCTTTGCCAAGGACAACTTCGCGGCCGCCGTGTACGCACAGGATCGGTGGTCCCTCTCCGACCGGCTACTGGTGGAGCCGGGCCTGCGCCTGGACAGGGATGACCTCGTGCGGTCGGTTTTCTTTTCGCCCCGCATCGCCGCCACCTATCTGCTAGCTCTTCGGGGCGATACCAAACTGGTTGCGGGTCTCGGCCGCTACTACGACGCCACGAATCTGGTACTCGTCACGCTTCCGCTCGCTGGCCAGCGCACCGACTATTTCTATGACCGTACCGGAACCAACCTTATCGCTCCCCCGGGGTTAACGGCGTTCCAGATCGGCCCCGGGCAGTTAAAGGCTGCGCGCTTCCTCAACTGGAGCGCCGGCGTCGAGCGTAAGCTTCCTGGTTCGATCTATTCCAGGCTGGAGTTTCTTGAAAAGCGGGGAAGTGAAGGACTGACCTTTGTCAACGGCTGCAGCAGCGCGCGGGCGTGCTACGGCGGCATCTTTCAGGGTGCGAGCATTGAACGCGACCGGTACACTGCCTTGACGCTGACGGTCCGCCGCAGCATAGGCAGTGACCACATGCTGTTCGCCTCCTACACGCGCTCCTCAGCGCGCACGAACGCAGCCATGTTTTTCAGTCTGGATAACCCCGTCTTCAGCCCCCAGCAGCCCGGGCCTCTGCCTTGGGATGCTCCTAACCGGTTTATTTCCTGGGGCTTTTTGCCCTTGGTGCGCGGCTTCGATCTGGCCTACATCGCCGATGCCCGGAGCGGCTTTCCCTTCAACGTTGTCAACCAAAACCAGCAGCTCGTCGGACCTCCAGGCTCGGGCCGTTTTCCCACCTTCTTCTCGCTGAACCTCGCCATCGAGCGTCGGTTCACGCTATTCGGTTATCAATGGGCTCTGCGCGCCGGGGTCGATGACGTGACGAATCGGCATAATCCCTTTGCTGTGGATAACAATATCGACTCGCCTCATTTCATGACCTTTAGCGCCATCCAGGGGCGCGTCCTCACCGGCCGAATCAGGCTGCTGGGGAGGAAGTAAAGCTGCGATCGGGATGGCTTCCTCGAAGGGGTTCTGAGGACACCACGCGTCGGTCCGCGCGGCGGGAGGGGCCAAGCGGCCCTCTGAATAAATCGGTTAGGTCTTGCGAGAAAGAATCGTCAGGATACCCTGCAACTCGCGCTTCACGGCGCTGAGGTACTGGGGATTGGGAGTCCTCGCCTCAGCCTCACGCGGCGCGCCAGGCTCGGAAGCGGTGGAGAGTTGCCGGCGGGCACCTTCGATGGTGAAGCCTTCCTGGTAGAGCAGCCGCTTGATGGTCATCACGGTTTCAACGTCGTCGCGCCGGTAGAGGCGGTGCCCGGAAGGAGTCTTGGCGGGCCTTAAGGTGGGAAACTCCGTCTCCCAGTACCGGAGAACGTAAGGCTTGGTGCGAGTTAGCCGGCTTACCTCGCCAATACGAAAATAGGCCTTGTCTGGGATAGGAACCTCGGCGGGCGACGCGGGGAGTTGCCGAACTCTACGGGACCTGCGGCTTCGCTGCATCGTCCAAAGCTGTTTGCGTGCACTATTCCGCCTTTCATCTTAAGAAAGGCTTGTTCTAGGGTCAAGCGCAGGGGCGAACGGTCGCCTTTCATGGAGCGCCAGAGGCAAAGAGGTCAGGGTTCTCGTTGCCGCGGAGGATGGTGTGGCAAGACCTCGGGCAATTCCGAGGTATTCCACGCCCAGGCAGCCAGGACTGCGGCGCCTTCGTTAATCTCCTCGGGAATCACCTTATCGAACGTATCCGTTTGGCTGTGGTGCGCTTCGCGGTAGTGGGCTGGTGCCTGGATGCAGAAATACGCGGGAACGCCGGCATTCAGGAAGGCGACGTGATCGGAGCCGCCGAAGGTTCGCGTGCTGAGAGGTTCCAGGTCGAAGACTTCCTGAAGAGGCTGGTAGATCTTGCTCAGAAAGGGTCCGGTCTCATAGAGACCTTCGAGGGCGATGCTGAAGACGCGTCCTGTCCCCGTGTCGTGAATCAGAACGGCGTCGATCTTGGGAATCTCACTGCTATGGTTCCTCAGGAACGTTTCCACACCCACGCCGCCCTGTTCCTCGCCGGTGAAAAGGATAAACGTCAGCGTGCGCTTGGGTTTCCAGCCTAGCGCCTTCAGGGTGCGCGCCGCCTCGAGCACCGCCATGGATCCGGTCCCGTTATCCAGCGCCCCCTGGCCTAGGTCCCAGGAATCCAGGTGGCCGCCGATAATGACGCGTTCCTCCGGGTGCTCGCTGCCCTTTATCTCGCCCACCGTGATGGAAGCGGGCACCGGGCCGGGGCTAAAGGTGCCACAAAGGTTGAGCTTCAAGGAGACCGGACCGCTCTGCGCCAGGCGGTAAAGTAGAGCGTAGTCCTCATGGGTGAGAAAGGCGGTAGGAATCCGGGATGGCTGGTAGGCCTGTCCGGCGCCGCCCATGTTAAAAAGGCTGTCCGTCTTGGCGCTGTCGCGCAGGAAGGCCAAGGGTTGCTCCTTGGCCAATTCCTCGAGAATTCTGCGCCGCTCCTGAAACGGCAGGCCCTGTGGTTGGGCTCCGCGCCGCGAGGGCTGGATAACGGCGTCATAGGCATTCGCAGGGACCTCGGACGCCGGGGGTAAGGTGGTGGGTTTCCCCAGACAAACGACGGCTCCTTTCAGCTTGCCTCTATACTGCTCCGCTTCCGCTGCTGAGTTGAATTCGACGAATATCGCCGGCCCCGTCACTTCACCGCTCGTCGCCTTGCTCCATCCGGCCGACCGGATGTCGATGCGGCGGTGGATGGGACTCACGATCTCAGCCGTGTCCGCTCCGCGGTACCAGGCGTGCGCGACCTGTGTCGTCTCCAGGTGGGCGTCGATCCCGTAATCGCGAAAGCGCTGCAGGGTCCATTCGCTAGCCGCCTGCATTTGCGGCGAGCCAGTCAGGCGCGGACCGATGTGGGTAGTGAGGTACTCGAGGTTCTTCATCAATTCGGAATGCGCCTTCACCTCCCCGGCGATCTGCTGATCCGCCGCCACCATCGCGGTGCGATAGGCGCGGTCTGCTTCACTGCCCGCGGCGGGGTTCTGGGCGCGCTCCCGTGCAGCGAGAAGCAGCGTGAGCGCGGTTAAGAGGACGGTGATACCACATCGGCGAAATCCCGTTTTCATACGCGGATGGCCTCCACTTCGGTTGCGATGCTGGTGTTACCCAAGGACCACGATTATGCCATCCGCATGCAGAACCTTCGAGAGAAAAATGGGCTCAAAAAATTCCTCTTGACACCCCCCGAGGTGCTAAATAGCACCGCCAGAGACTTGTACCATAGAAGAAACGAGCGCAGAAACATGCTGCAGAAAGCAAGAAAATTAGTTGCGGCGTTATTCGGCTGTGGTACCCTGGCGGTAACGGCTGTCACGTTGTGGATGGTTCTGAACCCTGCATCAGCTTACGCGAAGTGTTGCGCTTGCAGTTTTGATGGCACCTATTGCCCGGCGTGTAACGCGTGCTACATCAGCCCTCCGGGAGGCTGCGTGATCGTTGTAGGCTGCTCTCAGTAACTTTTATGGGCTAACTTGATCAATGGACGAGCCCGGAGCATTTCCGGCGGCACATTGGAGAGGAGGGGCCACGGGCCTTCTCAGAAAGATGGCCAGGCTTTCTCCCAGAAAACTGAAAGCCGTCAGGTTGACGTCCAAAGGCGCGAGTCTCTAGGCGTTAATCTGTCTTGGCCTAGTCCCGCTGCCTGCCTTGCCTTCCGCTTCGGTCCGCCTCCTGCCATTGTCCCAAACATCGTTCGTTTGAACAGACATCTTGCGCTGTGGGCCTTTAGCGAATCCGCTGCCTCCCCCTATCAGCTCGCCCCGGCTCGGGAAGGAAGCGTTAGGCCTCCGCAAACCATCCGCGTCGGTAACCACGAACGGAGCGCGGACGATTATAGTGTTGCCAGGGTGCTTCCGGGCAGAAAAAAGTTCGCCAGGATGCTTCTGATGCTCCGCGACGGCTGACGGAACCCGAGTTTGCCGGGGCTGGGGGGCTCTTCTTGTTGTCGATCCGAAGCGGCCACCGGCTTTGCCACCGGGATAGGAAGTGCTGCTGGTAGTCCGGCGGGCGTGTGTTATATTGCGCGGTTATGGGTGAACGCTCATTACCGGGGCTCACGACCAAGTTGGCTGTGGCGCTGCTGGCCGTGCAGGGAATGTTTGCAGCCGAGCCGTCTTCGTTTCGCCTGCCGCCCATTGCCCGGCCCGCTCGATACCAACTGGATCTCACCCTTGTGCCAGGAAAACCGTCCTTTCAAGGGACGGTGACGATCGATGTTGAGATGCGCGAGCCCACCCGTTCGGTGTGGCTGAACGCGAAGGACCTTGGGATTCAGGAGGCAAGCGTGCTGGCGCGCGGCACCTGGCGGCCGGCAAGATGGTCGGCCCGGGATGAATTCCTGGAAGTGCATCTACCCGAGGAGTCCGGTCCCGGAAGTCTCCGGCTGCGCATTCGCTACACCGGCAGGCTAGACGACAAGTCCAACGTGGGTGCCTACCGCAAACAGGCAGGCGGCGACTGGTACGTCTACACGTCGTTCACTCCCATTGACGCCCGGCGCGCGTTCCCCTGCTTTGATGAGCCAGAATACAAAGCCCCCTGGGAGGTCACGCTGCACGTTCCGCGCGACGACGTCGCCGTGGCCAATGCCCGTGCCCTCTCCCAGACTGACGAAGGCGAGGGCATGAAGCGCGTGGTATTTGCGCCCACGCTGCCCCTGGCCTCCGAGGTGGTCGCCTTTGCCGTCGGGCCCTTTGACGTGGTCGACGCGGGCGTGGCCGGCCGGCAACGCGTCCCTGTGCGCATCCTCACCCCGCGCGGCCGGGCGCGCGAGGCCCGGGCAGCCCGGGATGCCACGCCGGAAATCCTGGCCCGCCTCGAAGACTACACTGGCATTCCCTATCCCTGGGACAAGCTAGACCACCTCGCCGTGCTCGATATGCCCTTCGGAGCCATTGAGAATCCAGGTTTGATCACCTACCGGGACAGGATCCTGCTGGCTCCGCCGGAGCGTGATAAGCCGCAAAGGCACCGCGCCATGCGCGAGATTATGGCGCACGAGTTAGCACACCAGTGGTTCGGCAACCTGGTGACCCAAGCGTGGTGGGACGATGTGTGGCTAAGCGAGGGATTCGCCACCTGGCTGGGCACCAAGATCAGCGACCTTGAACTGCCCTCCTTCGAGCGCGGCCTGGCCATGACCGAGGCGCGGGACCGCATGATGGCCGTGGACACGCTAGCGATGCGCCCGGTGCGTTTGGCCATGCACTCGCGCCAGGAAATGGAACAGGTGTACAGCGGCGTGGTTTACCAGAAGGGAGCCGCCATCCTCGAGATGATGGAGGATTGGATCGGACGCCCAACCTTCCAGCGAGCACTTCACCGGTATCTGGCCGAACACCGCTTCGGCAACGCGACCACTGCGGACCTCGCGCGTGCCATCCAGCAGGAATCCAAAGCGGATGCTGCCCCCATTCTTTCCAGCTTTCTCGATCGGCCCGGCGCGCCTCTGCTGCGCATCAGCCTGAGCTCAGGGGCAGGGCCGATAAGTCTGCGCATCGAGCAACCGGGCCGCCCGTGGGTCGTTCCCGTTTGCTTTCACCCGGCCTCAGGCGAAGGCCAATGCCAGGTGGTGAGTGGCGCGCTGGCGGAGATTCCCCTTGCGGGATCGCCCGCCTGGATATGGCCCAACGGCCACGCTAGCGGCTATTACCGATCGGCGCTGGCACCGGCTTTGCTCAAGGCAGTTCTCCAGCAAGGCTACGAGGAGCTGACCGAACCGGAGCGCTTGGCGTTGGCAGGCGACTTGGAGCTGCTCGCCGCCCGCGGCGAAATCCCCGTTGCAGACGTCATGCCTGCGCTGCCCCGAATGGCGCACGATCCGGAAGCTCGCGTGCGAGGGCACGCCCTGGCAACGGCCCTGGCGGCTTCTATCTTGCTGCCGGAAAACCAACGTGCGAAGTACGCCCTTTGGCTGAGGACTGCCATGGGCCTCATCCCGATGGCCCCGGAGCAGGCGTCCAGCCTCGAAGAGTTTCTCCGGTCGAAATGACGCAGTCCGCCGAACACGTCTTTTGCCGGCGGCAGGTGTCAAACCGCAAGAGCAGCCGTTCGCGACTCAGCGCGGTGCCGCATGCACGATGGCGAGTTGGCCATTCCGGGCCGTGACGAAGGTGAAGCCGCCGGCGTTGTAGCAAGCGACGGCGCCTCCCAATTCCGGAGGCAGCGCGTAGTCGGCTTGCCGCTCACCGGTCATTGCGTCGTACAAGGAGAAGCCGGTTGCATCTTCATAACCGGTTGAGGCTTCCTCGGTCCACTCGACTACAACCATGCCCCCTCCCACCTTGAACGTCCAGGGCTTGCCCTTGGGCGAGGGAGGAGTTAGTTCCAGTCTGCGGACTACTTCACCGGCGGGGGATAACACGTAGATGAGCGGCTTTGCTGTCGCACGCACAACGTAGACATTTCCATCCTCCCCCACTTCCGTCCTGCCCAGCGAGATCGGACTGGCACGATCGTCCGGTTGAGGTCGGTCTCCCGCTTCCGCGGCGCCGCCTGACGCAGCACCACGCTGCTGAGCTGAGCTTCGAGGTTGCCAGGACGCCATAGGGTTCTTGAGGCTGATGTCGCCGGGCAAGCTGACTCTCTTCAGGAACTTGCCGTTCCTGTCGAACAGCGCGGTGAACGCTCCTTCCGGAGACTGACCTTCCCGCTCGGGGGCTTCGGTTCCTGTCACTAGCAACTCGCCGGTCGGGAAGACGGCAAACTGAGCAGGCAGAAAGCGCGATTCCAGCTTGGCGTCATAGTCAAATTCCCCTGAGTCACGGAACGCAACCAGCTCAAGGTCATCCTTGCTTTTGAAAGCCAGGATGAAGACCTCTCCCTTGGGACTTACGGTGAAAACATCGAACGGAGCGTCCTTAGCAAAGCCGGGCGCGGCAGCAAGCGAGAAGGTCGTTACCGTCTTCCCGTCAGCAGAGACCTTCACCACGGGTGAGGCCAAAAGCCGCGGCGGCTGGTAGCCGCGGAAATAAACGTTACCGCTGCTGTCGCACCTGACTGGCTCGATGATGAGAGCGCGGCGCTGGTTGGTGACCAGCACCGTGTCCTTTATTGCCAGGGTGAGTTTGGGCACATCATCCTGGTCGAGGCGGGGCTGCGCTGTGAGGGGGCACACAAGGATGAGCGCCGCGGTCGAAAGCGTCTGAATGGCACAGTTCAGCCAAGACCTCATAGTGACCTCCCGCTCTGGCCTTACCTGCTGACAGTCGCGGGTGCTAAGCCACCGGAACAACTCGGCACCCACACCTGCAATGCTGAAGGGGAACTCTCGCCGTGCAATAGAGTCAACGAACCGATGGGCGCTCCTGTGCAGGGTTCGGTTGCTCTCGCGTTGCAGATGATGTCGCCGCAGCAATACTTGTAAGTGAAGCAGTCATCGCAGTACTGGCACGAATTATCGATGCCGCCGCACCCGTTAACGGTGACAGTGTGGTGGCAAGTGCCCGCATCGTTTGTACAGTCGACTTGGTGCGAAATTACACGGTAGCACGCGCAAGCGGCTCTAGCGCGCGGCGCTGCAAGCAGGGCCAGTGCCGCTATCGCCGCCAGCGCAAGTGGCAGCCTCATCATGGTTGACCTGCGGACTTCATTTGGCAGGCAGCATGCCAAAAAAAAAAAACGGGTTGTCAAGGGGCCGTGAGGATTGGAAACCATACTTACACTTTCTCTCCGAAGCGGCGATCGGTGATCGCCGAAAGATGTGGCGAACTCAGGTTCGCGCTACAGCCACCGGCAGTCATACATTCGCACGGAGATTCCTGTCCGTGCGTCTCCGGCCTGGATATGGCCGAACAGCCATGGAAGCGGTTACTACCGGTCCGCGCTGGCGCCCGCCCTGCTGAATGCGCTCCTCAGAGAAGGATATGAAGAACTCACCGAGCCGGAGCGCCTGGCGCTCGCCGGCGACCTTGAGCTGCTCGCCGCTCGTGGCGAAATCCCAGCCGCTGAGGTTCTATCTGCGCTGCCGCGAATGGCGCACGACCCGGAGGCCCGAGTGCGCACCCACGCGCAGGCCACAGCCCTGATGGTGTGCGCCCTCGTTGCCGAAAAACAACGCACCCGGTACGCCGCCTGGCTGAGGACCGCTATGGGTTTAATCCCTATGGCGCCGGAACAGGCATCAAGCATCGAGGAATTTCTCAGAAGCCAATGAGGTGGGGGCGACGGCGCGTACCAGAGGGTCACAGGAAGGGGCTCAACGGGGAGCTGCGTGGACTAGGGCGAGTTGCCCGTGGCGGGCTGTAACGAAGGTGAAACCATTCGCACTATAACAGGCCAGCGCGCCTCATTCCGCAGGCAGCGCGTAGTCCGTTTGCCGCTCGCCAGTCATCTCGTCGTAAAGTGAAATTCCGCTTGCATCCCGATCAACGCCAACGGAGGCGCACGTCCATTGGGCTGCTATATCTGTTTGTCGAGCTTGCCTTGCCGCTTTTGTTCGAGCTCATGCTTCGTGGCCGGCTTTGATTGGCCTTTTTCTTCGCCGAACCGATGCCATCCCGGCCTGGAAGGAGCGGAAGAAGTGGCTTGCGTTGGACCAGTCTGCCGGCTCGTCTCTGGACTTGAGGAGGCTCGCGAATAGGGCGGCGTGGCGTTGGCCATCGTACTCTGGCTAGTGCCCGTGCGGAAAGGCCCTTTCACCGCTGAAGGGGGGGTCCCACCGCGCGGTGCGCTACCCGGCTGAACTTCTCCGAAGCTGTGCCAACCGGGAGATGGTTTCGCTGCGTCGGCACTTTCCTTTGCCTCAGGCCGTTCCCAATCGGGGCGCCCTGAGGGTCCGGCAGCATGTAACACTGGTTTGCTGGCGGGTGCTGAACGGCCTGAGTAAGGCGCTGTGGAAGCACCGGCGCTCGTTTGGCGCACCATCTGCTGCAGTTCGTTGACGCGCTCGCTGAAAGGACGCGGACCGGCCGGGGGTAGGGTCTTGGCGTAGAAGCGCTGGCTGATGATCGGGCGGCTGGGGATGGCCGCGGCGCTGACCGGACGGTTGGCTGGCTGTAAGCTCTGCCGGGTCGGCACCACGGGCAGCGTGCCCTGGATCAGATGCGCCTGGCGCAACGTGGCCAGATTCAGCGGTCGAGGCCTGGCGGGAATCCGTCCGGCCACGAAATCCTGTGCGGAGACGGTCACCATGGCCTGCCGCACTCGGGCGTCGGTGATGACCGCCTGAAGGTTCGAGTGCACGGGCTGCCCCGGCCGCGCCAGCGGCTGGATGACTTCCACATTGCGCACATTGGTCACATTCGTGATGTTCGTAATGTTGGTGATGTTCACGGCATTGTAAGTGTTGCGGTAGCCCCACCATGGGTGATAGACGTCCGACGGACCAATCGGCAGCCAGCCGATCGTCCCGAATGCAAAGCCGAAGGACACGCCGCGACCACCGATTCCGAAAAAGGCGACGTACGCCGGCGCGTACAGGGGACGGTAAGCGGGGAAGACGGGTCCCGGCCACCACACCCATCCTAATTCGATGATGAACCACCGCCCGTAATGGTAGGGCGCCCAGCCCCAAGGTTCGTAGGAAACCCAGGTCCAACCCCAGTAGGGCTCCCAGACCCAGCGGCCGTAGGAGTAAGGAACCCAACCGGGGGCTACTGCGGGGGCCCAGCACCATCCGTAGCCGGGCACTTCCACCCAGCGCCCGTAGGCATCCAGTTGGTACGCGCCCGCGTAGTAGAAATTGGTGTACTGCCAGCTGTGGGCCTGCAGAATCTGCTGGTCGCGGTGTTCATTGAAGTTGTCCCAATCATCGGGTGGCGGGGCCTCCGTCACCTGGTATTCGGGATGGTCGGTTCCCTCAACGGTGATCATTTGCCCCGCCTCGACGCGGGTACTTCCGTCGGGCGTTGAGACTTCTGCCTCTCCCCGGCGCAGCACCAACGTCATTTCGGAGTCCGATTTCACCTGGATGCGATAGACACCATCAGCAAGAGGACGAACGGCCACGTTTGGCGTGTCGATTTCCACCTGTGCTTCGGAGTGGTGCAGGGTGACGAAATCGACTAAGCCCTGGGACACTTGGAGCTGCACCTGGAAGGGAGTCAGGTTGGCGAGCCTGACCTGGGTCTGGTCCGCCAGCCGCAGGATGTTAGCGTAGTCGAGCTGGACTTCCGCGCGCGAGTCCGGCCCCGTCGAGAGGGCGTCGCCCGTCACCATCGGCGCGTTGATCACCGCTGCCACCCAATCTCCGGAGTCGCCCCGCATCGTGGCCACGTTGCCGTGGATAAGGCTCACCGAAGCCACTCCCGGGCGCGGCGAATCCGCGCGAAGGGGACTGCTCAGAAAAAGGAAGCCGATAGAGATACCGGCAAGGGTAAGGGATAAGCGTCGCTGCATGTTGGCTTCACCTCGAATTCGGCTGTGGCGAATCAAGACCTTATAGTTTTCCTCCATTTAGGATCCGTTCGTCCACCTCAATGGTGGCCGCGCGAACTGCTTCCGCCGGAGTGCGATGGAGCCGAGTGTCCTCCCCCGCCACCTCCGCGGTAACCTCTGCTGCCATAACTAGCCCGGCCCCCGCCGAACCATTCGCCGCTGCGCGGAGCGCGCTCGATCGGCTTGCTGAGGTTAAGCGGCGGCCGCTGGTAGCTGGGGGAAGACCGGTAGACGGGCGGCTGCCAGGCTCGGCTAGCTGGTTCCTCCCAGCGAGGTGGTCCGCCAGAGCCGGCAGGGGGCGGCGAAAACCGGCTCCATCCTGGGCGGGACTCCACGTTGGGAGTCAGCCGGACGCTGGGAGTCGCCGGGCGATTGGGTGATGCGGCGCGGATGCCCGGTTCACCCGCCGCACGGCCGCTGAAGCTGCGCCAGCCGTTCTGCCGCTCGGCGGGCAGAGTGTTGGCTCGGATTGGCGCCTGGCCGAGGCCGGGGGTACTGCCGCGCTCGGGAGCAATCGTATGCTCGGCCGTCCCCCCGCTGCCGGAGAACTGGTGCCAGCCGCCTGCCCGCTCGCCCTCTCCCTGAACCCCGGAGCGAGCCGTATTCAAGGGAAGGTTATGGGCCGGCGCGGCTCCGCGGTCAGGTGCAGCGGAAGTACCCGTATGGGCCCGCCCCGGCGCGGCAAACGATCGCCACCCCGCGTTCGGATTGCCTCCGGCGCTGTTGGCCGTCGGAGCCTGCTTGGCAGGAACGGCACCGGTATGCGGCGCTAGAGCCAGGTTACCCCTGTCGGGAGCGGCGCCGGATCCGGGGACCGAATGGGAAATAGCCTTTGCCGTGATTGATTGCCTGGGCCGCTGACTCTGCAGTATCTGCCGTACCTCGGCCACCTGCCGATTGAACGGCTCGGGTCCGGAGGGTGGCTTGACCTTGGAGACGAACCGCTCATTCGCGATCGACCGTGCCGGAAGGGACGCACGGCTTGCCGGACGGCCAGAGGGGAATAGGCTCTGCCGTGTCGGCACAGCCGGGACTCTCCCAGCCACGAGCTGCGCCTGCCTGATCTGGGAGGGGCTGATCGGCGTTCGGTTTCGAGCCACGGGAGCCTTGCCAAATTGGCTGGCTGGCATGGTAGCGAGTGCCTGCCGAACGTGAATATTGCTTCCGAGAGCCTGCACGTTGGAGATCACAGGACGGCCTGCTCCAGCAAGCGGCGGCACGACTGGCACACGCCCGCCGGTAATGTTCTGGATGTTGGCGATATTGGTAATGTTGGTAATATTGGTAATGTTGACCGAGTTGAAGCCAAACCCTCGACCAAACCCAAACCCGCCCCACCAAGGGAAGAACGGATCACACGGTCCCACCGGCAGCCAGCCAATCGATCCAAAGCCAAAGCCAAAGCTGAAGTGACCAAAGCCAAACCCGAAGAAGGTCACGTAAGCGGGTGCCCACACCGGGTAATAGACAGGCGTGACGGGACCTGGCCACCAAACCCAGGCATCTCCCCACCAGAACCACCGGCCGTAGTGGTAGGGAGCCCAGCCCCAGGGTTCACAAGGCTGCCAAGTCCATCCGTAGTAGGGCTCCCAGACCCAGCGCCCACAGCTATAAGGAGTCCAGCCTGGGGGCTCATCGGGAACCCAGACGGAGTCGTAGCCGGGAACATAAGTCCAATGGCCGTAGCGGTCGAGATCCTCGCTTCCCGTGTAGTAGCGGTTGGTGTGTGCCCAGCTTTGCGCCTCGCGGATGCGGCGGTCACGCTCGGAATTCCAGCGGTCCCAGTCGTCGTGCCCGGGAGCCTCACCGATTTGGTACTCTGGGTTGTCCCTGCCGCGTATCGTAATGAGCTGTCCCCTCTGGACGCGGGTGCTGCCCTGCGGAGTGGAGACCTCCGCCTCACCCTTGCGAACGATCAGCTCCGTTTGGGAGTCGGAGTCCACCTGGATGCGATAGCTGCCTTCGGAGAGCGGCCGAACAGCGACGTTGGGTGTATCAATCTCTGCGCTGGCCTCGTTGCCCTTGTAGACCACGTACTCGGCGAGCCCCTGCCCGACCTGCACCTGGATCTGGTTGCGGCTGAGGTTGGCAATCTTCGCCTGGGACTGCGACGCCAGCCGCAGGACGTTGGCGTAATCGAGTTCGAGCTCCACCCGCGAGCGCGCTCCGGTGGCCACTGTGTCTCCCTGCATCACGGGCGCGTTCAGTGTTGCACCTACCCAGTCGCCCGAGTCGCCTCGCTGCAGCGAGACCTCGCCTTGCAGGTTGCTGATCCTTGCCGCTCCCGGACCATTCTCGGAGGCATCATCGGCCCGTGCGGCCGCTGAAAAGAAGGCGAGAGCAAGCACAAGCGTTGCGAGACTCGTCCAGAGTTTGTTTCTCATGGCTGTCCTCGCGCTGAGCATGGCATAAGCTCATGGGCATTAGTCCGGGCCGAACCTTCCGGTTCGCCCATCCCCCGAGTAGGCAAGCCTCGCGCCAAACTCGCCCGCCTGGGCTAGCTCCCTGCTATCGTCCGTATATTCAACGCGATACAATTACTCAGGGGAACCCACTGTGGCACCCATCCGCGCACACGGTTTGGTGGGTTTCGGCCGCAGATGGTGGATTTCAGCCAGCGCCGCCTCTCGCCGTGGTCCAAGGCGCCCGCGGGCACTGGAAGTATGACCGGTTTGGGGGCGGACGGGACGAGCCCGATGAGTGTCGCAAGCTTTCGCTTCTATGCTGAGCTCAATGACTTTCTCTCGGACAAGGAGGAGAGCAGGGAACAGGTGCGCCAATTCGATGTAGGCGGTTCCGTGAAGGACTTCATCGAGAGCTTTGGGGTACCCCATACGGAAGTGGACTTGGTGCTGGTCAACGGCCATCCAGTCGACTTTTCGTATACCGTACGCGATGGGGATCGGGTGAGTGTTTATCCCGTCTTCGAATCCTTGGATATCTCATCCGTCTCGCGGGTGCGCCGGGAGCCGTTGCGCGACTTGCGGTTCGTGGCCGACGTGCACCTGGGAAGACTGGCAGCCTATCTGCGACTGGCCGGCTTCGACGTTCGCTATGGCAACTCGGCTTCTGACGCTGAACTGGCCCGGGTGGTGGCACGCGAGGGGCGGGTGCTGCTGACCCGGGACCGTTATCTGCTTATGCGCGCCGAAGTGTCTCGTGGATACTGGGTGCGTTCCACGGAGCCGCGGCAGCAATTGCTTGAAGTCGTCAAATGGTTTGACCTGGGGGGCTCGATGCGGCCCTTCACGCGTTGTCTGAAGTGCGGCACGGCCCTCCGGGAAGCGGGCTGGGAAGCCGTGCGGGAGCGCGTGCCGCCCGGCGTGCGGGGAAGGAATGCCTTTCGCCTTTGCCCCACCTGCCAGCGCGTCTATTGGGAGGGATCACATTACGTGCGAATGCGCACATTGCTGGCGTGGGTAAAGGCTGAAGCATCCTGAATCTGCCTCCTGGCTTCCGTACGGCAGCGTCCTGGGCGGGCGAGGCGTGGCCAGCGATTTTCAGGTTGTGGTAAGATTCCCTCCGAAGTAAGGCATTCCGTCTTATTCGGCCAGATGTAAGGCTCTGAAAGGAAGGCACAGCCATGTCCGGGCATTCGAAGTGGGCCACCATCAAGCACAAGAAGGGCGCGGCGGACGCGCGCCGTGGCAAGATCTTTACTAAGCTGATCAAGGAAATCACAGTAGCCGCGCGGATCGGCGGAGGCGACGTTGACGCGAACCCCCGCCTGCGGAGCGCGGTCCAGGCGGCCAAGGCGGAAAACATGCCGGCCGACAACATCCGGCGGGCCATCCAGAAGGGCACGGGTGAACTACCGGGCGGGGCCTACGAAGAAGCCGTTTACGAAGGTTATGGACCGGGAGGCGTGGCCATGATGGTGGAGGTGGCCACCGACAACAAGAACCGGACCATCTCGGAGATCCGGCACATCTTCTCCAAGCACGGTGGTAGCTTGGGCGAGAGCGGCTGCGTTGCCTGGATGTTCAGCAAGAAGGGATATGTGGTAGTCGAGAAGGATAAAGCCGACGAGGCTCAGTTACTCGACCTCATCACCGAAGCGGGCGCCGACGACATGTCGGAAGACGGCAGCAACTGGGAGATATTCTGCTCGCCCTCGCAGCTCCAGGCGGTGGTGGACCGCCTCAAGGCAGCCAACATCACACCAGCGGCCGCCGAGGTGTCGATGATTCCCCAGAGCTATGTGAAATTGTCCGGCAAAGAAGCCAGCCAGTTGATGCGCCTGATGGAAGAGCTAGAGGACCACGACGACGTCCAGCACGTCTACTCGAACTTCGATATTGAGGAATCGGAGCTGCAGGCGCTTGCTCAGGCTAAGTAGCCTGCGACGAGTGGGGAGCCCTGGCGGTTTGCCAGCCCGGATGGGTTCTGCTAGTCATGAAGCGCACGCCTTTCCGATCCACCGCTGAACGTTTGATCGCGGCCGCTTTCCTGCTTCTCGCCGCGGGCCCGGCGCAGGCGGCGGAGCAGGCGCTGCCCGCCGCTTCGCAGGGATCACCCATCATTTCCTATACGCGCGTGCTGAAGGGCAGCGTGCCGGAGTATCTTTCCATCACCGTGCATGCGGACGGTACCGGCACTTACGAAGGACGCGAGCTGAAGGATCCTCCCGACCCCCGGCAACTCAAGCTGAGTGCAGCCACCACGCGCCAGCTCTTTGACCTCGCGCATCAACTGAACAATTTCCGTTTCATTGACCTGGAGAGCCACAAGCGGGTGGCGAACCTCGGCGAGAAGACCCTGACGTACGAGGAGGGGAACGAAAAAAACCGCTGCCAGTTCAACTACACCCTCAACCGGCAAGCGCAGGAACTCACCGATCTTTTTGAGCGCATCGCTTCTGTGGAGCGCCACGTCGAAGCACTGCAATACTCGATGAAGTACGACCACCTCGGCCTGCCGCGTGAGCTGCTGCAGATCCAAATCGACCTTAACAACAAGGCGCTGGCTGACCCCCAACTGATGGTTTCTACCCTCGAGGAGATTGCTCACAACCCTCACTTCCTTCATCTGGCGCAAGCCCGGGCGCAGGACATCCTCCAGCAGCTGCAGAATCAGTGACCTGCCTGGCCTCGGTGCACTAAGCGGTCTAGGCGTGTCTCTTCGGCCAGCGGCTTGAATCGCTGTCCGCATGCGGACAGCTGCATCCCACAAGCGAACATCCTACCCCCGCCAGGGGAAGGCCCCGGAAGTCGGCAACGCCTTTTATTCCCGGGAGTTAGAGACCAAGTCGGCAGTGGTATTGCGGTTGCGCCTTGCTCTATGCTGTCCCTGGGAGGATTGCGAACCGATGGATATTCCACGCAAGACCCAAGGCAAGCGCTTCCGCCGGATCCTCTACGCCGTTCTCGGGCTTTCGGCGGTATTGCTGATCAGTCTGGGGTTGAGCCGCCTGAAACCCGCGGCCCCCGGCGTCGATGCCGGGACGGTCTGGCGTGACACCGTGAAGCGCGGGGCGATGGACCTCCAGGTTCGCGGACTCGGAACGCTGGTTCCTGAGGAGATCGTCTGG
>CADDZE010000001.1 GCA_902812465.1 Acidobacteriota bacterium | reverse complement strand
TGCCGTGGCGAGAGAGGACGGCGCCGCGCCGGCCACGCGAGGAGGAGAAGCGTCCGGCGGTAAGAGCGGTGATCCGACAGCGGAAATGGATTCCTGCGGTGAATCATCCGTGGCGTCAGGCCGCGCCCGGCCACAGCGGTCGTCGTAGGTCGGGCCCTGCGCTTCGCCCTAAGCGCTGGCCCTTGGGGCTCGCAGGGCTCCGCTCGGGGCCGACCCACGACGGAGAAAAAACCAAAACAGAAAAGGGGGACATTCTTAACGAGGTAAGCCAGGGGACATTTTAAAAGAGCTTTGACATTGTTGAGAATGGCCGTTGACACCCTCGAAAGCCGCATGTTAAATTTCAAATTCGTTTACAACCCACACGCTTCGTGGTTTCTAAAGGCCGACAACTTAATGTATGGATGATCTCCTCCGCCAACTGGGGCAGCTTTTTGTCCAGAGTGTTCCCACCGTCGTCTTTGTGTTTCTGCTTTTCGTGCTCCTCGGCCGTTTGTTCTTTGATCCCTTGCTGCGGGTCATGCAGCAGCGCGAAGAGGCGACTACGGGGGCCTTGAATCGTGCCCGCGAATTGGCGGCCGCTGCCGAGCAGAAGGCTCGCGAGTACGAGGCGGCCATGCAGGCGGCCCGGCAGGAGATCTACCGGCTACGGGAATCGCATCGCCGCGAAGTACTCGAGGAACGCGATACAGCACTGAAGAAGGCGCGTGCTGAGGCCGAGGCTGACGTGCGGCGGGCCCAGGAGGCTCTGCAAAGGGACGTAGAGGCTGCTAAGCAACAGTTAGCCGCGGCCTGCGAACCGCTCGCCTCGGCTATTGCGGATGTAATCCTCGAGGGAGCATCGACTGGAGTTCTTCGTTGAGGGCATTCGCTCAGCGAACGCACCATCGGGCGCTTGCTGTGGCTTTTTGCGTACTCCTGCTAGGGCTAACAGCCAACCTGTCTGCGCGCGGCGCGTGGATTGTGCTGGCTCAACAAGCACCGGAGGAAACCGAAAAACAAGGTCGCGAGGAATTCTTCAAGGTTATCAATTTCGTGATTCTTGTGGTGGCCTTGGGCTGGCTACTGCGGAAACCGCTGAGCCGGTTCATGGCTCAGCGCTCGGCCGCAGTTCAGCGTGCGCTCGAGGAAGGGCGGCGTGCACTTGAGGAGTCGCAGGCACGAACGCGGGCGGTGGAAGAGAAGCTGCGGCATCTTGAAGAGGAGATTGCCGCGCTGCGCAGCTCAGCGGTGCAGGAGATGGAGGCGGAGCGCGCCCGCCAGAAAGAGATCACGGCAAGAGAGGTGGAGCGGGTTCTCGGATCGGTCCGCGCGCAGATCGACGCCGCCTCACGCGCGGCCCGGCTCGAATTGAAGGCCTATACGGCCGAGCAGGCATTGCTCGCGGCGGAGCAAATCATTCGGCGGCGTCTCGATGACAGGGTACGCCAGCGCCTAGTCGCTCGTTTCACTGAGGCGCTAGCTAACAAACTTCCGCCGAATGCCTAGCAGGCTTTCGCTACCAGGACCGTTCGCTTGGGTATGCCTCGCGCTGTTGCCAACAGATACGCCCGGGCCCTGGCCGACGTCCTGGGTCCCGCGGCGGATTACCGCCGCGTTCTGCAGGAGATCGACGCCTTCGCCGCGGTTTATCGCGAGTACCCCGAGCTGCGCGCCGCCTTCGAGACCCCGGCTGCTAAGCGGGGGCAAAGGCTGGGTGTACTGAACGCCGTCCTCGCGCGGCTTGGGACGTCCTTGGTGACGTCGAATTTTTTTCGCGTGCTGCTGGCAAACTACCGGATGGGACTGCTGGAGGAAATTCGCCAGGCGTTCTTGAAGACCGTCCGCGAGCGGCTGGGAATTGTCGAGGTGAAGGTGACTACAGCGTCGCCGCTTTCCCAGGAAGAGCAGGAGGCCCTGCGACGCCGCTTCATCCAGCTCACCGCCCACCAGGTCGAGCTTCAATTTACCCTCGAGCCTGCGCTCATTGGAGGTGTCGTGGCTCAGATCGGCAGCACCGTCTATGACGGCTCGGTACGAGGAGCCCTGGAACGGATGCGGCGGCAGCTAACGGGCCAGTGAGTTAATGCCTATGCCATCAATCAGAGCAGACGAAATCACCCGTATCATCCGGGAGCAAATCCAGAACTTCGATCACGGCGTCTCCCTGGCCGAGATCGGTACTGTCATCTCCGTTGGCGACGGGGTGGCCCGCATTCATGGGCTGGATAACGTCATGGCTGGCGAGCTTCTCGAACTGCCCTATGACGTAGCGGGACTGGCTCTCAACCTTGAGGAAGACCAAGTCAGCGCAGTGCTACTCGGCGACTACACGCAAATCCAGGAAGGCGACACAGTAAAGCGGACACGGCGGATCATGTCCGTGCCGGTGGGCGAGGCGCTGATCGGGCGCGTGGTGGACGCCCTGGGTCGCCCTATCGATGATAAGGGTCCGATTCTAACGGACGAGTACAATCCCGTCGAGCGGCTTGCTCCCGGAGTCGTCGACCGCCTCCCGGTGCGGGAGCCTCTGCAGACCGGCCTCAAGCCCATCGACGCCATGATTCCTATAGGGCGGGGGCAGCGTGAGCTGATCATCGGGGACCGACAAACGGGCAAGACAGCCATTGCCCTCGACACTATCCTGAATCAGCGCGGCGGCGACGTGATTTGTATCTACGTTGCTATCGGGCAGAAGCGGTCGACGGTGGCGCAGATCATCAAGACTCTGGAAGAATACGATGCCATGAAGTACAGCATCGTCGTTTCGGCCAGTTCTTCTGATCCTGCGCCCATGCAGTACCTCGCGCCCTACTCGGGCTGTGCTATGGGTGAATACTTCCGTGACCGCGGCAGGCACGCCCTCTGCATCTACGACGACCTCTCCAAGCACGCCGTCTCTTATCGCGAAATTTCGTTACTGCTGCGGCGCCCGCCGGGCCGGGAAGCATATCCCGGCGACGTCTTCTATCTCCACTCACGCTTGCTCGAGCGCGCCGCGAAGCTGAATCAGGAGCTAGGCGGTGGATCACTGACTGCCTTGCCGATTATCGAAACGCAGGCGGGCGACGTGTCCGCTTACATTCCCACCAACGTTATTTCGATCACTGACGGCCAGATTTATCTTGAAACCGATCTCTTCCATTCCGGCATCCGCCCCGCTGTCAACGTCGGCATCTCGGTCTCGCGCGTAGGTGGGAACGCTCAGATCAAAGCCATGAAGCAGGTGGCCGGCACGCTACGCCTCGAGATGGCGCAGTACCGCGAACTTGCTGCCTTCGCCCAGTTCGGCAGCGACCTCGACAAGGCCACCCTGGCCCAGTTGAACCGCGGCCGCCGCCTGACGGAGATCTTGAAGCAAGACCAGTACCAGCCGCTCCCAGTCGAAAAACAGGTGATCATCATCTTTGCCGGTACCAGCGGTTATTTGGATGACCTGCCAGTGGAGGACTGCCTCTCCTTTGAGCGGGGTTTGTATGAGTTCCTCGACGTCTCCCATCCTACGGTGCTCACGAAACTCTCGGAAAAGAAAGCTTTGGACGATGAAATGCGAAGTGAATTGCGCAAGGTCCTGGATGAGTACAAGGCTAAGTTTCTGGCGGAGCGCAGGGCAGCTTCCGCGGCGACGGTCGCATAAAGTAAGGTAAGAGTCAGAAGCTAAGTAAGGGGAAGCGCGCGTCTGAGCCTTTATTGGCTCTCGCGAGCGATTCCGACTTCTGACGCCGAAGGCCCATGCCCAACGTTCTCGACATCCGGCGGCGCATCCGCTCCGTAAGAAGCACCCAGCAGATCACCCGTGCCATGAAGATGGTGGCCGCGGCGCGGCTACGGCGCGCCCAAGAGCGTGTCATCAACGCGCGGCCCTACGCTGAGCAGATGATGGCGTTGCTGCGGAGTGTGGCGGCGCGCACCGAGGACCGTTCGCATCCGCTGCTCGCCAACCGGCCGGTGGAAAGGATTCTGCTAGTTCTCGTCACAGCGGACCGTGGCCTGTGCGGCGCCTTCAACGCTAACCTGATTCGGGCTGCCCAGGCCTATCTGGCAGAGCATCGCGGAGTCGAGGTGTCCTTGCTGGCGGTAGGACGTAAGGGGCGCGACTTCTTCCGCCGCCATCGAGTGCGCATGGTAGGGGAGCATGTGAACGTGTTCACCCGCCTCGAGTTCGCGCACGCACGGACTATCACCGCTCAAATCATCGAGCTTTACAGCAGCCAAGCCGTGGACGCGGTGGATCTCATCTATAACGAGTTTAAGTCGATTCTGGTGCAGCCCTTGAAGGTGGAGCGCTACCTTCCGGTGCGCCCGATCGAGCCGGCGGAAGGGCAAGTCCTGGTGGATTACATGTACGAGCAGCCTCCGGAGGAAATCTTCGCCAGTTTGTTGCCCCGCTATGTGGAAGCGGAGGTCTATCGGGCGCTGCTCGAATCCCAGGCCGCGGAGCTGGCTGCGAAGATGACCGCCATGGATGCAGCTACGAACAATGCGAAGGAGCTTATTGACTCGCTGACCCTGAACCTTAACCGCGTCCGCCAGGCCGCCATCACCAAGGAAATCATCGAAATCGTGAGCGGGGCGGCGGCACAATAGGACATGGGCTGTAGAGCTGAACGCGAGGAAGCTATGGCATCAGAGACCCACGTCGGCAAAGTTGTGGAAGTAATCGGGCCGGTGGTGGTGGTTGCCTTCGAGAGCGGCCACCTACCTCCCATCTATCACGCGGTGCGGATCGTCTCGGACGGCTTCGACGTGCCCAGGCCGATCAACGTCATTGCCGAGGTCGCACAGCACCTTGGTGAAGGGCGCGTGAAGTGCGTGGCCATGGAGCCGACCGAGGGCATGGTACGTGGTATGAAGGCGCTGAATTTGGGCGGCCCGATCACCGTTCCGGTGGGCAAGGCAGTCCTGGGACGGGTTATGAATGTGGTCGGGGAACCGGTGGACAAGCTCGGGCCCATTGTGTCCGACATTCGCATGCCGATTCATCGCCATGCCCCGCCGCTCGAGGATCAAAATACGCAGCTAGAAATGTTCGAGACCGGACTGAAAGTGGTCGACCTACTCGAACCCTACCTCAAAGGCGGCAAGACGGGGCTGTTCGGCGGCGCGGGCGTGGGAAAGACGGTCATCATCTTGGAACTCATCAACAACGTCGCCATGAAGCACGGCGGGATCTCCGTCTTCGCCGGAGTAGGAGAGCGGACGCGCGAGGGCAATGACTTGTGGCTGGAGATGATCGAGTCCGGGGTGATCACGCCTGGCGATCCCGACCGCTCCAAGGCGGCGTTAATCTATGGCCAGATGACTGAGCCGCCGGGAGCCCGGCTGCGCGTTGGACTGACTGGCCTCACCGTCGCCGAGTATTTCCGCGACGTCGAGGGGCGCGACGTGCTCCTCTTCATCGACAACATTTTCCGCTTCACCCAGGCCGGGTCCGAGGTCTCCGCCCTTCTGGGCCGTATGCCCTCCGCCGTCGGCTATCAACCTAACCTCTCGACAGAAATGGGCGAACTCCAGGAGCGTATTACGTCCACCAAAAAGGGTTCCATTACGTCCGTGCAGGCGATCTACGTTCCCGCGGACGACTTGACCGATCCCGCGCCTGCCACGGCGTTCGCTCACCTGGACGCCACCACCGTGCTTTCACGCCAGATTGTGGAAAAAGGCATCTACCCGGCGGTAGACCCCCTGGCCTCAACATCGCGAGTGCTCGATCCGCGCATCGTGGGTGAGGAACACTACAACGTGGCCCGCGCGGTGAAGGCCATTTTGCAGCGCTACAAGGATCTGCAGGACATCATTGCTATCCTCGGCATCGACGAGCTTTCCGAGGAAGACAAAGTTATTGTGGCGCGTGCCCGCAGGGTGGAAAAGTTCCTCTCCCAGCCGTTTTTCGTCGCCGAGCAGTTCACGGGCCTAGAGGGCCGCTACGTCAAGCTCGAAGATACGATCCGCAGCTTCAAAGAGCTGGTAGAAGGTAAGCACGACGATGTGCCTGAACAGGCGTTCTACATGGTCGGATCAATCGATGAAGCGCTGGAGAAAGCAAAGACCCTGGGCGCGGAAGTTAGCCGCTAGAAACTCCAGTTTCGGTACTCGACGGCGGATCCGGTGGTGCAGTAACTATGGTTATGGATCTCCCTAGCGAACTCGAGTTCAGCCTGGTGACGCCGGACCGGCAAGTGGTTCGCGAGTCGGTGATTGCTGTATCGATCCCCGGTAAGGACGGCTACCTGGGCATTTTGCCGGGGCACGCTCCCTTACTCACGGAATTGAAGCCCGGCGAAGTATCCTACACGAGCGCTGGCATTACACACTACCTAGCGGTCAGCGAGGGATTTGCGGAAGTCCTCCCACAGCGGGTGATCGTCTTAGCGCAGGCTTCAGAGCGCCCTGAGGAAATTGATCTGTCGCGTGCCGAGGAAGCTCGGCGCCGGGCCGAGGAAATCCTTCGCCAGGTAGAGTCCGAGGCGGAGAGGGAGGAGGCACGCCGGGCCCTCGAGCGCGCCATGGCGCGGCTCGAAGTGGCAGGCCGCGCTTCGAGGCCGTAACTCAGGCAGAAAGGCACCTAGCCCACCCAGCAGGTGCTCTTATTCATTCGCAGGCACGAGCGCGATGAAGCCGAACGTTCGCATCTATACCACGCCGTGGTGCTCCGATTGCCGGCGCGCCAAATATTTCCTCAGGTTGCATGACATCCCGTTTGAAGAGATCAACATTGAAGAAGTGCCGGGCGCGGCGGAGAGGGTGATCGCGGTGAACGGCGGCCTCCGGAAGGTGCCGACCTTCGAGGTCAGCGGGCGCTTCTTTCATTGCTCTCCTTACGATCCCCAGAAGCTCGCTGAGGAGTTAGGCCTTGAAGTTGGTCAAAGGTCCTCGCCGCGCGTCAGCATTCCTCCCGTGCCTGAGGGCTTATCCTGAGGGCGCAAGGCAGACTAGCGTGACGGTATGAAGTCCTCGCGAAGGCGATTCCTGCTTGGAGTGGCGGCAGGACCCGTCGCTTCAAAGCTGGCAGCAGACAGGTTTCTGCCCGAGGCTCATCGTCTCGAGGCGGCCGCTCCGCTGGGCCAGGAGCGCTTCCCCCAGCCGCACTTTATCCGCTACGACCAGCAATGCTTTACCATCAACGATCGCGACACCTTTATCTTCAGCGGCGCGTTTCACTACACGCGTTGCCCGCGCGAATTGTGGCGCGACCGTTTAATGAAGTTCAAGGCAGCTGGCCTCAATACAGTGGAGACGTACGTGTTCTGGAACTACCATGAGCCCTCGGAGGGCAAGGCCGACCTGAGCGAGTTCGAAGCCTTCGTTGAGCTCGTGCAGAAGATGGGCTTTTGGATGATTGCGCGTCCCGGCCCATACGTCTGCGCTGAGTGGGACGCCGGAGGTTTCCCGCACTGGGTCGTCGCCCGGCGTTTTCCCCTACGCAGCAACCACCCTGAGAGCATCCGCGTATCCCAGCACTGGTTCGATCAGGTGCTGCCGGTGATCCGCCGCCATCTCGTGACCGCTGGCGGTTCCATCATCATGGTTCAGATTGAAAACGAATACGACTACTGGAAACTGCCGGACGCAGACAAGCGCCAATACATCCGCGCTTTGGCCAAAATGGCCTGGAGCGCCGGCGTGGACGTACCGCTGATCACCTGCTGGACCCGGCAAGTGCGGGAGCGCACCGACCCGGATATGGCGCGAGTTATGGACACCTGCAATTTTTACCCGCGCTGGAACATCGTGAAGGAGGTTGTCCCGGCGCTTGCCGGGCTGAGACAGCAGGAGCCGGATTCGCCTCTAGGTGTCACCGAACTGCAGGGCGGATGGTTTAGCGAGTTTGGCGGCAAGCTCTCGGCGAAGCAGGATGGCGTGGATGCAGCGCAGCTCAGCGTACTCACCAAGACCGTCTTCGAGCAAGGCGCTACCTACACCAACTATTACATGGGATTCGGAGGCACGAACTTCGACTGGCCCGCCGCGCATCTCACGACGAGCTACGACTATGCTGCCCCGGTTCGCGAGCCGGGAGGCCTCTGGGACAAGTACTACGCGGTGCGCAGCATCGGTGCCTCGCTGCGTCTGGTGGGACCAGTCCTGGTGCGGACTTCCAAAGTCGACGGAGCCCGGTCGACGAATCCAGCGGTGAGCGTTACCGAGCGGGTGAACGGCAAAAGTGCAGTCTTGTTTGTCCGCGAAAACACCAGCCACACGCAGCATTTCAAGCTGAGTTTCCCCGATCCGAGCAGCCCTTCGCATCGCTTCATTGAACTCCCGCGCCAGGACGACCTTGCCCTGGGGCCGCGAGAGATGAAGATGCTCCCTGTGCAGGTACCGGTCACTGGTACGACCCTCTGCTACTCGGCAGCTGAGGTGCTCGCCCACGGCTCGAATTTCAACCGGCCCTACCTGATTCTCTACGACGAGCCGGGGCGCCTGGTGGAGCTCAGCCTCGGAACCGAGAAGGAGCCCACTGTCGAAGGCGAGGTTGCCTACCAGTACTGGGACGAAGACCATGAGTCCGTAGTGTTTGCGGCGCGGGTCACCGCGGAGGCCAAACTGTTTCCTCGTGAATAACCATCTGATGGTCGTGCTGATGCCCCGCGAGCGTGCGCTGCGCAGCTGGACCGGCGAGCTGCCCACACGGGTCCTGCCTGGCGCGCTTGAGGAGGAAGAGTCCAAGGCGTTCACGGTGCCTATCCTGACGGACAGTGCCTTACTCACGGGCTCGGGCGCCAGCAAGAATCGCACCTGGTTCGACTTGGAATTCAAACCCGGCGAACATAGCGTATCCATGCTGCTGCCATCGATCCCCAAAAAGTGCCGGGTGGACGGCGAACTCGTCGAGCATAGTTTTGACCGTCACTGGCATACGGCCCACTTGACTTGCTCCACGCAGCCGCTGCCAGCTGTTCCGCAAGATTTGGTGGAGGTCCAAACATGGGTCGAGACGTTTGAGCTTGGCTCCGGGGAATGGTATACGGGACCGTTACGGCCCCTTGAGGAGATGGGAGTCCTGCCTTACGGTTATGTGAAATATCGGGCCGAGTTTACGTACAATGGTGAGCCCACTATGTATGTGAGTGCGTTTGGGCGCGACCGCAAATGGATTTTCATCAATGGTCAGGTGGTGCCAGTGGTGCCGGCCGACAAGCCCGATGAGGCTCGGAACTTGCATGTCCAATTCGGCCTCAGCGCGCTTGCCCACGCCGGCACAAACACCCTCGAGATTGCCTACGAGGCCTTCGGGAGCTTCAACTTTGGTCCGGAAATCGCCGAGCTGAAAGGAATCGAATCAGTTCGCTACGGCCACGACCCAGCATCCGCTAAAGCGATCGAGACTTGGAAGGTGCAGCGGTTCCCTGCGGCGATGCGAGGCCGGGAGGTTGATCCGGAATTTTCCAAGGCAGGCTGGTCCAAGGTATCTCTGGGTGACTCTGCCACTCCTACTCGAGCGTCAACTACGTCCGAGCCTCAAGTTCGCGAAATGCGCCCGGCATTTACGTGGTGCCGCGCGGATTTTGCGCTGCAGCCAACCGAAGGCTGGTCAATCCCGTGGCGCGTGACATTCGAGGCAGATTGGGATGCTCTGCTCTACCTGAATGGAAAATTTGTTGGAAGGTACGGAACCGTCGGGCCACAGAAGGACTTTTTCCTTCCCGAGCCCTACCTACGCCAAGGCGGAAGGCGCCAGAACGTTTTGACCATCGTCCTTGCCTATACGGAACGCCCGAGCTACGTGCGGACACTGCGCGTGAGCCCTTACCGAGAATTTGCCACACGCCGCGCGCGTCTTGAGTTGGAATGGTAGTGGTCAGCCTGGGCGTGGTACCCGCTCGTCTCGAACAGAAGCGTCAGAAGGAGACTTTCATTCGCACTGATCACAGCGTTTCTCCAAACTGTTCCCGGCACTCCGCAGTGCGAGTTGGGGTCATCGGAGTCGGCACTGTCGGCACTGGGACCCTGAAGGCCTTCGTCGAACACCAACGGGAGGTGAAGCGGCGGCTGGGCTGCGAGCTTCAGCTGCGGGTAGTGTGCTCCCGGTCGATTCACCGCCGCGATCTGTCGTGGCTGGGCCGCAAAGTCGAGCGCACGACCGACTGGCGCGCGGTTGTTGGCCATCCGGAAGTAGACATTGTGGTGGAGCTAGTGGGCGAGATCGCAACCGCGCGCGCCATAGCTCGCGCAGCATTGCAAGGCGGCAAGCACTTCGTCACTGCCAACAAGCAACTGGTGGCCGAATACGGCATGGAGCTTGTTGAGCTGAGCCACAAAGCGGGTGTCAGTTTGGGGATTGAGGCCTGCGTTGCAGGCGGCGCACCCGTTTTGCACGCCATCCGCGAGGGGTTGGCTGGCGAGCAGTTCACCGCCGTTTGGGGCATCCTGAACGGCACAACCAACTTCATTCTTACGGAGATGGAGCGGGGGGGCCGCACCTTTCAACAGGCGTTGGCGGAAGCGCAACAGCGCGGCTATGCAGAGCCGGACCCGACGTTCGACGTGGAAGGATATGACGCGCGCTACAAAATCGCTATCCTCGCGATGCTGTGCTTTGGTCAGCCCGTGCCAGTGCAAAGTATCCCGGTGGAGGGAATCCGTCGCATCGGGGTCGTGGACTTTGCTTACGCCCGACGTTTGGACCACACCATACGCCTGATCGCCGCGGCGCGCCGCCTCGGACAGCGCCTCGAGGTGTTCGTGCGCCCTATGCTTGTGGCGCGGGACTCACCCCTGGCCGCCGTATCAGGGACAACTAATGCCATCCTGCTCGAAGGGAACAAGGGCGGCCAGACGTTGATCACAGGCCGCGGCGCCGGCGGCGAACCGACGGGCGTAGCGGTGCTTTCCGACATCGTGCAGATCGCCCGCGCCATAGCGGCTGGCAGTAGTCGGCTTACGCCTTTCGGCTACACGCACTGGCGCGCGGTGCGGCTCGCCGCTCCGCGCGATCGAAGGGCGGCGTTCTACGTGCGGCTGGTGGTGCGCGACCGGCCTGGCATATTGGCTACGGTGTCCAGCATCTTCGCTCGCCATCGAATCAATATCGATTCGGTGCTGCAGGAGCCGAGCACGGAAAAACAGCGCCTGCCTTTTGTTCTAACGCTTGAGCCTAGCTCCGAGGACCTCGTGCTGCGGTCGGCGAAGGAAATCAACCGCCTGCCGTTTCTAACCGAACCTCCACTGTGGATGCCTTTTGCTGAATCGAGCCAAGCGGGTGACAGCTCTGGCTATCGCCAATGAAAAGGTCCTTCTCCTCGGACCGTGTTCGGGTATAATGGCGCTGGTTATAGGGAGTCGAAGTGGTGCGGAGCGAGGACCGAGGACCTCACGCATTGGCGGCCGTGGCCGCGGCAGGCTCAAAGCGAGTTATGGGTTTATCTGCGGAGGGCAGGGGGCTTCCCGCCAGAGGGACCGATCTGATGACCTCGTTGATGTCGAACGTTTTGATGGACTGCTTGTGGGAACGTAGCAGCCGCTTAGCGGACGCGTTGGCCATCCTGGCCTTCAGCCTTCTCACTGCGCTTGCCGCGCAGGTGGCAGTGAAGCTGCCGTTTACTCCCGTGCCTCTGACCGGCCAGACCTTCGCTGTGCTGCTGAGCGGTGCAGTGCTGGGGAGCCGTCGCGGATTCCTAAGCCAAGCGATTTATCTTGCGGAGGGAGCAGTAGGGTTGCCCGTGTTCGCTCTGGGCGCGTCCTCCCTTGCCCATTTGCTGGGGCCCACGGGGGGCTACCTGTGGAGCTATCCGCTAGCAGCGGGTTTGCTCGGCTGGCTGATCGAGCAAGGCGCCAGCCGGAGTTTCGTCAAGCTAGCAGCAGCACTTTTCGTTTCGGACCTGCTGATTTTGGTCTGTGGCGGTCTTTGGCTGCACGTGGTCGCAAAGATTTCTTACCGTCAAGCTTGGTTGCTCGGGTTCTATCCGTTTCTGGTGGGTGACGTAGCGAAGGTCGTGTTAGTGGGTGCGCCCCTGCCAAGAATCATGCGACTTATTGAGGCACACCTTGGCGCATCCATCCGGTAGCGATGATTGGCCGCGCTGCTGGCGGCCTGCTACCTGCTTTCTGCGAAGGAGGGGTTATGGCCAAATTTTGTACGAGCTGCGGCACCCCGTTGGATGACGCCGCGCGGTTTTGCACCAAATGCGGAGCGACGCTTGGAGAGGCATCTCCTCCGCCGAGCCAAGCTTCCCTTACGCCCGTAGCTGGGACAGCGCCTCCGCCCGCGGCGCCAGCAATAGCTGCACCCGCGACGCCGCCGTCGTCCGGCAGTCCGGTTCTCAAAGTCATCTTGATTGTCCTTGGAGTCTTCGTCCTATTAGGCATGGTGGGGGTTGGCAGTTGCTTCTATGTCGCGTATCGGGCGAAAAGGAGCCTGCAGCGCCAGGTGCAGATGGCATCGGACGGTGGATCGATCACTGTGCAAACGGAGCATGGCCCGGTCACGATTACGCAGTCTCATTCGGGAAGCGCGTCGTCGAATATTCCGGTCTATCCCGGGGCCACACTAGTACAGGGATCGAGCGGCACGTTGAGCATTGGAGGAGCTTCCGTGGCCGGCGAGGAGTATGTGACGGACGATTCCGCGAATCAGGTGGCCAGTTTTTACAGGGAGAAACTTGGGGCGCCTACCAGCTCGACTCAGTCAGGAGAGGAAACGGAGTTCGTTTGGGTGGGTGTGAGCGGCATGACCGCCGTTACCATCAAGCCTACTGGTGGCAAGACACATTTTCAGGTAGGTCATCTCGGACGCTGAAGGCCAGAGAGCTCAGAATGGGAAACGGGACAGCGGCCGCGGCCCCCCCTCTTTTCGCTGGCTATTCTTCGTCCTGGGTGCCGCCGGTCCGCAGTCGTGTATGAGTGTCCTTCCTCGTCCATTGCTTAATTTGGAGGACCAGCGGCTGGCTGCACGAAGGCCACGTCGCGCGCGGCGTTGGGCTCCTGGACAGCGAGAGGCTCCTTCTCGAGGGCGATGTCGACTACTTCCTGGATGGTTTTGACGTAACGCAACCGTAAGCCTTCCAGCATCTCAGCCGTCAAGTCTTCCTTCGCGTTTGCTTCATTGTCCGCGGGTAGTAGGACCTCCTGCACGCCAGCGCGCTTGGCCGCCAGCACCTTCTCCTTAATGCCACCTACCGGCAGCACCAGGCCACTGAGTGTAATCTCGCCTGTCATGGCAACACGCTCCCGCACAGGACGGCGTGTGAGGGCGGAAACAAGCGCGGTGACGATCGTCACGCCTGCAGACGGTCCGTCCTTGGGAATGGCACCAGCGGGCACGTGGACATGGATGTCATTCTGCTGGAAAAAGTCGGGGTCGATACCATAGTCCAGCGCATGACTGCGCACCCAGGCCAGTGCTGCCTGCATAGACTCCTGCATGACTTGTCCCACGTGTCCGGTCATGGTGAAGCCCTTGCTGCCTTTCATGACCTTGGCTTCGACGAAGAGAACGTCTCCACCCGTGGGCGTCCATGCTAGGCCAATGGCAACTCCGGGCTGCCGCGTGCGTTCAACAACTTCCGTCTCCAGCCGGAAACGTGGAACGCCTAGGAACTCGGCCAGGTTATCCGGCGTCACCACGAGCTTTTCAGCGCTGCCCTCTGCGATCCGGCGTGCTTGCTTGCGGCATAGCGTGGCGATCTCGCGCTCGAGGTTGCGGACGCCGGCTTCCCGCGTGTAGTGACGAATCAGGCTGGCCAGCGCCTCACGCGTGAACTCGATCTGATCGGGGCTCTTCACCCCGTGCTCCTCGGTCTGTTTAGGAATCAGGTGACGGAAAGCGATCTGAATCTTCTCTTCCTCGGTGTATCCCTGGAGCTCGAGTACCTCCATGCGATCGAGCAGGGCAGGCGGGATCGTATCGAGTACATTCGCGGTGCAAATGAAGAGGACCTTGGAAAGATCGAATTGCACGTCGAGGTAGTTATCCCGGAAGTGCGCGTTCTGCTCCGGATCCAGGACCTCGAGTAGGGCCGAGGAAGGATCGCCGCGGAAGTCGCGCCCAATCTTGTCTACTTCGTCCAGCACAAAAACGGGATCGCGGGTCTCGGCGCGCCGGATACCTTGAATGAGTTGCCCGGGTAGGGCACCAATGTAGGTACGCCGATGGCCGCGTATTTCTGCCTCATCGTGAATTCCTCCCAGCGAAATGCGCACAAATTTGCGGTCCAGGGCGCGAGCGATCGACTTGGCCAGCGAGGTCTTGCCCACGCCAGGCGGCCCCACTAGGCAGAGGATGGGCCCCTTCAATTGGGGCCTCAGCTGCAACACCGCCAGGTAATCCAGGATGCGCTCCTTGACCTTTTCTAAGTCATAGTGGTCCTCGTCCAGTACCTGCCGCGCCTTATGGATGTCCACCTTTAGTTCGCTTACCTTGTTCCACGGCAGGGACACCAGCCAGTCCAGGTAGGTGCGCGTTACATGGTAGTCGGCTGCGGCGGGCGACATCTTCGCCAGCCGGTTTAGCTCACGCATGGCCTCCTTGCGGGCTTCTTCTGTCATGCCCGCAGCTTCGATCTTGGCGCGCAACTCCTCGATTTCACGCTGCTCATCGGCCTCGCCAAGTTCCTTCTGGATGGCCTTCATCTGCTCGCGTAGGTAGTACTCGCGCTGGCTAGCGGTTACCTGATCCTGGACGTCAGACTGGATCTTCGAGCGAAGCTGTTGCACCTCGACTTCGCGGGCCAACTGACGGTTGAGTCGCTCCAACCGTTTGAGCAGATCCAGGCTCTCGAGCAGTTCTTGCTTCTCCGTATTGGAAATTGACGGGAGGTTCGCGGCGATGAAGTCGGCCAGACGCGACGGATCGTCGATGTTCATTACTACGGTCTGCAGGTCGTCGGACAGAGTGGGCGACAGCTGCACCACCTGTTGGAATAGCGACGTGACGCTGCGGACCAGCGCCTCAAATTCGGGTTGCTTTGCGCTAGGCAGCACGTCCTGCAGAGGCTTGACGCGGGCTCGCAAGTATGGCTCGATCTGGAGGACTTCTTCAATGGCGATGCGTTGCAAGCCCTCAACGAAGATGAAAAGACTCTGGCTCGGCAACTTGATGATCTTGTGAACGTAAGCCGCGGTCCCGACCTGGAATAGGTCGACCGGCTGAGGGTTGTCCACGCGCGGGTCACGCTGCGCCACCACCGCGATGAAGCGCTCGTCTTCCTTAAGATCGGCCACCAGCCTCAGAGAGCTTTCGCGCCCCACGGTTAGCGGCAAAATGGCATTGGGAAACAGGACGGTGTCGCGCACCGGAAGAATGGGCAGTTCGCTAAATTCGGTCGTCTTCTTTTGCTTAGTTGGCATTGGCACCTGCCCTCGAGAGAGGCGGCTCGATTCGCAAGTTGCTAGGGTAGAACAGCATATTAAGTATAACACGCACCACGGCTGTATCCGATCGTCAAAACGTCCTCTTCGAACCGCTTCTCGCTCTGATCTACGAAGCGAAGATTGTTTGGCGTTATTAGATTTGATGCTAGCGGCCCGTCGTACGGTTGACTCAGCTTGCTTCCTTTTGACAATTGCGGCGCCAGCGGCGAGCAGGATATCCTGAACCGGAGGTCATAGCGCCCAGTCGAGGTCCCTGGCCGGTGTGAGGATGAGCGATTCTGTTCTGTAATCCGGACGCCGCGGGTTTCGCAGGGGTTTATTGCACCAGACCGGGACCTAGCTGCAGATAGAGCGGCGCTGCTAGGAAGGAGGTCGCCGAGTGCCTCTCCATTTATCGCGCGCGTTGCACCTTTCGCCGATGGTCTTCGGCACTGCGGCCGTGAGCGTCCTTCTTATCGTGGCACTGGTGCTCGGCCTCGTGTTGAGCCGCGTCTTGCATTACTACGCACGGAAATTCCAGGGTTCCTGGGAAGAATTCTTCTTTTCGCTGCTGGCTCCTCTCCCGATCCCGCTACTACTCCTGGCCGCGCTCTACACAGCGCTGGAGAACCTCACCCTCCCGCGTTACTGGGAGCACTTAGGCTCGAAGCTGATCCTGGCGCTAGTCATCCTGGTTTTGTTCTACTTTCCCTCCAAGGTTCTGGTGCTTTTTCTCCGGGGACTTGGGGAGCGGGAACCTTCCCTTGAACGCGTTACCCGGCCGGCCACGGTAGTGGTCCGGGTCCTCTTCGTCCTGATCACCACTATGGTGATCCTGGACAACCTCGGTATTCACCTGACGGGGCTATGGACAACGCTGGGCATCGGTAGCGTGGCTGTCGCCTTTGCTATGCAGGAAACTCTGAGCAACCTGCTCGCCGGCTTTTACATTCTCGTCGACCGCCCGGTGTGCGTTGGAGATTACATCAAGATGGATGGAGGGCAAGAGGGGTACGTGGTTCGCATCGGATGGAGGTCTACGGTGCTGCGAACGAGCGCCAACAATCTGGTGGTGGTACCGAACGCGACGATGGCCAAGGCAGTTATCGTCAACTACTCCATGCCGGAAGAGCGCTTGGCGCTGAACATTCCCGTTAGTGTCGGCGTTGAGAGCGACCCGGATCGGGTGGAAAAAGCCCTAGTGGAGACTGCGCAGGAACTGGCTAGGAATAATAGCTTCGGCTTACTGCCCTACCCCGAGCCTGTGGCCTTGCTCGTGCCAGGCTTTGGGTCGTCCACCCTCGACTTTACACTCATCGTCCAAGTGCGTAACTTCGCTGCTCAGGGACGTGTACAAAGCGAACTGCGCAAGCGTATCCTTGAGCGTTTTAAGCGCGATGGGATTGAGATGCCGTTCCCCACAAAGACCCTCGTCCTGCACCAATCCACGGTCCAGAGCCTGAAGGGCCCACGGCCTGATGGCTCTTCGCCCGGGCGAGGAGCCGTTGGAGACGCCACCGAAGCGGGAGTTTGCTCCTCCCTTCCCGTCCAGAAGCCGGAGCCCTGACTGGCCGTGGCAGCAGCACCTCGTTCTTGTCTGTGAGCACCTTAACAACCCCTGCCGCTTAGCCTGCGCGCGTCTTCCTTGGGTTGATGGCCACTCAGCCCACCGAGCAAGTCCTCGGATGGCCTTGGCCGAGCCGTGCTCAGCTGCACGCCTACTTCCCATAGTAAGCAGCGTTGATGGATACGAAGTTCTGCCACTTCTCCGGCAGATCATCGAGCGGAAAGATGGCTGACACCGGACACACCGGCACGCAGGCACCGCAGTCGATGCATTCCACCGGATCGATGTAGAGCTGTGGGACGTCCGCGAAGTTCGCCTCGTCCTTGCGCGGATGGATGCAGTCGACAGGACAGACATCCACGCAGGCTGTATCCTTGGTGCCGATGCAAGGCTCAGCGATGATGTAAGCCATGAATAGGCCTCCTGGCTCTGTGCGTACTGAATTCCTATTTTCGCAGTCAATTTATATCTCTCGTTTTTTCGCTTCCGCGACGACTTAAGTCGTGGGTTGAAGTCATTGTGTGGTTCGGGTACGTGGCTTGTTCGAAGGATCTACAGTGGGAACGGTACCAGCTTTCAGCGCCAGCGGACGTATCTGAACGGCGTGCTCCGGTCTCGCAAGGCCACCTTGATCCAGCCATGGGCTCGTTGCGATGGACGGCGGCGTTGCTTCGGCGTTTGCTGCCTCGGTGGGCGAAATGATGAGTTTCGCTTCTGGCGGCGAATGTCCGATCCTGGTCAGTCCCGCGGGCGGAGAAGTGGTCGCCATCAACGGCGATGGAGTCGCACCCGAACTGGCCACAGCGGGGTTTTATCGGAGCCTGCCGCGTAATGATCCCCGCATCGTCATACTCAACACCATCGCTGGTGGCCACGGCGGAATCATCCCCATCTTTCGGACCGCTAAGTGCGATTGTTCCGGGGGCCATCGATTCGCTGCTGTTAGCGCTCGAAGACTACGGAACGCTCAGCTTTTCCGAAGTCATTCCCAGCCATTGAACTGGCAAATGGTTTCCCCTTGGACGAGCGGTCGGCGCTTGGCATCGAGCGGTCGCGAGCAGTGTGGGAGAAGTGGCCGAGCACGGCCAAGGTGTATTGTCCAGGTGGGCGGTTGCCCCGGGCTGGGGAGATGTTCGTCCAATCCGACTTGGCGCATACCTTGCAAGCGATGGCCGACCGAGCGCACCAAGGCGGGCGCCGGGAGACGCAAAGGGATTGAAGCCGTGCGCGAGTATTTCTATCGCGGTCAGGTAGCCCGTCGCATTAGCGACTTCTGCAAACGGGCGGGTTGCCTGCTGCGTGAGAGCGACTTCGCCGCCTATCGCGCCCGTGTCGAGCGGCCCCTTTCCACTTCGTACCGCGGCGTGGACGCCTACAAAGTCGGCTTTTGGAGCCAGGGCCCGGTTTTGCTTGAAAATTTGAACCTGCTCGAAAGATTTGACCTCAAGGCCATGCGGCATAATTCGGCTGACTACATCCACACGCTGGTCGAAGCGATGAAGATGGGGTATGCCGACCGCGATGCCTACTACGGCGATCCCGACTATAGCAGGATCCCAGCCGCACTGGTTTCGAAGGAGTACGCCGAGAGCGGCGATCCTTAATCAATCCCTCTCACGCCTCGGCGGAGCATATCCCGGGCGACCCCGAGCACGTGCAGGCTCGCGCCCCTGCTACCTTTGTCCGGGAGCGGCTGCGCGACCGCAATGGCGAGCACCAGGATACAACGTGCGTCAACGTCATCGACTCGGCAGGCAACATGTTCTCCGCCACGCCCAGCGGCGGCTGGGTACCGGCGGTGATCGCCGGCGACACCGGCATCCCGCTTACCCAGCGTGCACAGAGCTTTGTGCTTACGCCCGGGCATCCCAACCAGATTGCTCCACATAAGCGTCCGCGAATCACCCTAACGCCGACGCCGGTCCTGCGCCAAGACCAGCCCTGGCTGGCCTTCTCAACCCCTGGGGGCGATAGCCAGGATCAGACTCTACGGCGAGTTTTCTTGAATGTAATCGAGTTCGGTATGAATCCGCAGCGGCGGTCGAGGCGCCGCGGTTTAATTCGTGGGCAATGTACAGTTCGTTCGACGACCACAGTACCAACCGCTTGGGCTCGATGTCGAGTGTCGCATCCTACCGTCGGTGCTCGACCGGCTTGGGGCACTCGGTCACAAGTTACTCGTGGGGGGCGATTGGAGCAACCCCACCGCGCCCACCATGGTGGAATTTAACCCCGCCACCCGTATCATTCGCGCCGGAGCTGACGCGCGTGGCTATCGGTACGCGTTGGCGTGGTGACCGTGCCTGTGCTAGGGAAGCGAAGACGGGTATAGGTTGCGTCTCGGAGCAAGAAGCCTGAGGGACGTCGTGGGAGGAAGCAGGCCTGTGGTCCCGTTACGCTACTGCGTTGGTACGCGAGCCGCTTACTACTTCCCGCAGCGCCAGCAGGGCGCGCTCGCAGCCAGCGCGATCGACGTCGTAATGGGTTACCATGCGAATCGTCGTGGCGCCCATGGGGTTGGTCAGAACCTTGGAAACCGCCAGCCGGCGGCAGATCTCTGCCGCAGTGTGGCCGGTTCCCGTGACGTCGAACAGGACGATGTTGGTCACCACCTTTTGCGGATCGATGGCGATGCCCGGGATCTCTGCCAGTCCTTCGGCAAGCAAACGCGCGTTCTCGTGATCGACGTGCAGGCGCCCGGGGCCCTCTTCTAGAGCGACGAGTCCCGCTGCAGCCAATACCCCGGCCTGACGCATACCGCCACCCAACATCTTGCGGACAATTCTCGCCTCGCTGATGAAGGCCTTGTTGCCTATGAGCATCGAACCAACAGGTGCGCCAAGACCCTTTGAAAGGCAGAACATGACCGAGTCAAAGCTGCGAGTGATCTCAGCCACTCCTTTGCCCAAGGCCTCGGCAGCGTTAAAGATACGTGCCCCGTCCAAATGCACAGGCAAACTCAGTTCGTGAGCGCGGGCGCAAATTTCATCTGCCACCTCGGGCGGGTAAACTGACCCACCCGCAAGGTTCGACGTGTTCTCGAGCTCGACAAGACCGGTGCTAGCGCGGACTGTGCTCCGCCCGCGCACGTGTGGCGCGATGAGGTTCCAGGTAAGAATACCGTCCTCGGCGTGGAGCGGGCGTGCGAGGCAGCCTGAGAAGGCGGCCATAGTCGCCATCTCGTAGTTGAGAATATGTGCGCGCGCTTCGCAGATTACTTCCTGGCCCGGGCAGGTATGGACGCGAATCGCGGCCTGGTTGCCCATGGTGCCTGAAGGAAAGAAGAGCGCCGCCTCACGCTCGAAGATTTCCGCTGCTCGCAACTCGAGGCGGTTTACAGTCGGATCTTCACTGTAAACGTCGTCGCCCACTTCGGCTTCCGCCATGGCGCGCCGCATGGCTGGCGTAGGGCGCGTCACCGTGTCGCTGCGAAGGTCAACCACGCTGTCTCGATTCATCATTCACCTCGATTTTCCTGCTTCCGACGCCAGCAAAAACCGCTGGAATACCTCATTCGAGAGCAGGTACGCACGGGGAGCCAGCCGGATAACATCGCCCTCGCCTTCGAGCCAACCTTCAGCGCGTAGCGAGCGGATTGCGTCATCCCAATGGGCGATTAAGCCCGCGCCCCAGCGAGCGCGTGCGGTGGCAACATCAACCCCCGTACGGTGCCGCAACCCGAGGAAGAAGAACTCTTCAATTGCTTCCATGCTAGTCAGTTCGCGCAAGTCACGAATAGGCGACTCGCCACGCTCGAGCGCTGCCCGGTACACTTCGGGCGCGGCTTCGTTCGACCAGCGATAGCGCCCGTCAAACGAGTGGGCGCCGGCCCCTAGCCCGACGTACGGCTCTCTTCGCCAATACTTCAGGTTATGCACGGACTCGTAGCCGGCTCGGGCGAAGTTCGAAATCTCATACTGCTCGAATCCCAGGCCGACCAGCGTTCGCCGCGCTTCTTCGTACGCATCAGCCACAAAGCCCTCGTCCGGTAGGGCCTCCGCGTGATAGCGGGAGCCGCCGTGGAGCGCCTCATGACCTAGCCGGCTCTTCTCATCTATCTCGAACAAATAGACCGAAAGGTGCTGGGGCTTGAGCTGGATCGCCTGCTGGAGGCTTTGGATCCAGGACGGTTCTGTTTGGCCCGGCAGGCCTGCGATGAGATCCAAACTGACGCTGCGGAATCCCGCGCGCCGTGATGCCTCCACCAACATGCAGGTATCCGCTGCAGTGTGCAGGCGGCCAGTCCAGCGCAACTCGCGGTCGTCAAACGACTGCGCGCCGATGCTCAGGCGGTTCACGCCGCACTCGGCTAGCCAGGCCAGCAGGCTGCTGTCCGCCGAGCCCGGCGTTGCCTCCAGCGTCCACTCGTGCAGCGCCTCAAGGTGGAATGTGCTCCCCAGAGCCCTGAAGATGCGGCTCAGCCTCCCTCGACCCAAAAGCGTCGGCGTCCCACCGCCTATGTAAACGGTGTCAACTGGCAGGTCCAATAGGTCTGGGTCGAGGCCCCGCCCCTGAAAGTGCTGCCGGAGCTGGACTATCTCGCGCTCGAGCGCCGCGCAGTACCGGTCGATCATTGCAGTGGGAACCACGCCTGAGTCGAAGTTGCAGAAGGTGCACTTGGACGCACAAAAGGGAACCTGGACGTAAACGCCGAGGGTGGTCATTGAGAATCGCTGGTCAGAGCCTTTATGACCTAACAAGTCTCGCCTTAGGACCCACGACTTCTTGCCCCTTGTGTGGTGCTGGCGGCTGTTGCCTCTTCGCCGCTTCTGGCTCAGGCGGCGATGACCTTCACCAACACTTCCCGCCCGCGGGGGCCGTCAAACTCGCAAAATAAGACGCCCTGCCAACGCCCAAGGAGCAAACGGCCATGCTCGACCATCAATGTTTTCGAGCAGCCGACCAGTGCCGCCTTCAGGTGGGCGTCACAGTTCCCATCGTCATGATGGTAAGCAGCGTGGCGCGGTGCCAGTTGGCCTAGGAAAGTATCCAGGTCGGTTCGCAGCGCCGGATCGGCATTCTCCTGGATCAACACGGCAGCCGAGGTGTGCGGAACGAACACGTGACACAGACCACTGCGCACTCCGGATTCGGCGACGGCGCGTTCCACCAAATCGGTGATGTCTGTAAACTCCACGCGTGAGTGCGTCTGTATCTGAAAGCGCCGCAAGGCGCTGGCGTGGGATGACATAGCATGTTTTACCTCAGGGGCCATGGACCGATCCTCCCGCTCTTGGTTTTTCGGGACAGGTCCGATTGTAAGATTAGTATGCTACAGTCGCGCGCCGCTTAGTAGCCCAACACTTGGTGGTCCGACGAATGGGTCTGGATGTTTCCGAGCAGGTGGTCAAGCAACCCATACCCGGCGCGCGCTAGGAAATAGATGCCGCTGACGGCTCGCTCCTGCAGCTTCCTTTCGGGATAAAGATACCGAAGTAACAAGAGCTGGTGCCGTGCGAGCTCCTCGGACCGCCGCAGAGCGGCGCGGCTAATCTTTCCCTTCAGCCGCTCGAACTGATATTTGAACTTCTCCTGGGTGTGGTTCAGTACGTTGAGCAAGGTAGGGTCAATAGTCTCAATGTCGGCGCGGAGGTTTTCGAGCAAGTTGGTGAGTTCTCTTTCTGTCTGGTCGAGCCGCTCGGACCAGCCGGGAGCGAATCCGGAGGCAGCAATGCGCCGGCGAAGGTGTTCTTCGCCCTGCCAGGCATCTTCGACGCAAAGCTGGTAGCGCTCCATCCAACGCTGGACGCGCCCGTCCATCAGGGTGAAGGACGCGCGGGGAAAGATAACCGGTTGGGGGCGGCCAAACTCCGGGTAGAGTGCGTTCACCTGGGCGTGATAGGCAAGTTCCGCGGGCCCCGCCACGTAAGCGACGGTAGGCAGCAGTTGGTCCTGCACGATAGGGCGCAGCAGCGCGTTCGGCGTAAAATCGAGCGGACGGCTTCGCAGTCGATCCTCTAGACTGGAGGCCGTGACCTGGCCGTCCTCCTTGAGGAGGAACTTGCCTCCCTGCTGCCGGAGCGCGAGCCGGTTTCCCTCATGAGCGACGAACAGGAGGGTGGAGTCGTCGGTGACGTTCACTTGCGCATGATAGCCGGCCGCCTCCAGCTGGGCAGTACGGAGGCGGAGCTTATCGCGGAGGCTGGGCGCCTGCTGGAGTGCCCGGGTATACACCGGCTGAGCAAGCCGGTGTATATCTTCGTCCAGGGCATCGAGCATTACCACGCCCCAGCGGCCAAATAAACGCGCCATCAAGCGTCCAAACGCCTGGCCCCAGGGGGCGCCCGGCCGGTAGCTGGCTCGAAGGTCCGCCATCAGCTCAATGCGTGCAGGAGCGGTGGCAAGGAGGGAATCCAGTCGGTCCAGCACCGTGGAAATTGCGGCCGAGAGCTTAACGAAGCCGACCGAGGACTGTGGTGCCGGCCGCTGGCCGCTATCAGCTAGCTGCACAAGGTTATATTCCTCGTCCAACACCGCTGTGTTCGCCACCTCCTCCAGGTCATGGTCTTCCGTGGCGAGCCAGAAGACTGAGACGCAGGGCAGACCCTGGTCCGAAAGGTGTTGCGCCAGTCGCACGGCCGTCAATGCCTTGTATAGTGTGAAGGCCGGACCAGAAAAGAGGCCCACCTGCTGCCCGGTGGCCACGACATAGGTGCTTGGATCGGCAAGGCGGCGGACATTCTCCAGTGAAGCCTTGCTAGCACCTAGGAGTTCGTTCTGCCGCAGCAGGATCTCCACGAGTTTCGGGCGCGAGGTGGTCGTGAGCTGGTGTGCAACGCGTTGGAAGCTGGAGAGCTGGAAAGGCGGGCCGCTGTAGAATGGAGCGGTGCGGTCAAAGTGATAAAGATAGTCCACGTGAATAGCGCTCGACCTGGGCACGCGCGAGTAAGGGACGCAGTGACAGCGTATTGTGGTGGAAAGCGGGTTCGGAAGTTGGTTCAAAGCGCACCTTCAAGCCGGTTGGCCCGACCGACATCCGAAATTGGCTTCGCTCCTAAGGTCATTGTTTCGTCCCTGGCCGCTGGAGTTCGGATCGGTAGGGGTCGCCGCCTAAGAGTGAAGTTCGTGGCTATGACGACCTGGTCGTGAATCTTACGGCCGCAGACGAGGTGAGAGGCTTCCTTGCTTTGACCGCCGCTGTACCAGCCCCGCGGTAGCGATGAAATCTCCAGCGCGGTCGAGGCGCTCCGGGAGGTTGGTCGACCCCTCTTCGCCGATCTCCACTGTCGGTCGGGCCTCAAACTTATTGTAACTACGCGCAGCTGGCTGATAAGCAAAGCCTCGACAACCCGAGTTCGCGTCTCCCACGTTTATTTGAAGCCCGCCCTCAGAGACCAGGCCCCGCCAGGGATCAAACGTTAGATGTGACCTCGAAGAAAACGGTTTTCGCCGCTCTAAACGGCCAAGGCTCGGCGCGCTTGCTCAAGGGCTACACGCACTGCCTGGAGCTCCGCACTATCTAGAGGGACGAGTGGCGCACGCGGGGAGCCACCACGATAACCACAGAGGCCCATGGCGGCCTTTGTGGCAGCGACGCCAGCGATTGCCGCTAAGCATGCCAGCTTCTGCTGAGCCTCGCTTGCTGCCCTTCTTCGCCCTTGAATGAATGCTTCATAAATGGCAACGCAAAGTTCGGGGGCGAAGCACGCCTGGCCCAGAACTCCACCAGCTGCTCCCGCTCGGAGCCCATCGAGGAAGATCCGCGCCGAGCCCATCAAGAGGCGGAAGCCACGGGCGGATTGCCGCACGATCTGGCGCGCAAAGCCGAGGTCACCGGAACTCTCCTTCAAGCCAACAATGTTGGGGTGACGGGAGAGGTTCGCCACTGTCGCACCCTCGATCGTAATGCCGGTATATTGTGGGATGGAATAGACCAACACCGGCCGCGAGACGGCATCCGCCACGGAGCGATAGTGAGCCTTGAGTGCCGCCGCGTCCATGCGGTTCTTATAGTAATTGGGAGTGAGGACCAGGAGCACGTCCGCGCCGCGGGCCACTGCTTCGCGGCTGAGCCGGATAGTCTCCCGAGTGCTTTCGAGTCCCGTTCCCACTACCAGGAGTTCGGGCGGACTCACCATCGCTCGGGCCAGGTCGACTAGGCGTAGCCGCTCTCGCTCGGAGAGGTACGGAGCTTCGCCCGTGGACCCTGCTACGAGCACCCCTGCTAGCCCAGTGCCACGATAGCGTTCAAGGTTGGCGCGGAAAGCGACTTCATCGATATCGCCCCGTTGGTTAAACGGCGTGACGACCGGAGGAAAAACGCCTCGGATGCTGCCTGAAACAGCTCGGTGTGGCATGAATGGTTCGAAGGTTGAAAACTCGCGTGCCCTTATTGGCCTAGCGGTTGTTCAACCGCGGACAACGAACGACGAAGGGCGGCCGTCCCTTTTCGATGCAACTCCTGCAGACTGCCCACGCGGATTTCCTCCTCGCGGCGTGCCCGGATGCCGCCGACGGCGGCTGCGGCAGCGGACAGCGTTGTTATGCAGGTGACGCCTTGTTGAACGGCGGCACGGCGGATTGCCTTCTCGTCAAAATACGAGGCACGCCCGAGCGGAGTGTTGATAATCAGATCGATCTTGGCACTTTTGATTAGATCAACAACATTGGGCCGCCCTTCGTTTACCTTGTAGACTGTCTCGACGCTGATACCCGCGCGGCGCAGCACACCGGCGGTTCCCCGCGTGCCTACGAGCCTGAATCCGAGGTCGGCCAACTCGCGTGCGAGGCCAACGATTCGGGGCTTATCGTGATCGTTAACAGATAGAAAGACAGTCCCTTCCACGGGCAACTTCTGGGATGCGGCCTGCTGGGCCTTGGCGAAGGCCATACCGAAGGATTCACCTACCCCCATAACTTCACCCGTTGACTTCATTTCTGGACCGAGGATGGTGTCCGCCCCGGGCATCTTCAGGAAGGGGAACACGGGCGACTTGACGAAATATGGCCTTACGGGTAGCTCGGGCTTAAGGCCGAATTCGCGCAGTTTGCGGCCCGCCATCAACTGGGCAGCAACCTTGGCAAGAGGCACACCCGTCGCCTTGCTGACGTAAGGAACCGTCCGTGAGGCGCGGGGGTTAACCTCCAACACGTACACGGTCCCGTTTTGAATAGCATACTGCACGTTCATCAATCCCACGACGTGAAGTTCACGCGCTAATCGCACCGTGTAGTCTCGCAGTAGGCGCAGCGCGTCGTGGGAAATCTGGACTGCGGGAAGGACGCACGAGCTGTCCCCGGAGTGAATGCCGGCCTCCTCGATGTGCTCCATAATGCCGGCCACTACCACATCCTCTCCATCGGCCAAAGCATCTACGTCCACCTCGGTGGCAGCCTCGAGGAAGCGGTCGACGAGAATGGGAAATGCTCCTTGCAGCTCTTCGGCGCGCCTTACGTAGCGAGCGAGGGACGCCTCGTCGTAGACAATCACCATGGCGCGACCTCCCAGCACGTACGAAGGCCGCAGCAGCACGGGATATCCGATGCGGGCGGCAATCTTGAGCGCTTCTTCCACGTTCATGGCCGCGCCGTTAGCAGGCTGCGGGATCTTCATGCGTGCCAGCAGCCTCCCAAAGCGCTCGCGATCTTCCGCCAGGTCGATGGATTCGGGCGGTGTACCCAGAATCGGCACACCGGCCGCCTGCAGGGCCCGCGCGAGGTTCAGGGGCGTCTGACCGCCGAACTGAACGATGAGGCCCATCGGCTTCTCCTCGTCGACGATGGCCATGACGTCCTCAAAGGTAAGGGGCTCGAAATAGAGGCGGTCCGAAGTGTCATAGTCAGTCGAGACGGTTTCAGGGTTGCAGTTTACCATGATAGTCTCGAACCCCATCGCTTTGAGGGCAAAGGCGGCGTGGCAGCAGCAATAGTCGAACTCGATCCCTTGCCCGATACGGTTCGGGCCGCTGCCTAGAATCATGACCTTGTTGCGGCCGCTGGGATTGGCTTCGTCCTCCTCTTCATAACTTGAATAGAGGTAAGGCGTAAAGGATTCGAACTCGCCGGCGCAGGTATCCACGCGCTTGAAGACCGGACGGATGCCGAGCTCCAGCCGCCGGCGGCGAACGGAATCCGCATCCACGGACCATAGCTCGGCCAGCTGCTGGTCGGAGAGCCCGAAGCGCTTGGCCTCCCGCCACCCCTGAGAGTCTAGCGCCTCCATCCCGGCGCGCTTCAGCTCGCCCTGAAGCTCAACGATCTGAGCTATCTGCGCCAGGAACCACGGATCAATTCTCGTGAGCTCGGCCAGCGACTCAACACTGTGGCCGGCGCCCAAAGCAAAGAAGATGTGCCAGAGCCGGTCCGGATTCGGCGTGGTGAGGCGCCGCACCAGCTCGGACGGATCGGCCGGAGGCGCCAAGGGCTTACGCCCTGTCTCGAGCGAGCGCAAGCCTTTCATCAGAGCTTCCTTGAATGTGCGCCCGATGGCCATCACTTCACCTACCGACTTCATTTGGGTGCCCAGGGTGTGGTCCGCATCGGGAAACTTCTCCGACGCCCATTTGGGAATCTTCACCACCACGTAGTCGATGGTCGGCTCGAAGCAGGAAGGTGTTTTACGGGTAATGTCGTTCGGAATCTCATCCAGGCGGTAGCCAACGGCCAGCCGCGCAGCGATCTTGGCGATGGGAAAGCCGGTGGCTTTCGACGCCAGGGCTGAACTCCGCGACACGCGCGGGTTCATCTCGATGACCACCATACGTCCAGTGCGCGGCTCGACGGCGAACTGAATGTTCGACCCGCCAGTCTCGACGCCCACGGCGCGAATAACCTGAAAAGCGGCGTCGCGCATGCGTTGGTATTCCTTGTCAGTCAAGGTTTGCGCCGGAGCCACGGTGACCGAATCGCCCGTGTGAACCCCCATGGGGTCGAAGTTCTCGATCGAGCAGATCACCACCGCGTTGTCCGCGTGATCCCGCATCACTTCCAGTTCGAATTCCTTCCAGCCAAGCACAGACTCCTCGATCAGGACTTCGTGCACGGGGCTCAGTTGCAGCCCTAAGCGCACGGCCTCCTCAAATTCCTCGCGGTTGTAAACGATCCCGGAACCCGTCCCGCCCAGGGTGAAGGAAGGTCGGATGACAAGCGGGAACCCGATCTGCTCGGCGGCTCGCGTAGCCGCTTCCTCTGTAGTGACCACGACGCTGGCCGGAACGTCCAGGCCGATCCGACGCATAGCATCTTTGAAGAGTAAGCGGTCCTCCGCCATCTTGATGGCCTCCAGCGACGCGCCGATGAGCTGGACGGCGTAGCGCTCGAGGACCCCCTTCTCCGACAGCTCGACCGCGAGGTTTAGGGCCGTTTGCCCGCCTACAGTGGGCAGCACTGCGTCGGGGCGCTCGCGCTCGATGATGGCCTCAAGGTACTCGGCCGTGAGCGGCTCAACATAAGTATGGTCGGCGAGCTCCGGGTCCGTCATGATGGTGGCCGGGTTTGAGTTAACCAATACGAGCTCGTAGCCGTCGGCCTTCAGTGCCTTGCACGCCTGGGTGCCGGAGTAGTCGAACTCGCATGCCTGGCCGATTACAATCGGACCGGAACCAATGATCAGGATCTTGTGAATGTCAGTGCGTTTGGGCATTATCGCGTCTGGTTGGAAGCCACCGCCTTCGCTGTTAATGAGGTCATGAAGTTCGCAAAGCTCAGTTCGGAGGACGGCTCCTTATAGTACCCTTTAGGACCTTCTAGGCTATTTGACATTAGGAACCATGCCGCATCATAAGGGCGTTCACGAACAAGCTTGGTTAAGAGGATTTCGTAGCGCTTGGCATATGAAGCCGGACGAAACTCCCGAAAGACCTTGAAGTGCGACTCTTTGACCCTAACCGGACGCGTCGATGCTGGTGCCTCCTCTAACAGCATTACGTACCCCAGCCACGGTCGTAGGGAGGGTTTGAAAGCACCTTCCCGATAAGCTACTAACAGGTCGGTCGCACTCCCCACCGCTTCTTCGGCTCGATTGTTGTAATTATTTCCAAACCAGCCGACCTGTGACTTGAATTCGATCGCCGCAATTAAGCGTCCGTTGGTTACAACAAGCAAGTCCCACTTCTTTTCTTTTCCGGACGGAACCAGCCCGGCAATTCTACCTCGCTGTCGCAAAAAATGACCGGCCTATGAACTCCGGACTCTTCCAGTAAATCCCGAACGAGTTCGATAAAGCCATCCATCTATCTACCGCCGGTGACGGCACTTCTTGCCCCCGCGTCTCGTACTCCAGTTAGGCTGCCTTGCTTCTTTGCCTGAGCTTCGCGGGTCTTCCAGAAGCGGGCGATAGCAGCCTTGAGTTTTTGTTCTAACGCTTCGTTCAATCCTTAACCTTGCTCGATGACGACGGCTGACTGAGAAAAGAGAGTATTGAATTCACTTCGAAGCCGCGCCGCTGCCGATTCCCAATATTCATGGTCGATTTCGAAATTCACGCTGTTTCTCCCACCCTTTGCCGCTGCCAGGGCAGTGGTCCCAGTCCCCATGAAGGGATCCAGCACGGTGTCGCCGGCAAAGCTGAACATGCGAATGAGGCGTTCGGCCAGCTCGGCGGGGTAAGGAGCTGGGTGTTGCTTCGTTGAGGTGCCGGGCAAGCCCGTCCAAATTTGCTGAAACCACCTTTTGTGTTCGTCGGCTGAGATAATACTGAGAATGCGAACCGCGGCGCTGGGAGCGCGATAGCCGCCCGGCTTTCGTTGCATCAAGATGAACTCAACATCATTCTTCACGATGGCATTGGGCTCATAGGGCTTGCCGAGAAAACCGCCGCCATTCTCCACTTCGTAGGCGGCGTTGGCGATTTTCTGCCATATGATTGGAGCAAGATTGTCAAAACCGATTCGCCGGCAATGCTCTTGGATGGCGGCATGGAGCGGCACCACGGTGTGACGGCCCCCGTTCTTACGCCGCGATAGGCAGACGTCGCCGACCACGCAAATGAGCCTGCCTCCCGGCACTAGCGCGTCATAACACTCTTGCCACACTCGATCCAATTCAGTAAGGAAGTCTTCGTAATTAGGAATATGACCCAGCTGTCCCGCGGTATCGCGATATTCTTTAAGAGTCCAGTAAGGCGGCGAGGTTACGACCAACTGTACGGATCCTGAAAGCTTCCGGCTCAGATTCCGGGCGTCGCCGTGAATTAAGACGTGCCGCGTAGGGAGCCGAGCGATGCTCCTGCGAATAACCTCCATCAGTACGGGATCCTTGGCGACGCGAGGGATAGCGGTTTGAAGGTCGCCCAGAGCCAGCAGTTCGGCGGGGAGGAACGCCCGAAAGTCGGGTTCGTGTGCTCCTTCGCCGGTTGTGCTTGCCGCCGTGTTCATCCTTTCCACTCTTCGATCATCTTCACAAAATGTCCGAACAGGTACCCTGCGTCGTGCGGACCGGGCGACGCCTCAGGATGATACTGGACGCTGAAGAGGGGCATGGTTTTGTGCCGCAACCCTTCGAGCGTCTGATCATTCAAGTTCATGTGGGTCAGGGCGACTTCACTAAGCTTGAGAGAGTCGGGATCGACAGCAAAACCGTGATTTTGCGCGGTGATCTCAACCTTCTGCGTCTCCAGATTCAAGACCGGATGGTTGCCACCGTGGTGGCCAAACTTCAGCTTATACGTCTTGCCTCCTAGAGCCAGTCCGATAATCTGGTGGCCAAGGCAAATGCCGAAGATCGGTACACGCCCCATCAGCTCGCGCACGGCCTTCACGGCGTAGTCCACCGGCTCGGGATCGCCGGGACCGTTCGAGAGGAACACCCCGTCTGGCTTCATGGCCAGCACATCGGATGCCGGCGTCGTTGCGGGAACCACAGTCACACGGCAGCCCACGTCTGCGAGGCGGCGCAGGATGTTGCGCTTAATGCCGTAGTCATAGGCCACCACGTGGAAACGCGTTGGCGGCTTCCACGCCGTGTCGCCGTAGATATTCGCTGACGGCTCATTCCACTCGTAACGCTCGGGCGTTGACACGCGGCTGGCCAAATCGAGCCCGATCATGCTCGGGCTGGCTTTCGCCTTGGCAACGAGGCTTAGCGGATCCAGGTCCACCGTTGAGATCACGCCACGCATAGCCCCGTATTGGCGCAGGTGGCGCACCAGTGCGCGGGTGTCGATGCCCGCAATCACTGGCATTCCGAACTGCTCCAGGTAGTGGCTCACTTCCTCCGTCGAGCGCCAACTACTCGCTAGCTCGGCGAGCTCTCTCACTACCAGGGCCTCAGCAAAGGGGCGGGCGGATTCGGCATCCAGTGGATTAGTTCCGTAGTTACCGATGTGGGGGTAGGTGAGGATGACGATCTGGCCGGCATACGACGGGTCGGTGAGGATCTCCTGGTAGCCCCAAAGGGACGTGTTAAAGACGACCTCGCCTGAGCGCTCCCCCGGCGCGCCGTACCCGCGCCCACGGAAGACGCGGCCGTCCTCGAGTGCAAGCATGGCATCCATGAGCTAGTTGCCCGGTAGTTCCTCACTAGCTATCAATCCGAAAATGGCCTCGGTCGAACCCGATCAAATGGGAGAAAGCCGCAACATACTCCTTCGTGCTGCCATTCGCAACCGACTGGGCACGTACGACTGACTCATTGTAGCGGTCCCAATCGGCTGAAGGGCCAGTATACGAAGACGGCTTTGCCGTAAATGTATTTGCGATCCACCGTTCCCCACACGCGGCTGTCGTTCGACGATTCCCGGTGATCGCCCAGAACGAAATAGTGACCGTCAGCCACGTAGGTCGGAGGGCAATCATCGTGATCCAGATAGGAGGGTGGGACGTACGATTCGGGTAATAGCTTACCGTTAATGTAAACACGTCCGTCTCGGATCTCGACCCACTCCCCTGGCAATCCAATGACCCGCTTTATATATGACTTCGAGGGGTCTAGCGGGTACACAAAGACCACAATATCGCCTCGCTGGATGGGCTCGAAGCGATACACGAACTTGTTGATGAAAATGCGCTCGTGGTTGGCCAAGCGCGGCATCATGCTAGTTCCTTCGACTTGCACGGGCTGGTAGAGAAACACGATGACTACAAAGGCCAACAAAACAGAAAGGAGGAGATCACGCAGCCAGTAGCGTGCCTCGAAGAAGTGCTGGCGCCGGGTTTCCGAAAGTTCCGGTGCGCCTGTCTCAGTGCAAGAAGGATACTCGGGCATTCGACTCAAATCACATTTCCCGGTATTTTTTATAACACAGGTTCGAACGGTCACGGAAGGTATCGCCTCTTTTTGAACGGGTGGGCCTGACCCCGCAGCAGCAACCGCGTGCAGCGGAGCCGGATACAATGACTGCATGCCGCCCGAGGCGCAGGAACGTTACGCGCTCCTCATCCCCGCCCTGAACGAGGCGGAAACGCTCGGCGCACTGCTCCGCCAGGTTCCGCCTGACCTTTTTGAGCAGATCATCGTGGTGGACAACGGAAGCACGGACGGAACTTCCCAGGTTGCTGCGGGCGCTGGCGTGTGCGTGGTCATCGAGCCTCGGCGTGGATACGGCCGGGCATGTCAGGCCGGTATCCGCAGCCTTCGCCCTGAAATTACAGCCGTCGCTTTCATGGACGCCGATCTCTCGGACGACCCCTCGGACCTCGCCCGTTTGGTCCGCGCATTCGAGGAAGGCGGCTGCGACCTGCTAGTGGGGTCGCGCGTCCTAGGGGGTAGCGAGCCTGGCTCGCTCACTTCCTTGCAACGCTTCGGGAATTGGCTTAGCACTCGGTTGATCCGATGGTTGTGGGGTGCAAGCTTCACTGACCTTGGCCCCATGCGCATCGTGCGCCGCGAGGTTCTCGAACGGCTTCAGCTGACGGACTACGATTACGGCTGGAACGTCGAGATGCAGGCTAAGGCGGCGCGCCTACGCCTTCTCGCTGGCGAAATCGCGGTGAAGTACAGGCGCCGTGCCGGCGGAAAGTCTAAGATTTCCGGCACCCTGGCCGGTTCCGTCGCCGCCGGTTGGAAGATTCTTTGGACCATCTACCGGTGCTGGCGTGACGATGCTCGCTGGGAGAAAGCCCAATTATGATTCGCCCGCGCGGACCCGTTGAGGGTTTATCCGAAGCCGTTCTTCACATTTTCTGAGCCGCGCCGCGCCACCGGCTTGTTTTCTACGCGAATCGTCGAGCTAAGGGCCTCGAGCAACCGCCGCTGCTCGCGCGAGAGGTGGGTTGGCACTACTACCTGGACATTCACGTAAAGGTCGCCCTGGCCATGCCCGTCGACGCGCGGCAAGCCCATACCTCGCAGGCGAAAGACCGATCCCGGCTGTGTGCCTTCGGGAATGCGCAGCCTTTCGTGCCCTCGCAGCGTGGGAATCTTGAGTTCAGTCCCCAGAGCCGCCTGCGTAATGGAAATGGGCACGGTGCAATAAAGGTCGCTGCCTCGGCGCTCGAAAAAAGGATGCTCGCGCACCCGCAGGACGACGTAAAGATCACCAGGTGGTCCACCTTGGACGCCAGCCTCGCCTTCCCCGCTCACCCGTAGTCGCATACCGTCTTCGACGCCGGGAGGAATTTTAATGCTCAGCACGCGTTCCTCGCGGACCCGGCCTTCACCCCCACAAGCAGGGCATTTTTCGCGCAGAACCTGTCCCATCCCGTGGCAACGAGGACACGTTTGCGTCAGTGTGAAGAAGCCCTGTTGGTGCCGAATCTGCCCACGCCCCCCACAGGTGTTGCAAGTGACCGGAGCCGTTCCCCTCTTGCCGCCCCTTCCGCCACAATCTGTGCAGGTCTCCCAGCGCGGGATCTTGATCTTGGTCTCCAGGCCGTTCGCTGCCTCCTCAAAAGAGATCTCCAGATCGTAACGTAGGTCGTCGCCTCGCTGTGCCCTGCTACGGCGGTGACGACCAAAAACGCCGCCAAAACCAAACAGATCGCCAAAGATGTCCTCGAAGTCGGAAAAGATCGTAGAAGAGAAGTCGGGCGAAAATCCCCCAGAGCCACTCACTCCGGCGTGGCCGTAGCGGTCGTAGGCGGCGCGCTTTTGCGGGTCGGCGAGCACTCCATAAGCTTCCGTAATCTCCTTGAAACGCTCGGTGGCTTCCTCTTTGTTGTCCGGGTTGCGATCCGGATGATATTGGAGAGCCAGCCGACGGTAAGCACTCTTCAGCTCTTGCTCAGAGGCGTTGCGATCAACGCCAAGCACCTCATAGTAATCGCGCTTCTGATTCATCTGGAGACGTTTTTAAGGAGAGGAAAGCCTCCACGGCCGTCCGCTGGGTCAAGGCTGGCCTTAGGGAACGTCAGGAGCTGCCATCAGAGCCTCGCCGGAGAAAACCACCATGTGGGTCTCTAGCTTTCTTTGGTTTGATGCTCGCCGCCTAATTCGCCCATTGGCCGAGCCTCTAGGTCGGCGGTAGACGCTCGGTTGGGAGGCGATGGCCCGTCATTCCCAGCCGAGGTATCCGCGGCCCCTTCCGAACGCTTGGGCCGGATGGCCACTTTGACCATCGCGGGGCGTAGAAGCCGATGCTTGAACTTGTACCCGCGCTGAACCTCTTCCACCACTTCGTGGTCGCGCACTCCCTCTGCCTCCACCGTCTCAATCGCCTGGTGGAGATGAGGGTCAAAGTCTTTACCTTCCGCTTCCAGGGGAGTCAGCCCCGCCCGGCCGAGCACGTCTAGCAGCTGCCGGTACGTTAGTTCCAAGCCCTGATAGAACGCCTCCGGAACCCTGGGATCGCGCTGCTTCAGCGCTCGCTCGAACGCGTCGAGTGCCGGCAAGAGGCTGCGTACCAGCTCGGCGTTGGCGTGCTGAAGGAATTCTTCTTTCTCGCGCTGGGCCCGTTTACGGTAATTCTCAAACTCCGCCTGCTTCCGCAGCAGCCGGTCGTAGAGCTCCCGCTTCTCTGCTTGCACCTTCTGGTAGGCGCCAGCCAAATCTGCTGGGAGCTCGGCCCCAGGCGTCTCATGAGTAGCAGACTGGCTCGCACTTGGGTTTGCCTCCACCGGCTGTGAACCAGCTGCCTGGCTGCCGCCTTCTCTGTTAGTGTTCGATTCTTGGTTGCCGACTTTCGTTTCCATAAGCCTTGGAATCTTTCTGCGCTGTAGGCGTCCCGCAGGCCGAAGGTGTCGTCTCAGTTGCTGCTCAGAAGCCGGCTGGCTGCTCCAGCCACGTATTCCACTGCGGTGATCGCACGATCATAGTGCATCCTGGTGGGGCCGACGACGCCCACCGCACCCAGGGCATGGTCGCGATAGAGGAATGGCGCTACGACAATGGCGCATTGCTGCATACCGGCATTAGGGTTCTCACGCCCGATCACGATCCGGGCACCCGAACCCAAGCCCTCGAGACAGGTGTTCAGCAGCCTCGCCAGCTCTACTTTCTCCTCGAAAGCGGCGAGCAATTCGCGAACTCGTCGCGCGTCTGCAAATTCGGGTTGGCTGAGAATTTTCGCGGTACCCTCGACGAAAAGCGTGCCGGTGTCCCCGCCTTCCAGGGCCCCCCAAGCGAACAGCTTGCCCACGCTGGCCAGCAGTCCATCGAACGTCGCTTTCATCTGCTCAAGGCGCTGGAAAATCTCGACACGAATCGCGCGCAGCGACCAGCCACGGAACTCGCTGCTGAGGTAGTTGGATACCCGGTCGAGTTCTTCCTGACTTACATCTTCGTCGATCCGGATCAAGCGACTTTCGACCAGGTCGGGCTTCGATACGATTACAGCCAGCACGCGGCGCTCCGGCAAAAGAATGAAGCGAATGTGCTCGAGTAGCTTTTCCTCAAGCGGCGGCCCCAGGACCAACCCGATATTCTCCGACACCTCGGCGAGTACGTGAGACATTCGCGCCAACAGCTGGTCCGGGGAAACCTCGGCAGAACCCAGCGACTCGTCGATGTAACGTTCGGTGGATTCGCCGAGGGGTGCGCGCCCGGCTATGTGATCGACGTAGAAACGGTACGCCTTGTCTGTAGGTATCCTTCCGGCTGAGGTATGCGGCTGAGCCAGGAAGCCGGCCTCTTCCAAGTCTGCCATGAGATTGCGGATGGTAGCCGCGCTCAGCGGCTCTGTTAATCGCTCAGCGATCGCCTTTGACCCGACCGGCAAGCCACTTGAAATGTGTAGACGCACCAAGCTGGCCAGCACTTCCCGCTGCCGCCTCTCAAGTTCACTGCGCGCCAGCATAGAGTAAGTTCCAATGATTCAGTGTGTTACGTCCGACGCTCCCTTCCCATTCTACGGGGTTATGGATTCAACTGTCAAGCTTCCCCCGTGTCGCCCGTGTCGACTGTGTCGAACGATCAGCGATACGGGTCGATTCGAAATTTGATGTGTTGAGCGGACAACCGCCAGTTGCCGGGCAAACCGGCGCTGCAAGCGGAAAAAAGGCCTGGGGCTCAGAGGTCGGTAGGGGCACCCTCCGAAATGATGCGGTGGCTGCGACCTAAAGGGCTGAGTTGCCTGCAGAGGGCTTTTGCTAGTCGGTACCCTCGGGCAAGCCGTCACCTTCTGAGCGTGGGCAACGTGTGAAAGTTGAAGGCCCAGTCCGAGGGCACCTGCCATAATGCTTGAGACAGTACACGGCTTCACTTTTGATGAGTGGCGAGCCTGAACAGGGGGAGGTAGCGATTCGCGCGGCTGCGAGGGAGCGCGAGGAGAGCGACACGGCGTTTGAGACACTCTTCATAAGATATTAAAGAGTTAAGTCGATGGAGAGCTGGGGTAGGGCGAGTGGGCCTTGGTGACGGCCCACGTGGCTGCTTGTGAGCTTTGCGGCCTCCGGCACGACATACTGCTGGCCCAGGCGAAGCGCGTCGAAGGGCCCCAGGCCACGCTCGGTCCAGCTTCCCGCGAAGTGCGACTAGATGCAGGCGTCGCCCGGGCACTCTTCCAGGGTCGAGCAGCGATCGCGGCGGCTACGCCCTCCAGCTTCCATGCACGCGCTCCACCCCAGCGGGTCCCTCCGGCGCTGGGAGATCCTAATAGGCAAGTGGCTGGGTTTTGCCGGCATGATGGCCATGTACGTGACCTTGATGGTGGGAGGATTGACGACGCTTGCCTATGGCCTTGCCGGAGCACGGGTTCACCACCTGCTGCGCGGGGTGGCGCTGATCTGGTTCGAGTGCCTGCTGGTGCTGACGCTCACGCTGCTATTCGGCGCGACTCGCTCGACCCTAACCAGCGGCGTCCTGGCCCTGGGGCTGCACGGCATGGCGTTCATTGGGGGCTGGATTGCGCGGGCCGGAACCCCCACGCTGGTATCGCCGCCAGCCTTATCATGCCGAGCGAATCGTTGTGGCGGAGCGCCGCCTCTGAAATGCAATCACCTCTGGCTGCCGGGGTGCCCGGTCCGTTCGCAAGTGCTTTGGTAGCCAGCCGGATAATGCTGGTCTACGCGGGCCTCTACCTGCTTGGGGGCACTCGCCTTGGCGGTCAGCAGATTCAGCAACCGGGATTTGTGAGGCTGTCGGGCTCGAATCAGGCGTGGGGTGCGGTGGGCAAATGGGCCTTCTTGAATTCTTCCCAGCGCGCGGGCTGGTATTGCTCTTTGGGGACGAATTCCTTGCTGTGAAAGACAAAGCCCAGCTTGGACTCATCCATCGGCGCGCCTTTCTGGGGGAGGTAGTCGAATATACTGCGGTTGGATCCATAGTAGGAGCACAGCCAGACGCCGTCGGGAGTCTCAATGGCATAGAGGGCCGCCGCGAGCGGCAAGGGTCGTGCTGGGTCTACGACAACCTTGACCTCAGCTTCGATGGCCGTGCCTCGGATCGGTGAAGCAGTGGGTGAATTTGTCTGAGCCATGGGTAGTCTCTTGTCTCAGCTAGAGAATGCTTCGTCACCCTCGCTGATATTAAGTTGCTGCAAGACCTCGCATCGCAGAGAGCTAAACGCAACCCGGCCTTTTTCGAGTTCCCCCAGCATTCAGGGCTTGAACTCGATTGCCAGCAAGCGACCGTCCGTCTTCCAGGCGCCACCGGTGGCCGTCGTCCCTTGGGTAAGGGCATTGGGTCGCGTGATGAGCTGCTGGGATGCCACGCAGCCGGAAAACGCGAGATCCGCACCCACCTTCGCACGCTCAAGGTCCAGGTCGGCTTCGGTCGCATGGGACACGATGCCAGGATGAATATCAATCCCTATGTCGTGAGTAGCGGCGCCCAGCCAGATGCCACGTCCGTCGTCTGTCTGCAGCGGAGCGCGCCATAACCGCAAGTGATGGCGTTTGGTGAACGTATCGAGCATTTTCTCGAAGGCCAGATCCTCAGCGTGGCCATAAAGGTACAACTGGGAGACCGGAGCCTCACCATAGCCCTCATCGCCCATCATAGCGCGTATCGTCCGCAGAATGGTGTTGGAGCTCTTGGCTGCCGCCTCACTCCACCCCGCCTGTTGGAAGGCCTTTTTGATCTGGGTTTCGGTCCCGATCATAACCAGGTTGAGCGGATCGCCGGGTTTGCCGTCCTTGCTAGTGGAACGCTGCGGCGCATTGGCGAGGAGGCCTTGAAGACTCGAGGCCAGGGCAGCTGGGAGAGCAGGTACAGCCGGCGGCAACAGTTGCGCGACGGCGAGCGGCTTATCCAGCACAAACTGGAAATCGGTGCCAGGCGGGAGGTTGATCGAAGTATCGGGCTTTCCCAGCGTTCTTTGCACCTCGGCACCGAGGGCGGGATTGGATTGTCCCAGCTTTCCGAGCACCGTGCCCAGGCTGGTGATGGGCAGCTCACTTTCAAGTACTCCCTGAATTTTTCCATCGGCCAGCACCTGTTCGCGGGCGTTTTCCACCGCTGTGACGTGGCCGCGGAGATCCAGCGTGCCTGGCTGGCCCGGGATCGCGAGGTGGTTGAACGTCATTCGCAGCAGGGCGCGATTATTCGGCGTGGAGCTTGGAATCAGCTTGTCGATTTGCCCTGTTACCACGCTACCCATGGGGATGGCCACGCCGCCCGGCACGATCACCGCGCGCACCACCTGGGCGCTGATGGCATCATGGAGGTGCGAGGTCTTGGTGCTGACGGGAGTTGTGAGGCGCAAATATAAGATTGTCTTTGCGGGAACCTCGGCTCCGGAAGAAGCCTCCAGAGCTAGCGAACCAGCAAGAAACGCTGCCGTTGCTGAAAGAACGAAGGCGGTGCGGTAACGGTGCATTGGGAAACTCCCACTGATTCGATAGGAGCCGGGTGTTTGCTGGTTGCTCAGCCTGCTGCGCCTTGTCAAACCACGAGTTCGGCCACTTCGACCTCGGGCTTGCGGTCGGCACCCGGGTCACTTCCACCGATTACGGCCAGCACGACGGTAATGTTGTCCCTTCCGCCCTGGGCGTTGGCCCGGTTAATCAGCGCCTGGCATTGCTCCTCGAGCGGGGAGACGTGGGCAATCACCTCCGTCAGCTCTTCTTCAGAAACCATGTTATACAGGCCGTCGCTGCAAAGCAGCACGGTGTCACCCGGGAAGAGCGCTGTGTGGGTGAGTTTGACGTCCAATGTCTCCGCCGTGCCGACGGCTTGCGTCAGGATGCTGCGGCGGACGTCCGTCGATGCGTCTTCTGGAGGTGGGGCGCCGATCTCCGCCAGATAGTTCAGCAGCGTCTGGTCCCGCGTTAACCTGGTCATGCGCTGGTTGCGGATGAGGTAGGCGCGCGAGTCGCCAACCTGACCCACAACCAGATGACCTGGCAGCAGGATGGCGGCGGTGAGGGTTGTGCCCATGCCAGGGCAATGCGACCGGCTCGCCTCCTCGAGGATGGCCTCATTAGCGGATTCCGCTGCCTCCTTCAGCAAGCGGGCCAGCCTTTTCACGTGTTCTGTGTCGCCGGGGCGCAGATCGGCCGACTCAAGGGACTGGTAAACGCTCCGGGGCACGGTTTCAGCGCAGATGCGGCTGGCTACCTCACCACACGCCTCGCCGCCCATCCCGTCAGCCACAAGAATGAGCACGCCAGGGACGCCCAGGGTTCGAGGGGAGAGTGACCCCCGGAAGCGGGTTTCTCCCGTGGCGAGGTCGCACAGGGCCATCGCATCCTCGTTGTTGCGGCGGACGGAACCTACATGCGAGAGCCCCAAAGCGCTTACCGACCACATCCCGTTCATCAGCGAATTCCTGACGTCTCTCCCTTGGCGGGTGGGGAGGAAGGCGCCGAGGATGAGTCAGAAGCGGAATGTTGCCGGAGCTCTGCCACGATCTCTAGCGCCACTCGCCTGGCACCCTCGAGGTCATCGGGGGGCAGAGAAATCGCCGCGACCTTGGCGTGCCCGCCTCCGCCGTAACGCTCGCAAATGGACGCTAGGTTGGCCGTCTTGCCGGCCGGATGCCACGGGCTGCTGCCTACGGCCACTTTGATCCTTTCGCGCGAGCGGCTCAGTCCCACGCTGTAGATGGCGTCGGGAAAGAGGTAGTAGGGGATAAACTTATTGAAACCTTCCATGTTCTGGTCTGACACGTCAAAGAAGACCACACCTTGGCGCAGGTCGCCGCGCTCGCGGATCAGCTCTAACCATTTCAGGTGCTGCTGCTGCAACCGTTCGAAGGCTGCGTGGACTGGCGGCGAAGCGGCAATCTCCGCCAGTGGCCTGAAGGCAAGTTGCGGGATCAGGTTGGTGACAAAGTCCGGCGAGGTCGAGCCCTCGATGGCCATGGTAATCTGCATCGCCGGCTCCTTCATTTCTACTGCGCTCCGCGCGTCCGGATAAAGGGCGCCGTCAATCAAGTCGGCCCAGTAGATCGTCTCCTCCAGCTCAGGGGCGCGGAATCCAAAGCGGGTGGAGGCAATCTCCGCAATGAGCATCGTGCAGGACCGGAAAGAGGGGTCATAAAACTTCTTGCCGCTAGTATCGCGGGCGAAGTGCTGGGCGTCCGCCTCGGTGAGGAACGCGCTCTGGTGGTGATCGAACCACCAGGTGAGCCGCTCGGAGCTCGAATACTTGAAGTCGACGATAGCATTTTCGTCGCCGTCAAAGATCGATTCGTCAAAGAGCTGGCCGGCCCGGTGCAATAGCCCATAGTACTGCATATCGGCGTCGCGGTTCACGCAGGCTTGGTAGAAGCGGGTGAAGAGGGCGGCCGAACAGGCCCCGTCAAAGCATTTGTCATGGAAGCAAACGCGAACCTTCATCGGCCAGAGGCAAATCAAAACCCGCTCGGGTTGACGGAAAACTGCTAAGGTGTTCGAGCGTAACGCAATTGTCAAGCGAAATCTATCCGTTTGCGGGAACCCGAAATCCATTCCCGGCGTATGCTAGCTTTAGGAGGACGAACATGTATTGCAGCCAGTGCGGGCAGACCATCGGCGTCGGCCAAAGGTACTGCCAGGCTTGCGGCAAGCCGGTCGACCCGGGGGGTTCCCATCAGGCTGCAGGCCAGGCCGGGCTGGCTCAGACCGGCGCCGGACGCCGCGATGTTGCTAAGCACGTGCACCTGCTTGGCATTCTCTGGATTGCGTTCGGCCTTTTTCGCCTCATCCCTGCCTTCGGACTCCTGACCTTCCAAAGGATGGGCTTTCCGTTTGTTCCCGTGGGATTTCGAAGCTGGATCTGGCCGGTGGCTTTCCCCTTCGCCGTGGTCTTTTTGGCCATGGCGGCCCTCGACTTCCTTGTGGGTTGGGGGCTGCTTCAACGGGCAACGTGGGGGCGCGTCCTGGCTCTGGTGATGGGAGTCATCGCGTTGATCCACGTGCCCTTTGGTACGGCCTTAGGAATCTACACACTCTGGGCCTTGCTGCCGGCCGAAGCTGAGGCACAGTACCGGAGTCTTTCCCGCCCCCTCTGAGCCTGCCCGGGACCCCAGGCCGCCCGGGAACTTCCCGCTGGCCGAGACGGAGCATGACGCCTCGTGAGGGCTAATCCTGGCGGTGCTTCGCGGTTCATACAGCCGCGGCTATGGTAGTATCAGCGTCGCTCAAAGCAAGGCTGGCTGCTAGCGGGAGAGACCGTGTTCAAAATCGGGATTATAGGACTGGCCCAGGCCGGAAAGACGACTCTCTTCCGTATTCTCACGCGGGCTCAGGGCGCGGGCCCGGCGGCGGGAAAAACGGAGTTGCGGGTCGGGGTGGTCCGCGTGCCCGACTCCCGGCTGGACCGGCTAAGCGAGATTTACCGACCCAAGAAGACCATTCACGCCACCATCGAGTGCGTGGATACGCCAGGCAGCGTGATCGACTTGGCGCGTTCCGGCGCGGCGGCAGCAACGCTGAGGGAGTTCGACGCTCTGGCGCACGTCGTGCGAGCCTTCGGCGACGAGTCCACTTCACCACTCAGCGGGGAAGCGAACCTGCAAAAGGACATCGAGAACGTTGAGCTGGAGCTGATGCTTTCGGACCTGGCCATTATCGAGAAGCGCCTCGAGCGCCTGGAAAAGGATGTAAAGAAGCAGAGGAATCCGAACCTGGAAAGAGAGCTCCACACCCTGAACGCTGTGAAGAGCGCGCTCGAGAATCAAACACCGCTCCGGGAGCTGGCCTTGACGCCTGAAGAAAGGCAATTGATCCGCGGCTTTGCTTTTCTTTCCGCCAAGCCTGTGTTGTATGTTTTCAACCTAAGTGAGGAGGACGCTGCCCGCGTAGATGCTGCGGAAGCGTTGGCAGCCGAAGCGGGCCTGCGGCCTCGGGCTCAAACGGAGGCCACCGCCATCTGCGGTAAGGTCGAAGCGGAAGTGGCGGAGCTCGATCCGGTCGAGGCTGAGGAGTTCCTGGCCAGCTACGGCTTGAGGGAGTCGGCCGTGTCCCGACTCATCCGCGCCTGCTACCATTTGCTCGGCCTTCTCTCCTTCTTCACCGTCGGCGAAGATGAGTGCCGCGCCTGGACGATCCGCCGCGGCACCACTGCCCTGGAAGCGGCGGGCGAGATCCACTCCGACATCCAGCGTGGTTTCATCCGTGCCGAAGTGATAGCGTACGACGACTTAGTCGCGGCCGGCGGATTCGCCGAGGCGCGAAGCCGCGGGCGGCTCCGCCTGGAAGGCAAGGAGTACGTGATCAGGGATGGTGAAGTGGTCCACTTCCGGCATGCAGGATAGCAGCGCTGCTTGAGGGGTTGAACCCTCACTACCGGAAAGTGAGTTAAGGCACGGCAATGAGGACCCACCCGAAAGCCGATGTCAGAGCTGGTGATTAGTCTGGTGCTGGGCGTAGTCGCGGGCCTGGCGAACCTCGTGGGCGCGGCAATTGTGGCGGCGCGCTCCTGGAGCCGCACCTTGCTAGCCTGGTTTGTCGGCTTGGGCTCGGGCTTCATGCTGGCCACGGCACTGACCGAGATGGTGCCTGAAAGCCTGCGCCTGGCGCCCCGCAGCGCACCCCTAGGTGTCTTGCTCGGATACTTCATCGTGCATTTCTTCGAGCACACCTGGCCGTCGCACTTCCATTTTGGAGAAGAGACCCACTTGGACCAGTTCCTGAGGCAGCGGACTGCGTACCTGGCGCTGGCCGGTCTCCTAGCGCACACCTTCTTCGACGGTGTGGCCATCGCCTCCGGGTTTCTGATCTCCCCTTGGCTGGGATTGGTGATCTTTGGTGCGGTCCTTTTGCACAACATTCCGGAAGGGTTTACCATGGCGTCGATCATGGTGGCGGCACGACGGCGCCGTGCAGCGGGGTTGTGGTCCGCCGGGGCCCTGGGCCTTTCGCGGCTAGCAGGTATCGTGGTCATGGCGGCCACGAGGCGCTGGGTGAGCTACGGGCTGGCGCTATCGGGCGGCGTGACGTTGTACGTGGCGGCATCCGACCTCATTCCCGAAGTCAACCGCGAGCCCGGATGGCGCATGGCCGCGGGCGTGGGCAGCGGCGTGGCCCTAGTGCTGGTCCTGCGGTGGATTTTTCTGGAGGGCTAGCCCTCACTCCCAGCAGCCGCAAGAGAAGGCAGCCCTGCAAGCTGCAGACGCCGCGGCCCCAGGACTGGGCACCTCGCTCCTCCCCACGCTCATGTATTCGGCGCAGGTTCTTGATCATTACCGGCATCCACGTAACCACGGCGAGCTCCCGGATGCGGATGTTTACACCGAGACCACCAATCCCGTTTGCGGCGATCTGTTGAAGCTCTGGGCGCAGGTGGAGGACGGCATGGTGAAGCGGGCAACCTTCTGTGTCGATGGGTGCATTCCCGCGGTGGCGTGTGCTTCCTGCCTGACGGAGATGCTGGCGGGGCATCCCCTCGGAGAGCTGGAGCGCATACGTCCCGAAGACGTGGAAGCCAGCCTCGGCGGCCTGCCTCCAGCGGCTCACCACGCCAGTGTTCTGGCTGTCGACGGTCTCAAGCGTTTGTTGGCGCTGGCTGCCCAGAGTCGGGGATAGCTGGTGCCCGGCGCCAAGCTTTATCGCCCGCGCCGCAAGGGTCATAATGACGGTCATATGAGGGTGGCGCTGAGAGTCCTCCTCATTCTGGGACTCGTGCTGGCCAATGCGTTTTTTGTTGCCGCCGAATGTGCCTTGCTGACCGTGCGCCGCACGCGCCTGGAGCAGCTCGCCGCCGGTGGCAACTCCAGTGCACGCCTCGTGCAATCGCTCCTCGCCGATGTTGGGCGCCTCTTCTCGGGAACTCAACTTGGCATCACCGCCGCCAGCCTTCTCCTGGGCTGGCTGGGGGAAGGCTTCCTGGCCGACGCGCTGCAAAGCGCGTTCGAGAACTACCTGCACCCCCATGTCTCGTTCGCTGCCGCGCACACGATCGCCCTCCTGCTGGCATTTGCCCTGGTGACGACGTTGCTCATGGCTCTGGGAGAGCTGGTGCCGAAAACGCTGGCCTACGAGCGCGCCGAGCTGGTAGCACTGCTCGTGGCGCGGCCCATGACTTTGTACTTCAAGCTCGCTGCGTATCCCGTGCGAGTGCTCCACACCCTCGCCGAGATGATCCTGACGGCTGCGGGCAGCGCCACCGGTGGTTCGGGTCCGCCGCACACACCCGAGGAAGTCAAGCTCATCGTCTCGGCCATTCGCCAGCGCGGCTTGCTGGCCATCGAACAAGAGGAGATGATCCATGGCGTTTTCAACCTGCAGCGGGTACGGGTGCGCGAGGTGATGGTGCCCTGGCCTCAGGTGGAGCGCTGGCCTGCCACCTGGGATCTCCGCCAGCTCCTGGCGCGCGCAGCACAGAATCCCCATTCGCGCATTCCCATTTATGAGGGCTCGCCAGATCGCGTCATCGGCATCCTCTCGACGCGCGATCTGCTGCGTGTGGCCTTCCAGCGCTTTGAGAGGCACATTCCCTTGGATACGCCCTTTGACCTGCGGGCCATTCTTCGAGAGCCCTTGGTGGTTCCGGAAACCACCACCTTGAGCCAGATGCTCGCCCAAGCGCGACGCAAGCGCGCACCCGTCGCCCTGGTGGTGGACGAATTCGGAACTTACGTCGGCCTGGTCACGGTCGATGATATCCTCGCCGAAATCGTGGGCGACATCGAAAGCGAAAAGCGTCCGGCGGAGCCGCCCGTCCGCCGCATCAGTGACAATCTCCTGCTCATTGACGGCGCCACGACGCTGCGCGAGCTGGCTGACGAATTCGGCCTCGTGCTGCCGCGCGACGCCGGATACGAAACCTTGGGCGGCTTCGTGCTGGCGCGCTTGGGCATCATACCGCGCGGCGGTGAATCCTTCGTGTTCGAAGGCTACCGCTTCACCGTTCGGGAAATGGACCAGCGCCGGGTGGCTACAGTCGCTGTTGAAAAGCTTCCTGCACCGCCCGGAGAAGCCGTCTCACCGCCCGCGCGCGCCGAAGCCTAACTCACTATTCCAGCTCCAGGTTCACCTCAGCCCCGCGCCCCACGCCCAACACCTCAGCCGCCGATCCCCGGTTGGTGGCAATCTCGAGGTAGCCGGAACTGCCCAGGATGGCAAAAATCTCGGACGGCTTCCCCTGCGAGTACGAGGGATACAAACGGGTAATTTCGTACTGGTTCACCACTATCCGAAAGCCGGGCGCAGAATCGGAGAAAAGCTCTGGCACGTCGGCGGGCGTGATGTTGGTGATGATGTTGCCGAACTTATCGATGTGCAACGTCACCCCTTTCCATCGGCGCCCGTCAACGCGACGCGGCTGAGGCGGAGTAAGCTTGACGTAGTCGGTGACGGCCTCGCCGAATCTTTTCGGTTCTTCGCCCCGGCTGAGCCATGCTGCCACGGGAGAGAAGATATCGCGCCCGTGAAAGGTCTGGCTGACCGGGTGAAGGAAATAACGCTCGGCGGTGATGTGCCTCACCTCGATTTCCGGTTCGCGCTGGTAGACGAAGGAGAGCACCCCGTTGTCCGGCGCCACGAAGTGGTGGGCGGAGGCGCGCACCAGGATGGGCCGGCGCGCGCTTCCTACGCCCGGATCGATTATCACCACGTGAATCGTGCCGGGCGGGAAGTAGCGGTAGCCCTGAGCCAGGGTATAGGCACCATCCAAAATGTCGTGCGAGCGGACTTCGTGGCATAGGTCGACAAGGGTCGCCTCAGGATTGATTCCCAGAATCACTCCCTTCAGCACGCCCACGTAGTGGTCGGCATGGCCGAAATCCGTCGTCAGGGTGATGATGGGCCGGCTGGCCATACTTTCAGGCGCAAAGCAAACTTCGCCACTCGAAGGCCCCGTCCGAAATCCGGAAAGGGAACGCCGCGCTCCGGATTTTCCGCTTCAGCGGGTCCGTTTCTTTCTCTAGCGTGGCGGCGCGCGCTGGATGCGCCCGAACTGGGTGAAGTCATAGTCGGCGTTGATCTCCAGGGTTCGCAGCCAGGCTCGCACGGCGTCCGACGGCTCACCCAGCTCGACGAAGCTGAATCCCAGCGCGTGATGCACGAAGGCATCCTGTACGCGGTACTGGAGTGCCTCCTCGTAGGCGGCGCGGGCACCCACCCAGTTCTTGAACTGAACGCACTGGAATCCGCGCTCGCACGCCGACGCCCATGGCTCGAGCTCCGGGGGGATTTCTGCCGGAAGCGTCCATTCGCGGCGCAGCTCGAAAAGCTGGCGTGCTGCTTCGAGCAGGTTGTCGCGCGCCGGCGAGCCATCAAAGATGGCCACTGACTGAACGAGTTCACGGATGGCCCGGTTCAGGTCGTCCGCCGTAGGTGCAGCGCTGTAGAGTAGCCTCAACCCCGTGCGGTAATGCTCGCGGCTCTCGAGCAGGGATTCCGCCTTAATGAGGAATTCTTCCGCCTTGGCGTGGCTGGGATCGATCTCCAGTGCCCGCCGGTAACAGGCCGCCGCCCGCTCCAGCTGACCCGTTGCGCCGTAGGCGTTGCCGAGCAGGTAGTGCGTCGTCGCGTCCAGCGGCTGGGCGCGCAAAGAGCGCATCAGCGCTTCCATTGCCAGATGGGGCTGTGCCGTTTCCTGATAGCAAACGCCCAGGCTCTGCCATGCCCGTGCATTACCGGGCTCTTCGTTGACCACTTCGGTCAGGAGCTCAACTGCTGCCGGAAAGTCGGCGCGGTGAAGTGCGTCCAAGGCACGCTCGAGCTTCGCTACAATCGCCGGGTGAGTCACCGCACCCCTCGCTCGTTCAATGTTAGCTACAAATTATAACGGCACAAGCGCTGCTCCCCAGCAACGGCCCTTCGAGCCGCTGGAGCGCGGCTTCCCTGCGCCTTGCCCTGAAGCCTTGCGCCCGCTTCCAGAGGCGCCCGCTAGCGGGAAAACAGGCTCTGAAACTGTTGAGCGCTCAGCGGCGGGCGGGCAGCGGTGGAGAGATTTTCTTCCACGTGCCGCCGGTCGCTCATTCCCACCAGAGCGGCGGTGACGCCCGGAGCCGACCGGACGAACTGGATCGCGCGCTGCGCGTCGGTTTCAAGGCCGGAAAAGCAACGCTGCAATTCCGGTGGCAGGCCGCTCGCGAGCTGGCCCTGCAGAAGGGTGGCGCTGCTGAAGACCATGCAGCCGTGCGCCTCGGCCGCCTGCAGGGTAGACACCGCCTGGCTGTTCAAAACCTGGGTACGCGCCGAGAACGCCTCTGGCATCGCCAGGTTGAATGGCAGTTGCACGGCGCGAAAATGATGCTCGTTCCCTCGGCGGGCAGCAGCTTGGGCCGTCTGGAACACCCGCTCCAGGGACACAGCCTCCTGCGACTCCGCGGGCACGCGAAGGGCGTTCCAGGTGGCGATGCCGTACGCGCGAATTCGCCCCCGTTGCACCGCTTGTTCCAGGACGGCGAACGCCGCGCCCAGCCTACGGTAGAATTCGTCGCGCGACACGGCGGCCAGCTGCGTCTCCGGGTTGTGGACGTAATAGAGGTCGATGGTCTCAAGGCCGAGGTTCTGGCGGCTCACTTCGACTTGGTGCTCGAGGTAGCGGGGCGATAGGACGTGGCACCCGGCCACCACCTGCTCGGGTTCGACTAGCCCGGTATCCAGGAGCTGCTGCTGAAAATACGCCGCCGGGTCGGCAGGCTCCTCGCCGTCGAAGGTGAGGAAACCTCCCTTGGTGGCAATGAAGACCTCGTCGCGCTGGAGCCGCCCGGAGGAGATTAGGTGTCGCAGGGCGGCGCCGATCGCCCGCTCACTCCGCATGTGGCGGTAGTTCACCGCGGAATCGATCACATTGATGCCGCTTTCGAGCGCCAGGGTGACTGCCTCGCGATAGCGCGTGTCGTATTGGGCGTTGGGTTGGCCCAGATAGGTTCCGAGGCCGATCGAGGACAGCCAGAGCCCGTTGGCCTGGCGGAGATGTCCTGGCCAGCGTGCCTGGAAGCGGTCGCGGAAGCGTGCCGTACCCTGCGGGGTGGCGTATCCGGGAATCAGTTGGAACGATTCCAACGCCTTCGTCTCCTTGGGATGGGCGGTAGCTGCAGTTGCTCCAAAAGTGTGCGCCGTTCATCCCCCTTCGGACGGCGCACCGCCCGCCGGTCCACGCACCAAAAAAATAGGCACCTCGGATTCGTGCCTAACCTTGGTAATCGTCGCCCCGTAAATGAGGTCGGAGAGCAGCCGGTGGCCGTGCGAGGCCATGGCGATGAGGTCGCATTGCTCGGCTCGTGCTGTCTCCAGGATGCGGTCCGCAGGCTTGCCGGAAGCGTGACGCGAGGTCACGCGGAAACCCTCCTCTTGCAGTTGCTTCTCCACCTGCGCCAAATAAGCCCGGTCTTCCCGCATCTCTTGCGAATCGCTGAGATCGAGACTTCCTTGCCACTGCGCCGCCCAGCCGGTCGAAACGTGAAGCAGCACGATCTCCGCCTGGCTCAGGCGGGCCAGCTGCTTAACCCACCCCAGCAGAACGGAGTCTGCCCGGCTGTGGTCGAGGGCCACCAGGATGCGGCGGAAAGGCCCCAACCCTACAGCTCCAGAATCAGCAGATACGCGTTGAGTGCCAGGATCAGCCATGCCGTGACCCATGCTAACAGCTTCATCCAGCCGCGGACGGTGAAGTCGCCCATTTTGGCCGGATCGCAGGTGAATTGCACCAAGGGAAAGACCGCAAACGAAAGCTGCAAGCTGAGAACCACCTGGCTCAGCACCAGAAGCTTGGCCGTACCCGACTGGCCGTAAAGGGCCACGGTGATGACGGCCGGGACAATGGCGAGGAGGCGCGTCACCAGGCGGCGCAGCCAGGGCGAGAGCCGCAGGTGCAGGAATCCCTCCATAACGATCTGGCCAGCCAGAGTTCCTGTCAAGGTGGAATTTTGTCCCGAGCACAGTAGGGCGAGGGCGAACAGAAAGCTGGCCAGCGGGGCGCCCAGCAGCGGGGTAAGCGTGTGGTACGCCTCCTGAATTTCAGCCACGTGGTACATGCCGTGGCGGTAGAAGGTGGCGGCGGCCATGACCAAAATCGCGGAATTGATCAGGAAGGCGAGATTGAGCGCCAGACAGGAGTCGAGGAAGTTAAAGCGCAGGGCTGTGCGCAAGCCTTCCCGCGAGCGGTCAATAGCTCGCGTCTGCACTAACGAAGAATGCAGATACAGGTTGTGCGGCATGACTGTCGCCCCGAGGATGCTTACCGCGACGTAAAGCATCTCCCGGTCCGTCAGCAACTGGCGGGTGGGCAAAAGGCCGCGGAGAATGCCCCCCCACTCCGGGCGTACCATGATGATTTCCACCAGGTAGCAGATACCGATGGTAGCAATGAGGGTAACCACCACGGCTTCCAGCCAGCGGAAGCGCTTGTGCTGGAGATAAAGAATGGCCAGCACGTCCAGGCTGGTGAGGCACACGCCCGCCAGCAGCGGAAGGTGAAACAGGAGATTCAGCGCGATGGCTGATCCGATCACCTCGGCCAGATCGCACGCGGCAATAGCTACTTCGCAGATCACCCACAAGAAGAGGCTGGTGCGGCGAGAATAATGGGCGCGGCAAGCCTGGGCCAGGTCCTGCTGCGTGACGATACCTAGCCGCGCCGCCAGGCTCTGCAGCAGGATTGCCATCAGGTTGGACATCAGCAGGACGAAAAGGAGCTGATAGGCGAAGCGGGAGCCGCCCAGGATATCCGTGGCCCAGTTGCCGGGGTCCATGTATCCCACGGCCACCAGAAAGCCGGGGCCGGAGAACACCAACAGCTTGCGCCAGAAGCTGATGCCGGCGGGTACCGCCACCGTCCGGTGAACTTCCGGCAGGGACGGCACGGCCAGTGCCGTGTCCAGGCGTGGTGTCTGGGGATTCTCCATGACTATGCCCAATCGGCAGCTTCGCCGGATGACTGGTTCAGTGCCTCCATCCGTGCTTCGATTTCCCGCCGCCACTCCGGGTTGTGGATGGCTGGCAAGTTGACCCGGACATTCTCAAGGGCGCCTTCCCTCGCCGCCTGGGAGAGGGCCAGCCCTGTGCTCAGGTCGGAAGCTGCCTGAGGCAAGGTGATGCCCCGCAGCGCCTCCATCTCGCGCGTTACCTGCGATGCGAGCTCGGCGGTTTCAAGTGGCACCAGGGCAGCCTCGCGGCTGGCTGCCTCGATGGCTGCAGCTCTCACCGCCTGCTCTGCCTCGGTGGCTTTCGGTCTTCTCATAGCCATCACCACCGCCTCGTAGCTTGCGGCGTCGCGGTCGATGTTCTTCTGCAACCGCTGGCGGAGGCTCGTTAGCCGCTGATGCGATTGGATCACCGCTGCATGGTGCGCCGCCAGCGATTGCTTCCTCAGCGTAAGCTGGCAGACCATTTCCCCCAAGGCGGCGCCCAGAGCACCCGCCAGCGCCGCGGCGCTTCCGCCGCCGGGTGTCGGCGCCGGCGAAGCAACAGCATCCAGGAAGCCAGCCAAAGCGGCGCTATAGCCGCGCTGCGCTGGTTTCCCGGCCTGCTCGAGGACCCTCGCCAGGCGATTTTCAAGGATCATCTCGGGCCTAAAATTCGCGATCTTCAGGTAATGCACGGCGGCGTCCTCGAGGGCGCGGCGGGGCACTAGCCCGACGATCTCGCTATCCGTCACAGTGGCTCCGGCGGCTGCCGCCTCGCGGGTGACGGCATCGAACACCGTGGCGATGGGCGTGGTCTCAAAGTCGGTGAGGTTCATGGACACCTGGGCCTGCCGCCTCGCTGGCAGCTCGACCCCCATAGCCTTCACACAAGGGAAGCCGCCGCTCGAGGCGCGAATCTTCTTGGCAATCGACTTGGCCAGTGCCACGTCCGGCGTGTTTAGGTTGATGTTGTAAGCGATGAGGAATTTCCGCGCCCCGACCACCGTGGCACCGGCGGTGGGATGGAGCTCCGGGCCGCCAAAGTCGGGACGCCGCTCGGGATGCGTCCGCACCTCTTCGCGCAGCCCTTCGAATTGTCCGCGCCGGATGTTCTCGAGGTTCCTGCGTTCCGGCCGGCGAGCCGCCGCCTCATACAGGTAGGTCGGAATGCGGTAGCGCTGCCAGGCCTGCTCAGCTACCCACTCGGCGATGCGGACACAATCCTCGAGCGTCACGCCGGCGATAGGGACAAAGGGCACGACATCCGTGGCACCGATCCGGGGATGGGCGCCCCGGTGACCGTTCAAGTCAATCAGCTCGCCAGCCTTGCCAATGCCGCGCAGCGCCGCTTCGCCGATACTCTCTTTCGTGCCGGCCAGAGTGATGACGCAGCGGTTATGGTCAGCGTCAGTTTCTTGATCCAGGAGATAGACGTCAGGGCCATCCAGCAGAGCGCGGACAATCGCCTCCACCTTTTCGAGGTTGCGGCCCTCGCTGAAGTTGGGCACGCACTCGACAATTGTTTGCATTCCATTCAACTCAACAGCCTCCGTCCTTCGCGAAGACTGAACTTGGTCCGACCCGTGGAACAAGCTTCTGCCACATATTTTCAATAAGTTGGCGCCTTCGAGCCTTCGATTTTTTGGTCATAGACGCCCATCCTGGGGCGTCTAGAACGCCCCGCATCAGTGGAGGACTGTCGGTTCTGGCGCCAACCTCGGAGATTAGCACGAAAGCCCGCCTTCCTTTGGGGAAATTCCATAAAATGGAAGTGACTGACTTTGTGGAACATTACGGCTTTGTTTGTCAAAACTTGACGTCGACTTCGCTCTGACCTCGGACTCCATCTGGACCCGAGACCTTCGCCAATCCCCTCACTGCGATGGATGGAGAGCATCCGTAGGTCTACCAGTTCCTGATTGAGGCGCCTTCGAGGTGTGCCGCCAGGGGTAGTGTGAAAATGTAACCTGTTGATTTCAGGCAACATTACGGCTTTGTTCGAAAAAAACTCGATCTTACTCCAGCCTAGCCCCGCTCGCTGCTTGGGAGCTTGTACCCGCTGGCCGGGGTCCCGTTCCCACGCCTGCAGCTAATCCTGGGGGCAGCGCAGCTATGCCATGGGGAGCAATTGATTGCGTGAGGGTGGTAAACACACGGCAAGCCTTTCTGGGCAGCGAGGAAACTGCACGTTACTCGATACTAGAAAGTAATATAACCGCCTCGCTCCTGCCGTCAATGGCGGCGAGGCGGATGGGGGCAGGTGCCCGACTTACAGGTTGGGGAGGCCCCTTCATGGCCAGCAACCCGCTAACGATCTCCAACGGGGTAAATAACTTGCCCCCGCTTGATAGTCCAGCGGCAATGGTTCCAGCCGAAGTAGTAAGGAATTTCGCGGTAATCGGACACCTCCATCACGGCCACGTCCGCCTGCTTGCCTGGCTCGAGAGAGCCCAGCCGGTAGTGGCGGCGCAGGGCGTAGGCCGGGTTAATAGTGGCGGCGGAGATAGCTTCGGCGGGCGAGAGGCGCATCGCTGTTGCCGCCAGGGACAGCACGAGCTGCATGTTCAGCGTAGGGCAGCTTCCGGGATTGAAATCCGTCGCTAGGGCCACCGCCGCCCCGGCGTCGATCAGTCTGCGCGCGGGTGGATAGCGGTTTAGGCCGAGGAAGAAATTCACTCCCGGGAGCAGCGTCGCGACCACGGTCGAGCGCGCCAGGGCTCGGATGTCGCGGCCGTGGACGTGGTCGAGATGATCGGCCGAGGCAGCGTTCATTTCAACGGCTAGGCGCGCCGCGCCGGTGTGCGCCATCTGCTCGGCGTGCAGGCGCGGCACCAGCCCGCGGCGGACACCCGCCTGGAGGATCTGGCGGCATTGCGCCACGGTGAACGCTCCGCGGTCGCAGAAGCAGTCAATGAATTCTGCATGCCGGGCCGCTGGCGGAATCAGGTGGCGGCAAACCTGGCGAACGTAGCGTGCCGGGCGGTTGGCGTACTCGGGTGGGACAGCGTGGGCTGCCAGCAGGGTGGGCGCGATCTCCAAGCTCGAACGCTTCCGAAGCTGCCGGATCACCGCGAGCATCTTCAGCTCATTCCGGATGTCCAGCCCGTAGCCGGTTTTTACCTCGACGGTCGTGGTGCCGTGCGCCGCCAATTGGGTCAGAAACCCCAGGGCCTGCCCGACCAGCTGCGTCTTGGATGCGGCGCGGAGCAAGCGTGCCGAAAGCCGGATGCCGCCGCCCGCCGCGGCAATTTCCGCGTACGTCTTGCCTTGGATGCGCTGCTCAAAGTCCGCGACGCGATTGCCAGCGAAGACCAGGTGGGTGTGGGCGTCCACGAAGCCTGGCATCACCACGCAGCCCCGACAGTCGATCGGGCGGGCCTTCAGCCGGCGGGCTTGAGGGAGAAGATCGCGAGTCCTGCCTACTCGAATGATCGTTCCGTTGTACGCCAAGAGCGAGCCGGATCGGATGATGCCCAGGTGGCCCAGGTCGCGACCGCGCCGCGGGACAGGCAGGCCAGCAAGCGTCAGCAGTTGGGCGGCATCGTGGAGAAAAAGGGCGTTCATGCCTCTCCTGTGGTTCAGCCCTCAACCGCGTCCGGCCGTTGCCCCTTGCCCCGGGGAAGAAAAGCGGTCAGGGGGGCGGAGCGACGCCTGAACAGCTTCCCGGAACGGCTCTAGGCCGGTCAGGGAAGGGAGACTTTCATGACGGTTTTGCGCCGCTCTTCCACTCCCTCCAATCGCGAATCGTCGCCTGGGCCATTCGTTCGGTGGCTTCGTACAGCCAGGTGGCCGGGCGTTTGGCCAGGTCGCGTAGCACCTGTTTGATGGCCTTCCGGCTTCCCAAGTGGATATTGGCGGTCTCTCGGCCCATCTCGCGCAGCAGGCGAATCTCATCACGCTCTTTGGGGAGCGAAGCCAGCTCGACGCGGCTGCAGTCAGGGGCCAGCCGGCGCACCACCCAGCGCCCCCGCACATGGACGAAGGGATCGGGGCAGCGAACGGCCTTGGCCAGCACCTCTTCATACAGCAGCTTTTGTGGGCCCTCACCGTTGGCCCACACGCAGGCGGACGGCACCAGGACCTTGGCTTCGCGGGCAATCTTGCCGCCACGCCAGTCGGCAATGGCCACAAAGCGCTGCCGTCCTAAGCTGCCCAGTCCGGCAACGCGATGCGCCACCCGGTAATAGAGCCCGCGCTCCGGCAGGAGAGACTCGATGGCTTTCAGCGCACCCTTGGGCACATCGCCGCGGTACGTGGGCAGCGAAGCCATCTTGCCCCAGAACAGAAAGGGATCGCGTAGGCTGCTCTGCGCCAAGTCGCGCAACCAGTGGTGTTGCTCGCCGAGCACCACCGGCCAGCCGCCGTCCCGGAGGGTCTTCGTGTATCCTTCCAGGATGGCGTCGCAGGCATCCTTGCAGTCGAGGGCTAGGTGGTTGGCGGCGGCCGCCAGGCGGGCACTGGTGGCGAGGCGTACGAGATCGAGCGTGTAAGGCAGCACGTAGGCTTCGTCCAAATCGTTGACGCCCCAGACGAGCCGGCCTTCGATGTCCCGCCAGGTGCCGAAGTTCTCTACGTGCAAATCGCCAACGGCGAGCACCTTGGGAGCACCTGCCAGGGCGGGGCAGACCTTCGGCCAGACCTGCATCCAACGGTAGAACGTCGCCCGCAGGAAAGGAAACGGTGCCTCGGCCATGCGGGCGTGCTTCAGCCGCAAGTCAGCGGGTACGAGCCTGGTGTGCCTGCCAAGCCAGGCTTCGTATTTTTTGGTCGCCTTCTTGATTCTCACTCGGCGCTCCTCGAGCCACTTGCGCGGCAGGCCAGCATACCTGGGCGGGAATGAGCTGGTCAAACCGGGGAGCACAGGCGCGGTTGGGTGTTCGGTTGTTCGTTCGGCCGGCTCTATTGACGCTCGGATACGCGCATCCCTATAATTTTTATGTCCATGCCACGCCGGGTCATCGCAGCAGGGCTGGTCATGCTGGGGGCCTGCGGATGCTTGGGAGCGCAGGCGCCCGTGACCTCGCCATCGGCGCCACCAGCCCCCGGAGAAAAGGCAGCCGCTCCACCGTCGAACGGTCAACAAGCCACCGCCTCCAAGCCCATCCGGGTCAACGTCAACTTAGTCAATGTCCTGTTCACGGTGACGGACAAAAAGAATCACCTCGTCCTGGATCTGACGAAGGATGACTTTCGCGTCCTGGAAGACAACAAGCCGCAGACCATTCGCTTCTTCGACCGCGAAACTAATCTGCCGCTGCGCATCGGCATCCTCATCGACACCAGCAATAGCATCCGCGACCGCCTGCGCTTTGAAGAAGAAGCTGCCATCGACTTTCTGAACGATATCCTCCGCCCGGGTAAGGATCAGGCCTTCGTGGTCGGCTTTGACATCGAGCCGCAGCTTCTACAGGACTACACCGACGACTTGGAGAAGCTTTCGCAGGCCATTCGTAGCTTGCAGGCAGGCGGCGGTACCGGGCTTTACGATGCGATCTATTTCGCCTGCAAGGAAAAAATGATGCTGCTGCCCCCACCCGAACCCTACCTCCGCCGCGTCATGATCCTCATCAGCGACGGGCGTGACAATAACAGCCAGCACTCGCGCGACGAAGCCCTCTCCATGGCTCAGCGGGCCGAAGTCACGATCTACGCCATCAGTACCAACCGCTCCGGCATCGACACCCACGGCGACAAGGTGCTGCGATACCTCGCCGACCAGACCGGCGGCCAAGCTTTCTTCCCCTTTGAAGCCAGCGACCTCGCTGAGAACTTTCAGGAGATTTCTCGCGAGCTCCGCAGCCAGTACAGCTTGGCTTACATTTCCTCCAATCCAGCGCGCGACGGAACCTTCCGCACCATTACCCTGGAACCTCTGCAAAAGGGGCTCCGCGTCCGCGCCAAAAACGGCTATTTCGCCCCTTCCCAGTGAAGAGACGGTAATTCGCGGCCTCGATGACTGCCCCCATCCTGCCTTCATGCCCGGGCAAGGGGGAGAAGGCGTTGCGCCGGAAGTTGCCGACAACAGGCGTAAACGCTGAGGCCTCCCGCGGCCGGGAAGCAGCCTGCGCCGCTCGTCGACGGACCGGAGAGAGCGTGGCGATGGCGGGTAAGGGTGAAAAAGTTCTTGACACGGCGGAGGGCGAGAGGTTAATTTGCACTGTTTGGTATAGAAAGTTTATTTTGAATGGTTTATGCGACACCGTCGCGTGAAAGAGGGAGTGCCAAGGTGAAATCATGCGACTCAGTCGCGTCTAGCCATAGTGGCCAACCAACCCTCTGAACACCGCTCCCTGTTAGCCGATGCTCGCTTGCATGGGCTCCGCATCACGGCGCAGCGCCGACTCCTATTCGAGCTGATCCAGGGGGCTCAGGAGCACCTGGACGCGGCCGGGCTTCTCCGGCTCGCCCAGCAGCGCTTGCCTAGCATCCATCGAGCTACGGTGTATCGCACGCTTGACCTGCTCAAACGGCACCGTCTGATCGATGAACTCGACCTGATGCACCTGAACGGAGAAAAGCACTATTACGAGGCCAAGACAGGCAGCGACCACTTTCACCTGGCTTGTTTGATCTGCGGGAGAATCGAAGAATCCACCAGCCCCCTTTTCGAACAGCTCAAAGAGGAGATCGTGCGCCAGGGCTTTGACGTGGAGGTGGCCCGGCTTGAAATCGGTGGGCGCTGCCCGGCTTGTCGCGCCAGAGCAGTTGGGCCGGAAGGAGGGGAAAAGCCTTCCCCCTGCCCGTGAACTCAAGCTTGACAGCAACGAGCGGGCCCCATACAGGGACTTGTGGCGAAGCGCTGTAGGGGCCCCCTGATCGACAACCTAGGGCTGGCGACCGTCTGCAGTATAGGCGAAGTCTGCCAGCACTTCAACCAAGGAGAGAACCGATGCCTGGCGGAAGCCTCTGCAGTCCAGCTAGTGTGTTTCCCGATTCGCCCCTTCTTACCTCCGTCCGCCCGCGGAAACTTTGTGGAGCCGACATTACTTCAACCTCGCGTGCCCGCGTAGGGGCGCCAACTTCACTCGAGCCATCCATTCTGGCGAGTCCCCGTCCTGTCCTCTCCACAGACGGGAACAGGAAGTGGTCAAAAAGAGTTCTGTCTACGACGCTTTCAGGCCTGCAATGCGCCCTTTGGGTGGCCGTCACCCTAGCGGCCAGTCCAAGCACTTCTGTGGCGCAGGAATGGCCGTACTTCGTTACTTACAGCCATGATATGGAGGAGCCGGGCAATCTCGAAATCGCATTCCTCAGCGCCACCGGCAAGCCGCTTGGAGGGAATCGCTTTGTAGGGAGCACCCTGGAATTCGAGTACGGGGTGAAGGGCTGGTGGACATCCGAGTTTTACTTGGATGGCCAGTCCACCTTTCACGATAGCACCATCTTTACCGGCTACCGCTGGGAGAATCGCCTGCGCCCCCTGCTGCGGGAGCACTGGATTAACCCGGTTCTATACACCGAATTCGCAAACATCAGCGCAGATAAGGCGCTGCGCGAAGTGGTAGGGCACGACGGCAAGGCCGACTTGACCAATCCCAACGGTGAAGCGCGCCAGGAGAAAGAACGGGAGATAGAACTGAGACTGATTCTGGGCAGCAATGTGGGAGGGTGGAACATCAGCGAGAATTTCATTGCCGAAAAGAATCTTGCCAATAATCCCTGGGAGTTTGGCTATGCCCTGGGGCTTAGTCGGCCCCTCCGCCTGATGGCAAGCCCGCGCCCCTGCGGGTTCTGCCGTGAGCGCTTCGTCGCGGGAGTGGAAATGTATGGCGGGTTAGGTGATCGCTACCGCTTTGGCACCCGACTGACCTCTCATTACCTGGGTCCAACCCTCAACTGGAAGTCTCCGAACGGCCTTGCCCTGTCCCTCTCGCCCCAGTTCGGGCTGAACAGCTACAGCCTGCCGCTGATCTACCGCTTCGGCGTCTCCTACGAAATCGGCCAAGCGCTAGGCCGCGCCGTCTCCGCCTTTCGCCGCGGAGGTACCCGGTGATCCGCCCACGACTCATCTTGCTGGTGTTCGCTTCGGCCATAGGGTTACTGGCGGCTGCCAACGGTACCTGGTTGAAAGAGGTGCCAGCTCGCGAGCACGCGCGGCCGAATCCGCTTCGTGGCCAGCCCGATGCGGTCGCGGCGGGCGGGCGTCTGTACGCTGAGCATTGCGCCAAGTGCCACGGCAAGAACGCCCAAGGCCTGGGCAAGGCCCCATCCCTCCGGAGCCTGCGCGTCCAGCAACAAGCCACAGAGGGAGATCTGCACTGGTTGCTGGTGAACGGCAACCTACGTCGTGGTATGCCGTCGTGGTCCAAGCTACCTGACCCGGAACGGTGGCAGATTATCAGCTACCTGAAGTCCCTGGGCCCGTGAAAGGACAACCGCCTAAGAGAAAGGCTGACGGAGCTGGGACTTACGTGCCTCGACGGCGTCTAGCAATCCGCGGGCCCGCCAGAATCAGGAGTGGAATGAGCTCGCAAGTCGGGACGCGTGCTGCGTACTCCTTGTGGGGCACCCTTGTCGTATGTGTCCGTGTTGGGTCGCAACATGCCAAGTCGACCTTTTTCCGGAAGGAAGCCGAGGATTACCGATCTTGAGTTTCGGAGGAACGAGCCGGCCTTTGAGCCACGCAGCGAGGCGGTCCTCCGGGTCACGGCCGTTGACCCTTAGCCGTTGGGAGTCGTAGCGATGAGAAGCATGAGAAAGTGCTGATGCGCAGTATGGGTTGGCCTGTCTCTTGCCGGTGTCCGGCCAGGAAAAGTGTCCGCCGCGGCGGGCGTGAGCTGGACTAATTCATCCGGCGACTGCGTCCGCGGTTGGCCTTCGCGTTGATGAAGTTCGCTGCCAAACCGCCCTGCTGCTACCCGGCGGACTCCCTCGGGCGCGCCAGGTTCCTCAAAGACCTTCGGAACCATCGCAGTAGGCGACAAAGCCTAGGTTCTCTCGGCGGGTCACTGAAACGGCGGCCGCCACCCGCCGACGGCCCGCTCGATCGTTCGCGCCACAGCAAGAATCTCTTCCTCTTCCCATGGGCGGCCGACCACCTGGACTCCGATCGGCAAGCCTTCGGGAGAATGCCCAACGGGCACAGCGACGGCCGGGAAGCCCAGCAGGTTCCACCATTGGGTATAGGTCATCACGTCGCAGTCAACTTCCAGGTAGGCAACGCGCTGCCCGCCAACGACCCATTCGCGCTCGCCGTGGCGGAAGGCGGGAATCGCGCAGACGGGGCAGAGCAATACCGGAATCTGTTGCATCTGCTCCAAAACCTCGGCGCGAAGAGTGTCGCGCTCCGCCAGGGTGTTCATCAGTGTTTGCAGAGTCAGCGGCGGCGACGCACGTACCCGCCCCAAATATTCGAGAAAAAGCGGGCTGAGCTCTGCCTCGCGGCTCGCCAGCATCGAGGCGAAAGCCGCGGCCACGCCAGGTCCGAACAACGTCCACCAGAGTTCTCGGGCACGGGTCAAGCCACCCGGACGGAACGGGACCACTCTAAAGCCGCATTCACTCAAAGCACGCGCCGCGGTAGCCACGGCCGCGCGGGTTTCGGGCGTGACGGCCGTGCGGCCGTCGTCCTCGAAATAGCCGATGCGTAGCTTGCGGAGGTCATCCTCGCTGATCCGCCGCAGCGGCACAGGTGCTGCCGAGGGGTCGCCGATGTCTGGGCCGGCCATCACTTCAAACATCATTCGAAGGTCTTCCACGGTCCTGGCCATCGGTCCCACGACGCCCAGTTGTGCGAGGGCTCCAGTGCAGCTCGGGAAATGCCCGGTGGCGGGAATGCGCCCTGGGGTCGGCTTCAGTCCGCAAATCCCGGTGAAGTGGGCCGGGATACGGATGGACCCGCCGCCATCGCTGCCGACACCCGCGGCTGAGCAACACGCGGCGATTGCCGCGGACTCGCCGCCGCTGGAGCCGCCCGGCGTCCGCGCCGGGTCCCAAGGGTTGTTGGTGCGCCCCTGGATCAGGTTGTCCGTTTCGTATGCCATGAGGAACTCAGGGATGTTAGTGTTGCCGAGAATAATCGCACCGGCGGACTTGAGCCGGCTCACTAGCGGCGCGTCCTTCGCCGCGACGTAGCCGGACCGAAGCCGTGAGCCGGCCTCGCAGCGGAGCCCGGCCACGTCAATCGAGCTCTTAATGGTGAGGGGAACCCCGTGCAGTGGCCCGCGCATTTCATTCTTCATCGCTGCGGCCTCCGCATCGCCAGCTGCCTTTCGGACCCGCTCCGCGTCGACATCGACAAACGCATTGATCATGGGATTCACGCGTTCAATCTGTGCCAGATGCGCCTCAGCCAGCTCGCGGGGTGAAACATTGCGGGCACGCACCATCGCCGCCATCTCACAGGCGCTGTAGGTGACCAGCGTTTCCATTTCGCAAGTCCGCCCTTTCCAAAGTCTTACTTGCTTCCTTGCGCGTCATCACACGCCAGCGGGACTGGTATCTTCCCAGTTTGCGTGCGTCATCTCCAGCATTGTAAGACTTGAACCCTATCTCATGCCTAGACGTTTGGGGTTATTGGCTCCGTTGGGCACTCGAATCTCCGGCTTAGTCTGCCTGTTGGGAGGGCGCGGCGTGTTATGAAATTCAGTATCGGGCTTCCATTTTTCATCAGACCACGCCATTCACCGAGATACTAAAGGGTGCAAGTCCCCCGCCGCACCAAGAACTTAGCTGCTGAGGGATGGTTTGGCAGGGGTTGTGCAGGGAAGTATCACGCCTGCGCGTGGCGGCCTGGGCGACTCCTCACACGAACGGCTCATCCGGGTGGTTGGCAGTCGCGCTTCCTAGCGCCCAAGTGGCAACGGCTGCGCCATGCTCAGAAAGCGATCAAGAGGAGGGTTCGTCGTGACCAGCCAACGATCAAACAAGATTCTGCTTGGCGGCCTGCTTGCCTGCCTGACTTATGGCCTTTACCTCCCTAAGGCAGAAGCGCAAGTGGTCTTGGGGTCGATTTCCGGCACGGTGGTCGATCCATCCGGAGCGGCCGTGCCAGGTGCGGAGGTAACATCCACCAACACCGCGACCCACCAAGTGTCTGTAACGAAAACAGATTCCAGCGGCGTCTTCCATTTGTTACTGCTTCCTGTCGGCACTTACAACCTATCGATTTCCAAACAGGGGTTCCGGCAGAGCACGCTAAGCGGCGTCCAAGTGAACGCCGCGGCCGACACCGGCTTAGGCACCATCCGGCTTGAGGTGGGAGAGGTGACGACCACGGTTGAGGTGTCGGCCGCTCCGCCACTGCTGGAGAGCACGCAGGCACAAATATCAAACACCATCAGCAACACGACCATCATGCAGTTCCCGGGCGTCATGGAGAATCAGGGGTTGGACTTCCTGGCCCTTCAGTTGCCGGGCGTCGTCCAAAGCCGTGACAACTCGTTTTCGAATGCGAATGGCGTAGGGTTCGCTGTCAATGGTGTGCGAGGGCGGAACAACGACCAGCAAATCGACGGGCAGAACAATAATGACAACTCTGTAGCAGGCCCTTACCTGTTCCTGGGCAACCCCGATTTCGTCCAAGAGTACCAGGTGATCACCAACAACTTTGGGCCTGAATACGGCCGGAATTCAGGCTCGGTTGTGAACATCATCACCAGGTCCGGCACTAACAACTGGCACGGAGATGTCTTCGGCACTCTGGGAGATTCCAAGCTCAACAGCCTCTCCAATACTCAGAAGGCTTTCGAGGGGCTACACAAAGTGCCTTCCTTTACGGAGACATTCAGTGGGGCGAGCGCCGGAGGACCGATCATCAAGGACAAACTGTTTGTCTTCGGTGGCTTTGACGCGGATGTACTGAATTCTTCTTCGGTATATTCTAGCGGTAATTTGACACCCGATCCTACGGGGCTGACCCAGCTGGCGGCTTGCTATCCTGGCAGCGCGTCGGTGGCGGCGCTGCAGCAGTTTGGCCCTTTCGGAATTAAGGGAGGCAACCCAACTCCCATCAACCCCAAGGTTGAGACCCTCACCACGGCCAGCGGCGGCTCATGCGATGTGGAGTTCTCGGGTGTGGAGCGCACACTCAGCACTCCAACCCACGAATACGACTGGACGACTCGCTTGGACTACAACACCGCAAAGAATCGGTTCTACGGCCGGTATCTCTATCAGAAGATTACGCCCTTGAACGGCGACCCCTTTGGCACCGCGGCCGCCGGTTATCCGGCCAACGTGCCCTCGTTCGGCACTGACTTCGGCTTCAGCTGGACTCGTTCTTTCACTCCAGCTATGGTCAATGAACTGCGGTTGAGCTACGGGCGCCTGAACGTGGAGTTTGGTGGCAACGGCATCGGCAACACGGTTCCCAATCAGGGCTCGCTGGCCACGGCGCTGACGCGTGTGACCTTGCCATCGGGATTCCTGAGTTTCGGTCCGGCAACCAATGCTCCTCAGGGGCGTATCGTCAACACTTACCAATTTCAGGACAACTGGACTTACGCCCGCGGGCTCCATACCTTCAAGGCCGGAGCGAACATTACCTATCAGCGTTCCCCCAACGTGTTCTTGCCCAACTTCAATGGCAATTTTCAGTTTACGACTCCCGGGGCGGCAGGCTTCTCGGCCTTTGCGCTCAACCGACCTCGACGAATTTCGATCACCCTGGGAACCCCGACACTCGATTTCCGAGAGCATGACAATTTCTTCTACTTTGGTGACGACCTGAAAGTGAAATCCAACCTGACCCTCAACCTGGGGTTGACCTACACCTACTTCGGCCAGCCCGCGAACCTGTTCCACACCCTGACGGTCAAGAATGAGACCAGCTCTCAACCATTCTTCAATCCGGCTCTGCCGCTTTCCGTCCGAACTTTCCCCATCATTCCCGCGCCGAAAAACGAGTTCGGGCCCAGCGCTGGATTCGCGTACACGCCGCAGTGGGGAGGTGGCAAATTGGTGCTGCGCGGCGGATACCGCCTAAGTTACGATCCTCCCTTTTATAACATTTATCTCAACATCGCCAGCTCCGCGCCCCAGGTGCTGGCGCAGACACTCACTGGAGCCACAGCGGCCAACAACCCCTTGCCTTCGGCACCTTTTGGCCCGACGGTCCGCGCTGAATTGGCGCCCTTCCTCACTTTGGGTGTAGCTGACCCCCGGTCATTCAACCAGACGACTATCACCCCGAACTTCCGCGCCGACCATGTCCAGTCGTGGTCCTTCGGAGTGCAACGCGAGCTGGCGCCGGGAGCCGTGTTCGAGGCCCGTTACGTGGGCAACCACGGCGCTAACCTTTTCCAATCGATCAACGAGAATCCGGAGATTGCGCAGCTCTTTACCAGCACAGGTGGCTCATTGACGCCTATCTTTCCCGGGCTCCTGCCTTCCGGCGTGACACCGTGCCCGGACTCCCAGGCCGTAGTACCTTCGGCGGTGGGCCGGGTCAACTGCAACCTGGGCGTTGTTCGTGAGCGCACCAACACGGGTGTTTCCGACTACGAAGGGCTGCAGACGGAGTTGCGGGCCACCAACCTGGCTCATCAATTGACCGTCCACGCCGCCTACACCTGGAGCAAGACAACGGATAACGTAAGCGAAATCTTCGGTACCTTCGCCGGCGCGAACACCGTCGCCTTCTCGCAGAATCCCCTCGACTTCGTGAGGGCCGAACACGGTCTTTCGGGGTTGGATATCCCGCAGAACTTCACGATTAGCTTTGTCGAGAACTTGCCCTTCCTGCGGGATCAGCACGGGCTGCTGGGCAAAGTGCTGGGTGGGTGGGGACTTTCGGGATCCTATATCCTCGCTTCCGGCCAGCCGTACACGCCAATCCAATTCGCGCTGAACAATACGTACGCCGATTCGGCCTTTATGGGCGCCTTCAACAGTGGTGTTGAAGGGCTCCGTCCCTTCCTCGGCAGCCCGGTCGCGCCGATCCCCAACGTGGGCATCTATGCTGCCGACGCCTGCGCTGACTTCGGCGTGGGCTGTAGTCTGGGAGCTAGCACCCTGCTGAGTTTGAACGCGATCAACGCCAGCGGGGCACAGCAGACGGTCTCGCCGGGTCAAGTGCACTTCATCGTCAACGGCCCGCAGGCCGATACCATCTTCGGGACGCCATATGGGAATGCCGGCCGCAATATCGTGCGGGATTACCACACCAACGTGGGCAACTTCGGCCTATTCAAGACGGTGAAGGTCTCCGAACGCGTCAGCGTCCGCTTCCACATGGACATCCAAAATATCTTCAACCACCCCAACTTCAGCAGCATCGATCCCTTCTTGGACGACGCTGGCCTGGCCGCCGAGGGCACGGGATTCGGCATCCCCTCGCTCTTCACTGGCTCAACTCTGGCATCGAATATCGACAGCACGGTGCAAGGCCAGCGCGCCATCAAGTTCGGGCTGCGGGTGAACTTCTAAGCTCCATCTATTCTCACCATCCGGCCTCGCAGAGCCGTCCTAGGCGCTGCGAGGCCGCCCTCGCCGAGGCCGCCCGTGCCCCGCCGGAAATATACCTCTACCACCCTTGACCGCCAGATGCTTCCTCTTGTCTGACCAGAGCTGGCTGCCCGATGAGGTAGCAGGGGGAAAGTTCCAGGCCGGAAGGAGAGCCGCCCCTCGATCCGTCAGCGGCGGGCCGTTACTTAAGAGGGACCAGTTGCACGTCGTCGATCCACACTCGTCCTTTGACCAGATTGTCCAGTTTGGGAGTGGGCACCCGAACGGGAAGTGACAACACCACCAGATCCGTCTTGGGGCCGGTCGTAAAGTCCATGCTATAGGGGGACCAGGCCGTGGTGCCCGTCACAGATTCTGAATCTTGATCGAGGGCGTGCAGGTTATAAGCGTCTCGGACGCCAGCGCGTACACCGCTATCGGTGGTGATGTCGTCCGTCTTCATAAACCACGTTAAACGGTAGCGGTGGCCGGGCTGAACGCGGACCAGCTGGTGAAAGTCGTGGTAGTCGAGGTTGCTCTTCCCTTCGAACTCGACCCTCAGGGAGTGACCGGGCGAGCGGAAGGTGGTGTTGTCAATTGACACCTGCACCCCGTCGACGTTGGAAAACCGCCACTGAAATCCCAGGTTGAGCACCGGCTCTTCGAAATCGCCGTCCAAGACCATATTTGCCTCATTGGCTTGGTCAGTCGAAGGGACCAGGCCGCGCCGCACCAGATCGGCCCACACGCGGCTGGCGTCATCGAGCCGGTGTTTGCCGAGGAGATAGTCGAAATAGGGGGAGACTTTGGTCACGGGAAAGGAGCCGGGTGTAGCTTCGACGCGCTTCCAGACACTGTCGGTTGCATCTTCGTGGCGTTGCGCGAGGAGAAAATTCAGGTAGTCGAGTTGCACGGACGGGCTGTCCGGGAGGACCTCATTGAGAACTTGCTGAGGGTTGGCGGCCGCCTTCCAGGCGATCCGGAAGATTTGCGCGCCGTAATCCGGGGCCGCCATCAGCACCGCTTTGAAGTGACGAAAAGCCTCATCGGTGCCGCCATGCAGCAGGAAAGTGTTAGCGATGGACCACTGAAACCCTGGGAGGTGTGGTGCCATGTAATCGGATCCACGCAGCGCCACCTCAGCCTCCGCTGTCTTCCCCTGTAGATCGAGATTCCGGCTGAGATCCAGCCAGGCTTGAGGTTCGAAGGGGTTCAACTCAATGGCATGGAGAAGCTCAGCCGCTGCCCGGGAACTATCGATGTCGGCTACGTTGTATTGAAGCTGCCGGCCCAGGTACAAGGCATACTCAGCGTTCGTGGGATCAAGCTGTGCCGCCAGTTGAAGGCTTTGCACCGTTGGGTGCTCCGAGACCATACTGGCGAGCGCCGTCTTGGCCACCCACAGGATGGGCGCCAGAAACCCCAGCGAAATTAGAATCACCGCCGCCATCTTGGATGCCGGGCTTTTGAGCGTAATCGTCATGGTGATAGCGAGGAGCGTGTCGCCGTGATGAGCGCAACTCCAAGCCAGTTATCCTACCACACGGTCCGGGGTGCCTTTGAGGGGGACCAGTACTTTACGTTGCGCAGACTCTTCAGCCTCGCCTTCTGCCGCAAGGAGCCGGAGGTGGCGGGTGCCACCTCCGTCCGTTGCGGCAACCGCGCCGTGCAATATTTCTCTTGACAAGCTGAACTACGCTAAGGCATTTTATCGGCACGTCGGGGTCGGGTAGGCCCCAACGTCCGTCAACCGGGAGCCCGCGCTGCGAGCGGGCAATTGGCAAGCAAACAGAAACCAGGCTGCGGGTAGTCATTTTCAGCGAAAGCAGAAAGGGTAGCTTCGCCAGGATAGTCTCTGGTCGAGCGCCAAAGCAGGTCAGAACAGCAATGGCGAAGCGCGAGATACCGGGCGTGGAGGGTTTTGCGGCGGGTTGTGTGGCCGCCCTGGTGTGAGTGGGACTTCTCCTGCTGCGATGGGCTCTCGCGCCACGCTAACGAATCGGGGGGCGATATGCGAAAGCAAGGATTGCGTGCCGCGGGCTTGATTGGATTGATGCTGGCGTGCTGGATGCCTCGCGCCTTCAGCCAGGCCGTGTACGGCAGCATCGTAGGAACCGTGACCGATGAGCAAGGGGCGGCGGTACCGGGCGCCAAGGTTATCATCACGTCGGTTTCCAAGGGGGTGAAGTATGAAACCGTGACTAATGCCTCGGGGAACTACGAGCAGACGCATCTGGTCGTGGGTGCCTACCAGGTTCGCGTGGAGAAGGAGGGCTTCGAAACCTACGTCCAGGATAACGTGCAGGTGAACGTAGACGCCGCCGTACAGGTCAATGCGACTTTGAAGCTCGGTGCCGTGACCCAAACCGTGGAGGTCACAGCCTCCGTCCCGCTGCTCAAGACCGAGAAGACGGATGTGGCCCAGACCTTCAACGAGAGGCAGATTCAGGACCTGCCCATCTTCAACCGCAACTTCACGGCCTTTGAGCTGTTGACGCCTGGCACCCAGCGGCTCGGCTGGCAACATGCCGCCAGCGAGAACCCGCAGGGCGCCATTCAAATTATGGTGAACGGGCAGCACTTTAGTGGCACCGACTACCAGCTGGATGGCACCTCAAACCAGGACCCCATTCTGGGAATCATCGTCATCAATCCCAACCTGGATTCGGTGACGGAAGCTAAGATGACCACGCAGAACTACGACGCGGAGTTTGGCGAGGCCACCGCCGGAGTCGTCACCGCCCAGACCAAATCCGGGACCAACGAGGTTCATGGTGACGTCTTCGAGTTCAACCGTGTGAATGCCACCAGCGCCCGTGACCCGTTCACGCAGTGCGGCGCGGCTTGCGGCGGTATTGACACGGTCCCGCACAGCGTTTGGAACCAGTTCGGCGGCTCTTTAGGCGGACCGATCAAAAAGGATAAGGTTTTCATTTTCGGAGACTATCAGGGCACCCGCCGCTCCCTCGGCGGGTCCGGCCAGGCGCGCGTTCCAACCGCGGCGGAACGGGCGGGCGACCTGAGCGCTCTGGCTGCCGCTGGCGGGACGAATATCTACAATCCCTTCGACGCCAGTGGCAATATCCTTCCCCCAAACCAGCGACAGCAGTTCCCCGGCAACAAGATTCCGCCATCCATGCTTCAGACGCCGGCTGCCGTGGCAGCGGCCAAAATGCTGGCTAACATCCCGATGCCCAACGCGACACCCAGCGATCCGACGGCTAACAACTATTTTGCTTCCGGCAGCCAGGTGTTCAACAGTGATGGCTTCGACGTTCGCAACGACTGGTACATCACCGAAAAGTTGCACATGTTTGGCCGGTACAGTCTCCAGCAGTTTGCTCGCCAGGGGCCTGGACTCTTCGGCACCCTGGTGGGCGGACCGGCGTTCAACGTCGATCCCAGCGTAGGGGGTTTCGCCGGGCAGTCCAGCGTCCGCAATCAAAGCGTCGCCTACGGCTTTGACTACACCCTCAAGCCTACCTGGCTCACCGACTTCCGCTTTGGGTTCATGCGCTACCGCGTGTTTGTGAATCCCAACGGTCTCGGCACCAGCCCCGCCGCCGACGCTGGTATTCCCGGCCTGAACCTCGATAAGACTTACACCTCCGGCATGCCATACTTCGCCCTCACGAACGGGCCGGGAACTTTCGACTGGGGCTATAGCCTGGGGGCCAACCAGTGTAATTGCCCCCTGAATGAACAGGAGCAGCAATTCCAGTTCGTCAACAACTGGACGAACATCCGTGGCAACCATAGCATTAAGTTCGGCACCGACCTCCGCTATGCCATGAACCTGCGCGTCCCAAGCGATTCGCACCGCGCCGGTGAACTCTACTTCAACAACAGCTTCACCGAGGGCCCTAACGGGGCGGGCTTGGCCTTGGCCACCTATTTGCTCGGTGCGGTGACTTCCTTCAACCGCTACGTCAGCAACGTTACCAACGCCGCCGAGCGGCAGAAGCGCTTCTTTTTCTTTGGTCAGGACACCTACCGCGTTACTCCCAAGCTCACCGTCAACTACGGCTTGCGCTGGGAAATCTACTTCCCACAGACCGTGAATGCGCCTGGCAACGGCGGCTGGGTACAGGCTGATACCGGCGAAGTGTGGGTGGCCGGCAGCCCGGGCATCGCCTCCAACGGCAATGTCGGGAATAGTTGGACGAACTTCGCCCCGCGCCTCGGCATCGCCTACCAGATCAAGCCGAGCACGGTGATTCGCATGGGTTACGGCCGTTCCTTTGATATCGGAACCTTCGGCTCGATCTTTGGCCACACGGTGACTCAGAACCTTCCCGTCTTGGCCAATCAGAGTCTAAGTGCGCCGTTCAATTACTCGGACGTCTTCGACCTGGCCACTGGACCACCCCCTCTGAACCCCAGCACCATCCTGCAGGACAACTGCAACGCCATCACCCTGGTTACGGCCAGCAAAATCGTTGGCACCCAGTGCTTGGGTGCCACCGGGCGCCCGCTCCTCCCCGACAAGGTTAGCCCGCATATTCACCCCAAAAACCAGCGCCTGCTAACGGTCGACGCCTGGAACGTCACCGTGCAGCACGCCTTCAGCAATACCCTGTCGGCTGAAGTGGGGTACGTGGCCAACAAGGGGACGCACGTGTTTGCTGGCGACGGCCCCAACTACAACAGCAATCAGGCCACCATCGTGGGATTTGCCCAGGGGATTTCCACCTTTTTGCGGCAACCCTACTATCCACGTTTTGGCTGGACTCAAAGCACCAACTACTATGGCAACGACGCCAGCAACAACTATGAATCGCTGCAGGCCAGAGTCGATAAACGCTTTGGCGGTGGCTACCAGATTTCGGCCAATTACACCTTCGCCCACGCCAACCAGTATGACGGCAACGGGTATTTCATCTACGACGCCTCGACGACCTACGGACCTTCTGACTTTCAACGCCATCACACGCTGACGGTTGCCAATGTTTTGATCTTGCCCTTCGGCCGGGGCCAGAGGTTTATGGGCCACGCCTCGCGGCTCGCCGACTTGCTCGTTGGCGGCTGGCAGCTCAACGGTGCCTGGTCAGTTCTGAGCGGCTCCCCTTTTACTCCCGGCTACCAGGACGCCGGGCAGGATCGCGATACCGGGGAGAACTATCCCATCCGGAACGGACCCGTTCACGCCGGCACGCGCTCCGGAAATCCTGCAATCCCGGGCTATTGGTACCAGGTCGCGACCCATACGCTGGCGCCCGGACCCGGGGGCACTTGTCCGTCTGACCCAGGTTGCACCAGTGGGCCGTGGACCCGGCCAGCGGTGGGCACTTTTGGCAACGCTGGCGTGGACTCCCTATGGGGTCCGAGCTTCTTCAGCGCTGACATCTCCCTGTTTAAGAACTTTCATATCAGCGAGCGGGTCACAGCCCAGCTTCGCGCCGAGTCGTACAACTTCTTCAACCACGTGAACTTGGCCAACCCGGATAGCTGCGTCGACTGTTCAACTGCGGGCAGGATTACCGACATCCTCAGCAACGCCAATATGCGCGAATGGCAGTTCGGCCTGCGCATCGAGTTCTAATCTTTTGCTAGCCAGCTCTTCAGCCACGGGAGCCCTATTTCCGGGGCTCCCTTTTTATTTGACCCAGCGACGGCGCGGGACATCTGATGCGCAGAGTGCCAGTCCGTTAGCTCGAGTAGCGGGCTCGGTGCCCAGACGTACGGCCCCCAAGTAGGCCCGGTTAGGTCCGTGCAGGGATCGAAGAATCTCCTCGTGCTCGTGGTGGTCTTCGGCTTCACCATGGCCATCACAGAGGCCGCAACACGCCTTAGTCCTCCAGCCCGGGGCGAGTCCCCCACCACGTTCACCAAAGACGTGGCTCCCATCATCTTTGTCCACTGCGCGGGTTGCCATCGCCCGGGCCAGGTGGCGCCCTTTTCACTTCTTAGCTACGCGGATGCCCGGGCTCATGGCAGTTTGATAGCCGCTGTTACCAAGAGCCGCTTCATGCCACCCTGGAAGCCCGAGCCCAACTTCGGCGATTTCGCCGGCAGCCGCAGGCTCAGCGAAGAAGAGATTGAGACCTTTCAAAAGTGGGTCGCCGAGGGCATGCCGCCGGGCGAGCCTCATGATCTTCCCCCGCCCCCGCACTTCGCTGATACCTGGTACCTGGGCAAACCCGATCTGGTGGTCAGCCTTAGGCAGCCTTTCGACGTGCCCGCGGGCCCGAATGATCTCTATCGGTGTTTCGTCATTCCCTTGCACTTGCCCGAGGATCGGTATATTTCCGCCTACGAGTTCCGCCCCGGAAACGCCCGGGTGGTCCACCATGCGATTATCGTGGAAGACCGCTACGGCGCCGCGCAGCGCCTGCAGGGTAGTACGGCATCGGGTTACGACTGTTTTGGGAGCTTCGGATTCCCGGTGCCTGGCTACCTCGGATTGTGGACCTCTGGCACCACCCCAAGACCTTGGCCAGCGGGTGTGGCAACCCGGATCCGCAAGGGCGCAGGCCTGGTCGTACAGGTCCACTTCCATCCGGACGGAAAGCCTGAAAAGGAGCAGTTTCAAATAGGGTTGTATTTTGCCAAGGAGCCGGCAGAGAAAGTACCTTTCGACATCACGGTGGGCACTGAGTTTCTCAATATCCTGCCTGGCGATCCGGCTTATAGGGTGAATAGCTACGCCTACACCCTGGAAGATGGGGAACTGCTGGGAGTGATACCGCATGCACACCTCTTAGGCAAGGAGGTTAAGGCCACGGCCACCTTGCCAGACGGCACCGTCCAGCCGCTGATCTGGATCAAGCACTGGGATTTCAATTGGCAGGAGGAATACCGCTACCGTCACCCCGTCTTTTTGCCGCAGGGCACGCGCATCAATGTCCAATGGACCTACGATAATTCGGCCGAGAATCCCCGCAACCCCAACCACCCACCCAAGCTGGTGACCTGGGGTGAACAAAGCACGGATGAAATGTGTGAATTCCATCTGGAGATGGTAAAGGCCTCACCCGCGAAAGCGGGAAAGTAGAAGCTGGTGACCGGGCGTCGTGATTGATCGGAAGGGAGCTTCCGCCCTATATTACTACATGGTAAATACATGTGAGGAACGCACTTATGCCAGGAATGGAGCCAACGGTTTCGAGAAGGGTGCTCAGCCTCGGCAGCAGCCATCTACTGAGCCCGAAGATCCGACCGAGACGGAGGGAGCCGAAACTTCGGACTGCCAGGCTCGGCTTCCTCCACTGCCCGTCCGGCAGACCAAGGCAAGAACCCTAAACGGCAAGTCTGTTCGAGCTGGCGGAACGATTTTTTTACAAACAAAGCCGTAATGCTGCCTGGGATCAATGGTTTACATTTTATAGTCTTTTTGGGCAAGGAGGTACGTGCTTCGTGTTTTGAAAGTCGCGGCTCTTGCCCTGGAATCCTCAGCGGGTGGGGAGCTACTCAGCCAGAACTGGCGGTGTCAGGAGCCTTGGGCAGGGTTGAACAATTTTTTACGAACAAAGCCGTAATGTAGTTCAGAATCAATCGGTTACATTTTATGGAAGTTGGCGGCAACGAAGACCCAAGGTTCGCCCGCTCGTCTTCGATTGTCCCGAGGCGGAAATGGTGGCAAGTCTCTTGTTTTAAAATGAACGTATAGCCACCATATCTATAATGTTTTCCATATCTTACTCGATCGACTGGGCCCCAGTCGACTCGCCTGTTGCTCGCGTGCCGAGGCTCGGAGGACGGCCAACAGGCTCCCTCGGCCAGCCGCCGACGTTGGTCATCGGGGCAGTTTCCGCAATATTGCTCCTGGCGGGCCTGGCTCCTCGCGCCAGAGCGGCCTCGGGAGACGAACCGGCGGCCGCAGCACAAGCGGCGAGCATCAACGTGGTCGATCTTTCCGGCCGCTCGATTAGCTTTGCCAAGCTGGCAGGGGCGGGCGGCCGACAGGCCACGGTATTCATATTCCTTCGCACCGACTGCCCCATTTCGAATCGCTACGCCCCAGAGATCAAGCGGCTCGACAAAGAGTTTCCGCAGGTCACCTTCTGGCTGGTCTTCGTCGACCCGGAGGAGCCACCGGAAGCGATCCGCCGATACCTAAACGCCTACGGATATCACCTCAAGGTGCTGCGCGACCCCACGCACGCGCTGGTGCGGTTGACGGGCGTGCGCGTGACTCCTGAGGCAGCAGTCTTTGTCCCCGGCGGACCTGCAGCCAAGATGGTCTATCGCGGCCGCATCGACGACAAGTACGTGGACTTTGGCCAGGAACGCATTCAGCCCACCACTCACGACCTCGAGCAGGTACTGAAGGCGATCGCGGCCAAGCAACCCGTTGCCCCCAGGACGACCCCTGCGGTAGGCTGCTTCATCTCGGATCTGGAGCATTGAAGATGGCCGCGAAGCGTGTGAGCTGCGCGCTGCTCATCGTGGCATTAGCAGTTGCTGCCGTCGCCTTGCCACAAACCCGGGTTACGTACAACCAGGACATCGCTCCTCTCATTTACCGAAGCTGCGTACCGTGTCATCGCCCCGGCGGATCCGGACCGTTCCCGCTGCTGACCTACGCTGATGCGCGAAGACACGCACATCAAATCGCCGCGGTCACCCGCACCCGCTTCATGCCGCCTTGGCTGCCTGAGCCGGGTTACGGGCACTTTGAGGGGCCGGGACGCCTCAGCGCCCGTGAGATCGCGCTGATTCAGCGGTGGGTAGAGCAGGGAGCCGTGGAAGGCGACTTGCGGAGTCGGCCGCCGCTGCCTCACATCTCGGCAGGCTGGCAGCTCGGCAAGCCGGACCTGGTGGTGCGCCCGCCGCGCTCCTATGAGCTTCCGCAGCGAGCCGAGGGAAGCCGAGATGTCTTCCGCAACCTAATCATTCCCGCACCCGTCTCGAGCCCACGGTACGTGCGCGCCATCGAGCTCCGTCCCGGCAACGTGCAGACTTTTCACCACGCCAACATCCTGCTCGACCGTACGGGATGGTCAAGGCTGCGCGATGGGAAGGACGGGCAGCCCGGCTTTGCCGGGATGGACCTGGAGATCGAGTCCGACCGATTTGATCCGGACAGCCACTTCCTTTTCTGGAAGCCCGGCACGCCGCCCGTGTTTGAGCCTCCTGGAATGCAGTGGAGGCTCGACCCTGGCACCGATCTCGTCCTGAACCTTCACATGCGACCCAGCGGCAAGCCCGAGCTGATCCAGCCGGAAGTCGCGCTCTACTTTACGGACCAGCCCCCGTCCCGTCTTCCCATGCTGCTCCAACTTGAGAACGACCGCGCGATTTCGATTCCCCCCGGCGCGAGAAACTTCGTGGTGAGCGACGACTTCCCACTGCCGCTGGACGTGCAGGTGCAGGCCATTTATCCCCACGCTCACTATCTGGGCAAGGAGGTTCAAGGATTCGCCACCCTGCCCGGCGGAGCACGCAAATGGCTCATCTGGATCAAAGACTGGAACCTTGATTGGCAAGGCGTGTTCCGCTACCGGCAGCCAGTGGCGCTGCCCCGCGGTACGATTCTCCACATGCGCTGGACGTACGATAATTCAAGCGCTAACGTCCGCAATCCCAGCCATCCGCCGAAGCGCGTGGTGGCTGGCAATCAGGCCACCGACGAGATGGGTCACCTATGGCTCCAAGTGCTGCCGGTTAGCAGCCCGGATTCGAAGACGGATCCCCGGTTGATCCTTCAGCTTGCTCTCATGCGACATCGCGCCGCCCAGGACCCCGGGGATTACCTCGCCCACTTCAACCTGGGCGCTGCCCTCGAGGCAATGGGCAAACCCGCCGAGGCGATCGCGGAGTATCGCCGCGTCCTCGAGGTGCGCCCGGAGGACGCTGTGGCGCACAACAATCTGGGTGCGGCGCTGCAGTCCATGGGCAACACCGAGGACGCCATCGCCGAATACCAGAGGGCCTTGAAGGCCCAGCCAGACTACTTGCAGGCGCACTACAACCTGGGTAGTGCGTGGCTTTCACAGGGCAAAGCGGAGGAGGCATGCCGCGAGTTTCGACAGGTGTTAAGCGCCAGACCAGGCGATTCCGAAGCACACGCCAACCTTGGCCGGGCCCTTGCCCTCCAGGGAAGAAATGCCGAGGCAGCGGCACAGTTCGAACAAGCGCTGAAGTTCGATCCCCAGAACGGCGTGGTTCACTATGATCTGGGTCGCATCTTGGCCGAGCAGCGCGATTTCGCCCGCGCTATCCTCGAGTTCGAAGCGGCGCTGCGCCTTGATCCCGCGAACGCAAGCGCCCACAGCGACCTGGGTGCAGTCTACGCCATCCAGGGTAGGCTCGAGCAGGCAGTAGCCGAGTTTGAAGCGGCCCTTCGGATCGACCCCGGACTCACGGTCGCGCGCGAGAATCTGAAGCGTGCGCAGGCGAGGCTTGCAGAAAGGAACTGAGTTGCTCATTGCCGTGGCGAAGTTCATGGAGAAGGCGGGCAGGACGGCAGGCAGAATTCTTCCGACCCTTCTGACGGTCTGCCTCTGCTGCAGCGCCCGCGGACCCTCTGTGCCGCAGGCTGCGCCGCCTTCAGCGTCACCTGCCAACGATATCTCACGCGCCAAGGCCCTAGTCGAACAGGGGAAGCCTGACGAAGCAATCGCGCTGCTTAACCAGGCTGCTCAGGCCGGTCTGCAAACGCCCGGGCTCGAGGCAGCACTGGGCAAAGCTTACTACGCCAAGCGCGACTATGTGCAGGCCGCCAAGCACCTGGAAGCGGCGCTGCAACAGAAGCCCGATGATGGCGAATCGACGCAACTCCTGGGCCTTTCCTACTACCAGCTGGGGCACGCCCGCCAGGCGATCCCCCTGCTGGAAAAGGTCCAGTCCTGGCTGCCCGAACCTGAGGTCAACGGTACCTTTCTGCTGGGGATCAGTTATATCCAGACGTATCAGTACGAGAAGGCGCGCAACGCCTTTGCCCGGGTTTTTGGTACCCCGCCGAACAGCGCCCAGGCGCATTTAGTGCTCGGCCAAATGCTGATCCGGCAGAACTTCGAGGATCAGGCCATGAAGGAGCTGCAAAGTGCCCTGGCCCTGGATCCCCGCCTCCCCATGGCCCACTTCTTGATCGGCGAAATCGAGCTTTACCGCTCGCATATCGCACAGGCCATCGATGAGTTTCGCAAGGAACTCGAGCTCGACCCAGTTCTGTGGATGCCTTACTGGCGCCTGGGGGACGCCTACGCCCGCCTGGAACGCTGGAACGATGCAGAGCGCGCTCTGAAGCAGGCGATTTGGCTCAACCGCGATTTCAGCGGCTCGTTCATCCTGATGGGCAAGGTCCAACTGAAGAAGGGCGATGCGGCCCTGGCAGCGGAGTTCCTTCAGCAAGCGCTGAAAATGGATCCGAACAACGCGTCGGCGCATTATTTGCTCGGCACGGCTTACCGTGAGCTGGGACGCACGCAGAGCGCCGAGCGCGAATTCGAGCTGAGCCGCAGGAGCCGGTCGCAGGAGGAGCCGTGAAGGGGTGTTGCGTCCGGCTTTGCCAATTGACTCGGCGGAAAGCTGGCAGCGGTCGACCAAGCTTCCAAATGCCTCGGAGCCAGCTCTCCCCCGCTCGAGACAGGGGCTGAGGCTCCACGTTACCCAAGCGGAGGACGAAGTGCTCAGGGAAGCACGGTCGGGGCAAGGGTATCATCAGCGCGGAGCAAACGTTATGCCGGGAATCATCGAAGCGAAGACGGAACGGTACGTCTACTCCCTGTTACCCGCGCGCGACCGAATCCTACGCGAGATGGAGCAGTACGCCGCCCGCCACGAGGTGCCCATTATCGGTCCAGCCTGTGGCCGCTTGTTGTATCTGCTGGCGCGCTCGGTGCGTGCCCGGCGCGTGTTCGAGATGGGCTCGGCCATCGGTTATTCCACACTCTGGCTGGCCCGGGCGGTGGGACCGAAAGGGAAGGTGTACTATACCGACGGCGATCCTGCGAACGCCGCGCGGGCGAGAGAGTACCTGGAGCGCGCCGGCGTGTTAAACCGCGTGCGCTTGCTGGTGGGGGATGCGCTGGACTTGCTGGCGTCCACGCCAGGAGAGTTCGATCTCATTTTCAACGACATCGACAAGCGGCAGTACCCGGACGCGTACCGCTGTGCCGCGCCCCGCGTGCGCCGCGGCGGCCTGTTCGTGACGGACAATGTGCTCTGGTCCGGCCGCGTTTCGCAGCCCGCCACGCGCCTAGATGCGCAGAGCCGGGCCATCCACAAGTTCAATCAGCTGCTTTACCGCGACCGCGACCTGTTTACGACCATTATTCCCTTAAGGGATGGCTTCGCGGTGTGCCTGAAGGACGGCGGTTAGCGGCGAGAGTCAGCAAGCACCACCGGTCAGTGTTCGGCTTCGAGAAAGCGCTCAGCATCCATGGCGGCCATACATCCGGAGCCCGCAGCCGTCACTGCCTGCCGGTAGACGCGATCCTGCACGTCGCCAGCGGCGAAGACACCGGGCACATTGGTCTTCGATCCGTTTCGGGTGACGATGTAGCCGAGCTCGTCCATCTCCAGCTGGCCGCGGAACAGCGCCGTATTCGGCGCATGACCGATACCGATGAAGACGCCACTGCAAGGATGGAACCGCTCTTCACCGGTCTGCACGTTCTTCAGTTTCACGCCGGTGACTTCACCCTTGGCGGCATCGAGCACGTCGGTGACGACGGTGTTCCACACCGGCTTGATCTTCTCGTTGCGGAAAAGGCGGTCTTGCATGATCTTCGAAGCCCGCAACTGGTCGCGCCGATGAATGAGGCAGACCTCCGTGGCATAGCGGGTGAGGAACAAGGCATCCTCAGCGGCGGTATCGCCGCCGCCCACCACCACCACCGGCTTTCCGCGGAAGAAGTAGCCATCGCAAGTGGCACAGGTCGAGACGCCATGCCCCAGCAGCTTGCGCTCCGATTCAAGGCCGAGAAGCTTGGCAGAGGCTCCGCTCGCCACGATCAGGGTGCGGGTCTCCATCTGTTCCTTGCCCACTTCGAGAATAAACGGACGCCGCGAGAGGTCAGCGCGCGTCACATCACCCTCCAGGAACTCGGCGCCAAATTGGGCCGCCTGTTCCATCATCCGCTCGATGAGCTCCGGCCCCTGCACGCCTTTGGGGAAACCGGGAAAGTTCTCCACCAGCGTGGTCAGAGTGAGCTGGCCGCCCGCCTCCACGCCGCGAATCACCAGCGGCTTCAAATTGGCTCGCGCCGCATAAATGGCTGCCGTCAGCCCTGCGCAGCCGGAGCCCATGATCACCACGTCGCGCATCGCACCTTCCTGTTAGCGCGGCCAACTTCGGGCGCCGCGCAATTTACCTCCAGTCTATTCAGATGGAGGGTGAGCAGGCTAGGTTCTCCCGAGCCGCTAGGCGGTATGGGACCTTTGGCTGCCCGGCCGCACCACTTAGCAACCTGGCAGCCCCCGGCCGGTCCTTCCCGCTCACCGGCTGGCGTGAGCGAAGAGCGCGTCCTTGAACTCTTCGACGTTCCGCGAGTCGACCACCGCCGTGCCAGTGTCAATGACGGTGGGAAGCGGCGACGTAGGAGCAGTCCGCCAGTCCTTAAATTCGTGCACCACGTTGTGATGCAAGTCGTCAAGCAACTTCAGGCCGTAGAACCCCATGGTATAGGGCTTCTGGGCAATGGTCGCGGCGATGGCGCCTTTGGAAATCCAGTTCAGCGTCTCCAGATTGGCGTCCATCGCCACCACAGGAATTCTTCCCGCCATCCCCAGATCGTCGAGGGCGGTTGCCGCGCCCGGCCCGCCCGAGGCCTCGAGGCAGACAATGCCGTCAATGGGAACGTGGTTCTGCAGAAGACCGGTGAGCGCGTCCTTAGCCATTTGCGAACTGCCGCTATCGTTGATGATCTCGGTAGTGTGAATGGAAGGATAGTCCTTCAGCGCGTCGTGAAGTCCGCGGGCACGCTCGTCCAGATTGAACTGCCCCGGAATCGAGATGATCACCAGGCTGCCATGGCCGTGCATGAGCGCGGCAATGCGAGCACCGCTCTCACGCCCGGCGCGGTAGTTGTCCGTGCCAATGAACAGAATGCGGCGCGAAGCCGGTGAGTCCGAATCTACACAGATCACCGGAATCTGGGCCTGAATGGCTCCGTCAATGGCACTGTTGAAGAGCTCCGGGCGCGCCGGTGAAACCACAATGCCCGAAGGTTTTGCGCCGGCTGCAGATTGAAAGTCCTTCACCTCTTCATCTGGCGCGTAGCGATCGGGTCCGGAGATCTGGGCTTGCACGCCCAGCGACTTGGCGGCGTCCCGAAAGCCGGCTTCAACCTCCTGCCAATAGGGCAGCTTGATGTTGGCAGCCACCAGGACGTAGCGTTCGTTCTTATCGTGAAAAGACGGCTGGCACGCAGCCAGGAGCGCCATTGAAAACACCACCGCCAGCAAGAGTGCCCTGGATTCATGGTGCGTCATACGGCTCCTCCTTTTCCGGCCGATAGGATCGCCGGCCTGACCCAGTTTGTTGGCAGAGCAGCGCGTTTGCTGACGCACAGCTTATCACAAATCGATCCAGGTCTCTGGTTTCGAGAGCTATGGTCTGATGAGGGCTGAATCCCGTCTTTACAGACGGCTGTGGGCCGCCAGCTCAAGAGGGGCAAAGCGGAAGAAGCCACAGGCCTTCAAGGCGAAACTTCGCGTCGGGCCTGCGCCTGCAGGGCGGTGCCCATTCTCCGGAGACCTTCAGCCAGGGTCGCGGTCTCACCACCTATCCCGATACGGAAGTGCTCCGGCGACTCGAAGAAGCGCCCTGGTACAACCACCGTTTCGAAGCGCTCGCGCAGGGTTTGGCAGAAGGCGTCAGCATTGCCGCAGGCGAGGCGAGGAAAGACGACAGTTCCGAAAGGAGGCCGCAAGCATTGAAGATCAGGCTGGCTATCCAGGAAGGCATCCAGCAGCCGGCGATTGGCATCCAGCAAGCTCCGGGCACGCTCGCGGATTCTGTCCAAGTGTTGTAGCGCAATAACGCTGAGACGCTCCGCGGGGTGGGCGGGGATGACTCCGTAGAGGTCGTTCAGCCGCCAGATGGCGCGCGCGAAATCGGGCTCGGCCAGAATCCAGCCGCAGCGTAGCCCGCCGAGGCCGTAAGCTTTGGTGAGACTGCCCGTGGCGACGAATTGATTGCCCAGGTGGAAGGCCGAACGCGCGGCATTCGAAAAAGACGCCTCCAGGTAAACCTCATCCACCAGCACGCGGGCATGCGCGCCACGCGCGATCTCGCCGATTCGTTGTAACGTGGCCTCCTCGGTGAAGGCCCCGCTGGGATTATGGGGGTTGGTGAGCACGATGAGTCGCGTACAGGGCGTGATAGCGCGTTCGATCTCGCGCGGGTCGACGCGAAACTGCTCCTCGAAGGGGCGCCGGAACTTCCGGACGTGAGCCCCGAGCAAGCGTGCTGTGTGAAGCAGGGGGTCATACGCCGGCTCTTCGATCAACACTTCGTCGCCCGGATCAAGGGCCGCCGCCATCACGAGATGGTTGGCCATCGAAGTACCGTGGGCCGCCACGACGCATTCCGCCGGCACGCCAGCCTTGGCAGCCAAGGCGCGCTGCAGCGGCTCATATCCATACCAGCTGGGGCCGGAAAGCTCGATATCCTCCAGGCGCAGGCCTCCCGAGTTCGCCAGCTCGGCGATGGGATACTGACTAACGCCGCTAGTGGCCAAGTTGAAACGTCCGTGGGCCTGAGTCTTGGCCCACTCGATATAGGGCGAGCCCATCTGGCAACGCGCGCTGTTCATTAGGCAGGCCGTCTTCGGGTAGCCAGGGCGGCGGTATCCTAGGTGTGCATTTTGTGGAAGATTTCCAGGCAGCGCTTTGCTGTCTCCATCTCAGAGTAGTCGCTGCCCTCCTGCTCGATGAGGTAATACTCGATGCCTCCGGTGGTTTCCGCAGCCGCGAAGATCTCCTTCCAGGGTGCGGCGCCTTCGCCGAGTAACACGCGATAGCCTTTCTGCGGCGACCATTCCTTCACATGCATGGATCGAATGCGTCCGGGGTTCTGCTTGATCCAAGCCACCGGGTCGCTGCCGGCCTCAAGACACGTGCCGACGTCAAGCTGCAGCATGATGCTCCGGTCGGTGTTGGCTGCCAGGATCCCCATGGGCTTTTGGCCGTCCACCAGTCTCCACTCCGCCTCATGGTTGTGGTAGCCGGCGCTGAGGTGGTGGCTCGTGAGCGTGGCGTGGGCGCGGTTCAACATGTCGGCCACCCGCTTCCAGCCGTCAACCCCTTGGACCTGGCCGGCCGAAGCTAACACCACGTAGCGGGCGCCGAGAGCCTGGTTCAAGTCGATAGCCTTGCCAATGCCGTCCGGATGGAACGACCCGGGGTCGTTGTGGGTCGAATAGCAGCGAACATTCAGCCGGTCCAGTTCTGCCCGCACCCGCTGAGCATATTCGAGCGTCCACTCGTAATAGGGAGCGAAGAACTCCACACACTGGTAGCCCATCCTGGCTACGCCCTCGAGTGTCCCCATCAGGTTTTTCTTCAGTTCGTCCCGAACGGAATAGAGTTCGAGTCCCACCGGAAGCTGTTTCTCCTCCCTTACCCAAGCCTTGGACCCGCTCGAGCCGGAGGAGTGGGCCTGGAGGTGAGCGGCGAGTGGCGAAGCCGCCATCAGGCCGAGGAAGGAACGCCGGTTCAACAGGATGCGTTGTCTCATAGCACAGTCACGATACCACAACCCGGCAAAGCAGTTTAGACCCCATCAAGGATCGAAAGCGCCTATCGGTGTTTCTCCCTTGGGACCGTATCCTCCTCTTTCCAGAAACCGGCCTCCTTGTCGGCTAAATCAGCCTGTAGAAGGAGAGTTGCGCATCCCCGTGACGCAGCGTGCGGGTGCGGGCGAGATTTCCGTACCGTTCCTCCAAATAGCAGTGGCGTGAATGCTCTGCAATCACCCATGACTCGGGACCGATCAGCGGTGACCGCCCCAATTGGCGTAGCACGTGATGATACTCGCGAATCTCGGAATAGGGTGGATCCAGGAAAACATACTGGAAGCAGAAGCTCTGGCTAGCAAGGCGCTCCAGCCCTGTTTCGACCTTGCACGCCATCACTAGGTATCCCGAGTGAATCCCGAGCCGCTCTAAATTGGCGTGGATCAGGTCAGCCGCACGCCGGTGACGCTCGATGAAGACCACCTCGCTGGCACCGCGGCTCAAAGCCTCAATTCCCACGGAGCCAGTGCCGGCGTAGGCGTCGAGGAAGCGGGAGCCGGAAACACCCGGTCCCAACACGTCGAAGAGGGTCTCGCGCAGCTGGTCTGACGTCGGGCGCAAGTTCGCGCTGTGGGATGCCTTGAGATGCCGCCCGCGATATGTTCCAGCAATGACACGCATTCAGTGCTCCTGGTTCTGTCCGCGCCTGCCTCACACCCGGTGGCAGCGGCCTTAGTTCCTGGGAACAACTCTCATCCCACCTGCGCGAGGCCATAGCGGTGAGGCCACTCGCGCTGCAGACGGCTGACGAATGCCTGCAGCTCCGGGTCAGACTCGGGACGCTGCAGGAACTCGTGGGCTTCGCGCCTCGCCCATTCTAGAATGTCCTGGTCCCTGACCAGGTTGCCGATGCGCAGTGACGCCATGCCCGCCTGGCGGGTGCCGAAGAATTCGCCCGGGCCGCGAATCTTCAGGTCCGTTTCGGCCAGGCGGAAGCCGTCGGTGGTCTCGGCCAGAGCTCGCAAGCGCTCCTCGGCCGCTTCGGTACGGTTGTCACCGGCCACCAACAGACAATAAGACTGCGCTTGGCCGCGGCCGACCCGCCCGCGGAGCTGGTGAAGCTGTGCCAGGCCGAAGCGCTCGGCGTGCTCGATAAGCATCACCGTGGCATGGGGGACATCAACGCCCACTTCTACGACGCTTGTTGACACCAGGACTTGCACCTCACCCCTTTTGAAGCTCTCCATCACTGCTTCTTTTTCCTGGCTGCGCAGCCGGCCGTGCAGCAGGCCGAGTCGGAACTCCGGGAAGACGTTGCGCGACAGGTGCTCGTACATGCGAACCGCCGGGCGCAGGTCCAGGGTTTCCGCCTCCTCGACCAGCGGATAGACGATGTAGGCCCCCTCGCCGCGCCGCACTCGCCCTCGGACAAACTCCAACGCTTGGGCGCGCTCGGCTTCGGGAATGATCCGCGTGATGATGGGTCGACGCCCGGGAGGAGCCTCATCGATCACCGACACGTCGAGATCGGCGTAGAGGGTGAGGGCCAAAGTGCGCGGGATGGGCGTCGCGGTCATGATCAGCACGTCCGGCGGCTGCCCCTTGCGGATCAGCTCGTAGCGCTGCATGACTCCAAAGCGATGCTGTTCGTCAACAACCACCAGCCCGAGCTGAGCGAACGCCACGTCGCTTTCGATCAGTGCATGAGTGCCGAAAATGAGGTCGATTTCACCGGCCGCCAGCCGCCTCTTCAGCTCTGCTTTCTCCGAGGAACTACGCGCACTGGTTAGCAAGTCCAGCCGGCAGGTGAGAGGTTTGAACAGCTGCTTGGCATACAGGTAATGCTGCGTGGCCAGGATTTCCGTCGGCGCCATGAAAGCCACCTGGTAGCCGTTACCAATAGCCACCAACGCCGCCTGTAGGGCCACGATGGTCTTGCCCGAGCCGACGTCGCCCTGCAGAAGGCGCGCCATCGGACGGGACGCCTGCATGTCCGTGACGATCTCCCGGATCACGCGCTTCTGTGCCGCCGTCGGATGAAATGGGAGCATTCTCTTGACCGAGCGGCGGATCTCTTCGGTGACACGGAAGGCGATGCCGTGCGCTCGCGTGGCCTGCCGGCGCTTGAGGGCCAGGCCGGCCGTCACGTTGAAGAATTCTTCGAAGATCAGCCGCACCTGGGCTGGCGTGCGAAAGTTCGCCAAGTCTTCGAGGGAAACGTCGGGCTGCGGAAAGTGAGCCTGCCGAAGCGCCGCGGAACGGTCAAGTAAGCGGTTTCGGTGGCGAACCGATGGCGGCAAAGGATCATCGATCTGGCCATCGAGAAGTTCAAGCCCTGTCCAGATGAGGCGGCGAATCACCCGCGCACTCATCTTTCCGACAGACTCATAAATGGGCACGACACGGCCGACCTCGAGTGAATGGCCGTTGGGCGTTTCGCCATCCGGCAGGATCTCAAATTGCGGCTGCACCATCTGCAGGTTGCCAGACCCGAAGCGGTCGTAATCCACTTTGCCGTAGAAGAAGACGCGCTGCCCTGGGCGGAACACCTTGTTCTTCTCGAGGTAGACGGCGTTGAACCACTTCAGCCGGATCATCCCGGGTGCCCAATGCTTGTCTGGTGGCTCGTGGGCGGGCGCACTTGCGTCGACGGCTGAAAGGTCGTAGATGTATGCGCCGGTGCGTGTACGCATCAATCCCCCGGAGAGTATCTTCACTAGTACCGTCGCGGTCTGGCCAGGAATGAGAGCGCGCACGGGCGTGATCCGCTGCCGATCCTCATAGCGGAAGGGCGTGTAATAAAGCAGGTCTCCGACGGTCCGGATGCCACGCGAGGCGAATAGCTGGGCGCGCGCCGGACCCACTCCCTTAAGATACTTGATGTCCGTGGTCAGGCTGAGAGAAGCGGCCGGCATGACAGGCATTGACCAAGATCATTATAAGCTCTGAACGCCTAAGGTCTGGATCGATCGTACTTTCCAATTGAGCAACTTCTTGGCGGCTCACCTCAGACAATGAAATCGTGCTCCTGCCAGTTCCATCGGCAGACGAAGAATCACGCCACACGGGGTAACCAAAAAGCTAGCCCCCCGAGTGTGCTCGCGGCGCCTTCCTGGCTAAGCGTGTGCCTAATGCAGGCTGCCGAGCTGGTATTCGAGCGACGCCATCTGGGTCTGATAGTCGTACTTGGCGCTGGCTTGGTCAATCTGGGCCTGAGTCTGGTTCAACTGGGCCTGGCTAAGCTCGACGATCGAGCTGAGGCCCAGCTTGTATCGGGCCTGGGCCAGGTCCAGAGCTAGGCTAGCCTGGTCCAAAAGCTGCTGCGTCAATCCCAGCCTCTGGTAGGCGGTTTGAGCGTTGAGCCAGGCCACGCGCACGTCACGCGTCACGCGATCCTCGAGCTCGCGGAGATTGCGGTTTTCGGCTTGTGCTTTCAGACTGGCCTCGGCACGCAACGCCGAAAAGAGGTGTCCGTTGAAGATGGGTAGGGTCATAGTCATTCCGGCGGCCGCATAATGATCAGCCAGCCCTACTTGGTGGAGCGGAGTGAGCCCAGCGGCGCCGACGGCGCTGATGGTGGGAAGCCAGAGGTCGCGCTCCGCCTTGGCATATCTCAACGCTGCTTGTTCGGTGAAGCGCTGGCTGGCAAGCTCCGGGCGCTGGCGAAGGGCCTCGGCAATCAAGATGGTTACATCGGCCGGGGGAGGACCGGGAAGGGGTTCTTCGGCGAGCTGAAAGTTTCGCTGATCTTGATAACCCAAGGCCTCCGCGAGCTGTGCGCTGGAAGCCTTTAAGTTGTTCTCCGCCTGAGCGAGCAGAAGCTCCGCCTGAGCTAGGTTGACCTTAGCGAAGCTCAAGTCCAGCCCCGACTTGAGTTTGCTTTTCTCCAGGGCTGTCACCTGTTCGACCACCAATTGCCGCTCTCGCACCGTCTCCTGAGCCACCCTCAGAACGGCTTGGGCGCGCAGGGTGTCAAAGTAGGCCCGGTTAACCTGGAGGAGGATGTCTTCTTGCGTGGCCTGCAGCACTTCGTTGGCGGCCGCGGCCCGGAAGCGGGCACTAGCGACCAGGTTCTGGGTCCGTCCGAAGTCGGTGATCAGTTGGTCTACCACGATTCCCTGCGAATAGCGATTCAGGATGACGGGGTTGTTCAAAAAGCCAGCGGCGATACGGCTTTCCGGGGTGGCGCCGGCGCCGGTCAGTGCGCCCGAGGCGACCGGATAGTAAGCCGAGCGCACCTGGCGCGTCACTTCGTTCGCCGCCAGGGCAGACAAACGAGCCGACTGGATCTGAGGATGGTTCTTCAGCGCAATGTCTTCAGCCTGTCTCAGGGTGAGGGGCTGTGCCGACTGCGCGGGTGCAGAGCCAGTGAATCCTAGGACCATCACCAGCAGAAGCCAGGATTTTCTCATTGCACTTCCTCCTGGGCCGCCGGCCTGGCGCTCCTGCCGTAAACCAGCAGGTAGGCGGCGGGCACGATGAAAATCGTGAGGGCAACTGAAACCAGCAGGCCGCCGATAATGGTGCGGCCCAGGGAAGCATAAGCTTCGCTGCCGGTCTCGAGCTTCAGGGCCATAGGGATCAAGCCGAAGATGGTGGCCAGCGAGGTCATCAAAATTGGCCGCAGCCGGATGCGGCAGGAGGTGACCACCGCGTCGCGCGCGGACATTTCTGTCTCCAGGTGATGGGCAAACTCTACAATCAGGATGCTATTCGACGTGACGATGCCCACCATCATTATCACGCCCATCAGCGACATCACGTTGATCGTGGTCCCAGTGATCCAGAGAAATACCAGCACGCCCGTCAGGCCGGTCGGCACCGCCAGTAGGATCAGAAACGGATCGACGAAGGAGCGGAACTGAGCCACCAGCACCAGGTACAAGAGGGCGAGCGCCAGGATCAGGCCAAAAGCGAAGCTCCGGAAGGACTGCCGCATGCCTTCCACCATGCCGCGCGTCGCCAGGCTAACGCCCTCCGGCAGGCGTACACCCGCGGCGACACGTTCGATGGCCTTGGCCACACGGCCCAGATCCTCGGTGGCAGGAGTCACGAAGACGTCGATAACGCGCTGGATCTGGTAGTGATCAACTTCGGTGGGAGCCTTGAAATTGGTAACGTGAACCACCTGGTCCAGGAAAGCCGGCTGATTCTGGGAAGGTCCGCGGATGGGGATACCCTTGATCGAGAAGAGGCTGTTGATCGCGCTTTCGGGATATTGGACGGTAAGGAAGTAGTCGTTGCCCGTGCGTGGATCGATCCAGTAGCTGGGGGCGATCATCTGGTTCGAGGTGAGGGCAGTAATGACGTTGTCCACCACCTCCTGCTGGCTCAGACCCAGCTCCCCGGCTCGCACGCGATCGACCTGGAGCTGCAAGGCAGGATAATCAATGTCCTGGGGAATGTAGACGTCGCTGACGCCGGGCAGATTGCGAATGCGGCCCGCTAAGTCCGCGGCCACTTCATAGGTGGCGTGCAAGTCCTGTCCGGTCACCTGAAGGTCGATGGGGGCAGGCAGGCCCTGATTCAGGACCGCATCCTGCAGACCGCCCGATTGGAAGAAGGTACTGATTTCCGGCATCTCCTTTGCCAATCTCTCCCGCACGCGCTCCATATATTGGTAGCTCCCGACCTTATGGTCATCAGTGAGGGCGACTTGGATGGTAGCGGTGTGAGGCCCTGAATTCGAGGTGTAGATGGCGGTGAAGTCCGGCACCACGCCGAGGTTCGAAACGATCAGCCTCAGGTCATGCTGGCTAACCACCTGGCGGATGATCTCTTCCACGCGCGCTACCAATTTCTCCGTCAGCTCGACACGCGTGCCGGTGGGAGCCTTGATGTTGATCACGAACTGGCCAGCGTCACTGCGCGGGAAGAAAGCTACGCCGAGCAAGGGAAAGATCAGCAAGCTCACCAAGAAGATGCCCATGATGGCTATCACCACCTGCCAGGGACGGAGCAACGAGCGGTCGACGGTCTGCTCATACCAGTCCAGCACCTGGTGGAAGCGGCGATTAAATGCGGCGTTGAAGCGGGCACCCCATAAACGGGCAGCACCGCTTTCCCCGGCGGCTTCGGCGCGCCGTTCCTGCCCCCCGTGCGGTAAACCGTGGATGAGCTTGGCACAGAACAGGGGGACCACCGTCATGGCGATGAAATAGGAAGCAAAGAGCGCCAGGACGACGGCCAGCGCCAGGGCGGAGAAGAGAAACTTACTGACCCCGTAGAGAAAGGTGACGGGGAAAAAGACGACGGCGCTGGCAATCGTCGCGGCCAGCACGGCCAGGCTGACCTCCTGCCCGCCTTTCTCCGCTGCTACTTCCGGAGGTTCACCGAGCTCCATATGGCGGAAGATGTTCTCCAGCACGATCACGGAGTTGTCGATCAAGCGGGAGAAGACGATCGCCAGGCCCGCCAGCACCATGCTGTTGATGGTGCTTCCCCCAAAGTACAGAGCAATAATCGCGGCGAGGGCGGAGAGGGGGATGGAGAGGAAGACTGCCGCTGTGCCGCGGAGGCTGCCGAGGAAGAGGAGCACCATCAGACCGGTTAGCAGAAGCCCGATGGCTCCCTCGTGGATTAGGGTACTGATGGCCTTCTTCACGTACTCGGACTGGTCGAAGACCACGTTGGTGACGAGTTGCTTCGGCACGTCCACGAGGTGCTTTAACGTGGACTTGATGGCGTCGACCACCGCTATCGTGTTCGTATCCCCCCCTTGCTTCATAATGGGCAAATAGACTGAGCGCTGGCCGTCCACGCGGACGATTCCAAGCTGGATGGTCGAAGCATCCTGAGCTGTACCGACGTCAGCCACCGTCACGTACTGGCCTCCCACTGTCTTGAGCGGAATCTTGTTTATGTCAGGCACGCGCTCGATCTCGCTGTTGGTATAAATATCGTAGTCATACGGGCCGATCTTGGCGTCGCCGGCGGGCAGGATCAGGTTGGCGTTGTTCACCGCCCGGACTACATCCATCACGCTCAGGCCGTGCGACTGCAGCTTCAGCGGATCGACGTAGACCATAATCTGGCGGTACTTGCCGCCAAACGGCGGCGGCACCGATGCCCCTCGGGCGGTCGCTAACTGGTCGCGCACCGCGTACTGCCCCGTGTCGCGAAGCTCCGCTTCGGAGAGTCCCTGGCCCTTTAAAGTGACCAAACAGACGGGGAAGCTCGAGGCGTCAAACTTCATCACTACCGGAGGCCACGTTCCTTTCGGCAAACGACTGAGGTCCGCCATGGCCAAGTTCGAGATTTCCGTGGCATCCGCATCGGCGTTGGTCCCCGGCTGAAAGTAGATCTTGATGATGCTCACTCCCTCGAGCGAGCGGGACTCCATGTGGTCGATGCCCGCACCCAGGGTGAAAAAGCGCTCGAACCGGCCGGTGATGTCGCCCTCCATCTCCTCGGGGGGCATACCGCTGTAAAAAGTGGCGACAACCACCTCCGGGATGTTGATGACAGGAAAAAGATCTACCGGCATTCTGGCCAGGCTGGTGAGGCCAATTACCACGACGAACAGACACAAGACGATCATGAAGTAAGGATTGCGAATGGCGAACCGGGACATTAACTTCCTCCTTCAATCTGGGGCATCCCGACGAGCTGAGGAGCCACCACCTGGCCCTGCCGCAACCGGCTCTTGTTGCCCACCACCACGCGGTCGCCCTCTGCCAAGCCCGACAGGATTTCGATCTGGCTTGGGGTCTCGATTCCCACGGTGACGGGGCGCACCTCGATCCGGTTGTCCGGGGTCACGCAGTAGGCAGTCGCGCGGTTTCCGTCCCGCGACACAGCTTGGACGGGCACGGCCAGGGTCTGCTTCCTCTCTACCGTAGGAAACGAGACGTAGGCATACATGCCGGGAACGATCTCCAGCTTCGGATTCGGCACCTCGATTTCTGTCATCATGGTGCGGGTGTTAGGGTCCACCTTGTCAGCGAAGCGCGCGACCCTGCCCTGAAACGTCCGCTTCAGCGCCTCTACTTCTACGTCCACCTGTTTACCCAAACGGACCGCGGGAACCTCCGCCTCCGGGATAGGAATGTCCAGCCGGAGCAAGCCGTTCTGGGAAAGCTTCACCAGCGGCAACGCCTGCTTCTCCGACGACGTGCCTGCTGCCAGCATCGCTCCCGTATCCGCGTATCGCCAGGTCACAACGCCATCGAAGGGAGCGACGATGCGCGAATAATCGAAGAGGGCCTGCACTCTTTCGCGGTTTGCCTTTGCTTCCCGCAAGTGCTCTTGCGCGGCTGCCAGAGCGGCTTTCGACGCGGCTACCTGCGCCTCAGCGGCGTTGTCTCGGCCCTGGGCGTCGTCGACTTCCTGCTGAGCCACGAGATCGGGCCGCGTCTGGATGACGCCCTTCAGCCGCGTGTACTCGAGGTGGGCTACTCCGTAGTCCGCCTGTGCCCGCTTCAATTCATTCTGCGCACGCAGAATTTCCTGCTCGCTCTGTCGCACCTGGGCGTCAGCCTGGCTGAGTTCATCCTCGAGCTCGGGGATTTCGAGGATGGCCAGCACCTGACCCTGCTTCACACGGTCGCCCATATCCACGTAAATATGCTTCACATAGCCCGCCACTTTGGCGTGAACGTCGATTTCCTGGAAGGGGCGAAACTCGGCGGCGATACGAAGACTCTGGGAAAGGTCCGTGCGCACTACCCGGGTCACGGCGACGCGTACTACTTTCTCCGCATCCACGGCCGATCCGCGGGCTGCCTGCCGCGAGCAGGAAACGGCCGCCAGCGCGACGGCTAGGATCAGGGCCCTCAAAGCGCGCGGATTCACCAACAGGTTGGGGTCAGCCAGCTGGCCACAGGGGCGCCGCGGTTCGCTTCTGTTGCCCAGAAAAGGGGCGGGAATTAGGGGTCTTGGCGGTACGCCGGAAGAGTGGCGCCCCTGCCAACCATCGAACGGCGAAGCTGCACCTGATCTTTCATTCATGACCCTTCTCCCATACATCTCTTTCGCTCTTGTTTCTGCAGAATGCCTGTGTCAGCGTCGAAAGATGTCCTCTTGCACGGACTGGCGAACCGCCTCCCGGAGGTCCTTCAAGGAGGGATGGGGTGAATCCGCCACTTCGAGGACAGGCCGCTCGAGGGCTGCAACCTTTGCAGCCGCCGCCGGTATCTCCGCCGCAACCGAGGCGGGAATGCTGATGACGCCATGCCGGTCGCCCAGCAAAAGATCTCCCGGCCGAACTCTCAGTCCACCCACCTCCACTGGCACGCCGAAATCGATCATGTGGTAGTAAGCGCGCGAGACAGCGACGCTTCCGGCGAAAAACCCGAAACCGATCGACTCGACGGCATCCAGGTCACGCACCGCTCCATTGGTCACCAACGCGCTACAGCTCAGAGCCCGGAAGATGTGGGCATGTACTTCACCGGCGCACGAACCGACGCCGGGACGGCGGTCGAGGTCCTCGAGGACCACGATCCGCGGCGCCGGGAGGGTGAGCAAGTAATTCCACCAGTCGGTACGGTCCGGATACGTCCTTCCACTCATGGGCGGCTCGGCCGTGCGGACCTGGGCGGTGACGGCATAGCCGATGACCGGCGGAAGATGCTCGAACAGGCACCGGATGCTCGAATCCATGAATCCTTCGTTGCGCAGGCGCACGTTCAGCAGATCGATGGCATCGGCGGCCCGGCAGGTGCCAAGCTGCCGGATCGACTCTAGCTGCTGCGGGCCAAGGAGCGTTTGGGCTGCGGCCATGTCAACCCCCTTGAGCTCCGACCTGAAAGCGGCCAGGACGGATGAGACTGGACGAATTCGTGAGAAGCCAAAGGACTAGGCGAGCTAGCGAGGCGGGGAGCGAAGCAGGGTCAATCGCAGGATCGGCGCCTGCGGATGAAAGATCCGATCTGGGAGCCGCGGAGTTTGCGCCGCTTCACAGAGGGCAGGAATAGCTTCCGGCTCCACGCGCGGAGCCGTGCGCTCGCCCTCCGCCTTCCGGCACCATTCGGCCAGCTTGATGGTCTTGGAGACCGAGGCGCGGGCGTTGGAATGGGTACAATACGGCCCATTCTTAGCCAAGGTGAACAGCGAGACCAGCCCTATCACCAGCAGAAGGACCGCGGCCGAAAATGAAGGGCGCTGCCGTTGAAGCTTCGGTGCGGGAAGTCTCGAAAGCTCAGTCATGGGCGAGCCCAGTTGGCCTGGGTCCACATCCGATCAGCGAGGAATGCAAGCCTGGAACAGAGCGTATCATCCATACCACGGCTCTCGGCTTCATTCTATCGGCCATGGCATCTGACGGTCAACTGCCGCGAGCTGACTCAGCTCACTCCCGGGCCAGAGGGTCCCTTGTTTCCCGCCGCTGACTGCCTTCCGGCAGGAGTGGGCGGACGGCGCGTTCCAGCTGGTCGTAGGTAGTTGCGCCCTCCCAGCTCGAGACCCGCTTGCCCTGCCGGTCGTAGAGGAAACTGGCCGGGATGCCACCGCCCCAGGAGGGATCAATGGAGTCGATCAAAGCAGGGAAGTTGTGGAACTCCTGACGATAGCAGCCAAAGGCCGCCTTCTGCGACTTCAGAAACTGCTGAATGGCATTGACGGAATGGGGCTCATCCATCGAGATGGCCACCACGGAGAGGCCGCGCGAGTGGTACACGCGGTATAGCCGCACGATACCGGGAAACTCCTCACGGCACGGTTCGCACCACGTGGCCCAGAAGTTCACCAGCAGCACGCGCCCGCGGTACTGCTCGAGCACTTTGTGAAAACCCGCTTCGTCTAGCGCAGGCACACCCTGAGGCGGCGCCGGCTCGGGAGCGACAGACCGGTGCGAGCGAGCGACAAGAACCGCGGCGGCTGTCATCACCAGCCAGAAAGGTACTTGCTTCACGGCAACATCCTTACTCGCGTGGAGCGGGCGGAGGCGGGCTCATTCATCATGACTTCGATCTCCCCGTGTGGCTGGGCGCGAAGCAGCGTTTCTAGGCGTGTCTGTTCAGCGCTTGATGGTACACCCGAACGCCTTAGTTTCGCTCACGGCGACGGGCTGCCCGGTGAGAACCGCATCGAGAGCGGGACGCACCTCCTCGTCGCTGGCCTGCTGAGGATCCGTCGTGGGGTGTTGGCTTCCGCCGAGAGCGCCGTGATAGCGAACCACCCAGTTGCTGTCCATGAGGAAGACCTCTGGCGTCACGCGGGCACCCAACCGGTTGGCCACCGTGTCCTCGGGATCCTTGAGGATCAGAAAGTTGAGGCCGTGGGTTCGCGCGTGTTCGGCCACTTCCGCCGCTGGCTCCGTCTTGTTCGCATTGATCCCCACAAAGGCGACGCCCTTGGCTGAGTATTCCTGGGCTAGCCGCGACATGACGCCGGTGAAGGCGTTCGAATAGGGGCAGCGTGTGGCGATGAAAATCACCGCCACCGCCTTGTGGCCCCGCAAGTCATAGAGCGAATGCATTTGGCCTCCGGGATCCGGAAGAGTGAAGTCGGGCATCATGTCGCCCACCTTGATTTTGGCGGCGGGAATCTCCGCGGCTCGGCACGAGGTGGCCGTCCCAAGGACGATCGCCGAAAAAATGGTGATGAGTAACTGCTTCTGCATGGGTTTTCTCTCCCAGAGATGGAGTCGGACGATCTATTACCTTCCCACGGCAGCGTCCAGGCGTGCGGCAGCCGTCTGGTAAGCGTAGCGCGCGGTGATCACCGCGGCTTGGCTCTCCGTCTCGAGTAACTGCGCATCGGTCAGCTCGATGATGTTGCCATAGCCCGCCTGGTAGCGGCCCTCCGCCAGCTCCAGATTCTCCTTGGCCTCCTCTTCGGTCTTGATGGCGAGCGCGATGCGGTCCCTGGCCACGTTCAAATCCGAATAGGCGGTGAACACCTGCTGCCGCACCTGCTGGATCAGAGAATCGAGCTGGTGCTGTGCGGCATCGGCCTGCGCCTGCGTTTGGGCCATCAACGCGCGGTCCGTGCCGCCGGCAAACAGGTTCTGCGCGACGACCTGGCCAATGCTCCAGTTGTAAACCAGAGGCAGTTTCAAATTGCGATAGTTGAAGAAGCCGTTGAGCGAAAGGTTCGGACGGAAGTTGCTGTGGGCAACAATGATGTCGGCACGGGCCGCGTCCAACTGCGCCCGCTGGGCCGCTACATCAGGGCGGTTCTGCTCGGCTTGGGCAAGAAGCTGGGGCAGCGATGGTATGACCTGTTCCTCAGTGAGCGTGCCGGAGGGCTCGGGGGCCTGCTCGATGGGCAAGCCCATCGCGGTCGCCAGCGCCGCCTTTGCCACCTCGAGATCCTCTTGCGCCTGACGCAGATCGACGCGCGCATTGGCCAGCGCGACTTCCTGGCGCGTGACGTCAATCTTTGGCCGTGTGCCTACCTGGAAGAAAGCCTGTACCTGCTCGAGGTGCTTGCACTGGTTGTCCACGGCATCTTGGCGGATCCTCACCAGCTCTTTCGCCGCAAGCACCTGGTAATAGGCGGTGCGCACGCCCAGATCGATCAATTGCCGCTCCCGCTCCAGGTTGCGGCGCGATGCCTGCAGCTCCGATTCGCTGCGCTGAACAGTCCCTTTCGTGTGCCCGAAATCGTAGACCATCTGCGTGAGGGTCAAGCCCCCAAAGTAATAGGGGGCCGTAGCCGAGGATTCTCCGTTGTAGAAGAGCTCGAACACGCGCGGCTGCGTGCCAGGCGTGCCGGCGTAGTTGTACGTCTGGCGGATATAAGAAGCGCCGAAATCGACCCGCGGCAGATAGGCCGCGTGCGCCCCGCGCAGCCGGGCTTCCGCGGCGCGCACTTGGTCGTGTGCCGCCGCAAGATCCGGATGGCGCTCCTCGGCGATCCGTATACACTCGGCGAGAGACAAGGATTTGGAAGGCCGCTGCGCCAGGGCCACGGCGCCGTCGAGGGTGATAATCATTGCTAAGACCGCAGCATTCCTCAGCATCCTCGCCTCCTTTCCGCAGCCGGCAGTCCCAAGAACCGAAGCTGCCTGCTACTCCCCCACAGGTTGGATTTGCTCTCCCTCCGCGACGTGCTCCCCCAGACTCAGCGCCACACGTTCTCCCCGCTTCAGCCCGGAGACAATGCGGACGTTCTGGCCGTCGTCGTCGGCAATCGTTACCGGACGAAAACTCACGCGGTTGTGATCATCCACAACGGCGACGAAGGGCTTCTCATCCCGGATCACCAGGGCGCTGCTAGGAATCTCGACGTAGCCCGGCGCGTGAAGGTAAAGCGTTACCTGAACGAAGCTGCCAGGAACGATCAAGCCCCGGCGGTTGTCAAAGTCGATTTCGGTCAGCATGGTACGCGTCTTGGGATCGAGCTCGCCGCTCACGCGGGTGACCCGCGCAGCAAGCTTGACGCCGGGCCGCTCAGGCAGGGTTATGGTCGCCGGGTCGCCATCCTTCACGAAGACGGCGTCGCGCTGGTCAGGATAGACGTAGACACGCAGCTCGTCGGTCTTAGACACGGTGACCACCGGCAGGGCGCTGGTCTGCGCGTTAGCAGCGTTCTGCACCAAGGCGCCGGGGTCGGCGAAGCGCGCTGTCACAGTGCCGGAGAACGGGGCGCGGATGATCTCGTAGGACTTCAGGGTGGCGAGCGCCGCCACATTAGCTTCGGCCACCTTGGCATCCGCCTCCGCCGTGTCCGCGTCCTGCTGAGAAATCATGTTCCTTTTCACCAAGGTCGCAGCCCGATCCGCGTTCAGCCGCTTGTTTCTGGCATCTGCCAGCGCCGCCTGGTACTGATGGTCAGTCTCCGGGGACTCAATGATCGCCACCACCTGGCCCGCCTCGACGTGGTCACCCTTATCTACTCTGATTTCTTTTAGATAGCCGCTAACCTTGGCATACAGAGTGGCGCTGACGAAAGGTCTTGCCTCCCCAATCAGACTGACAGTCCGTGCCCCGGTGACCCCACCTGCCCGGATAACCTGGACTACCGGGCCGGCTTTGACCATGGCCACCCTAGCCTGAGCCTCCGCCGCTACGCCCGCTCGCTGCGACTTAAGCAGCCGGTTGTAAGCAAGGAGCACAATCAATACAGCCAGAACGCCGGAGGCATATAGCCATGCTGCTGACCGCCGCGGCCGACGGTCGAAGCCTTCTCCTTTTTTTTCAATAACTTCTTGACTTTGAACCTGCATCTTTGCTTCTTAATGCTTGCTTTTTCGCGGGTCCTTGCTAGCCTCTAGTTCCGCGTCGCTAGCTTTTTGACTCCACGCTGATTTTCCGCGCCCCACGTATTTTCAACAACTTGGTGGCTTCGTTCCTCAATTTTTGCGTTTTGGTTAGCAGTTTCTTCCCGCGGTGTGAATCATGGAAGACATTGCTCGATCGTTCGCTGCTTCTCGCGTCCGAAAACTAGGCTGACACGAAGGTATTCGCACTCAGAGCCTGGAACCGACGTCCACTGCCTGTTTTCAATAACTTGGTGGCTTCGTTCCTTAAATTTTTCGTTGGGCCCGTGTTTTCCGAGTCCGAAAAGACACGGTGCGGGACCAGGTTCTTCAGACCACCCACGACAAACCGCCACCCGTTTACGTTGTATACGTCTCACCGCGCTCTTCGGCCAGGAAGCGTTCTTCCATCACCTGCTTCCCGGGCAATTTTGTCCTTAACAAAGAATAGACTACCGGCACCATGAACAGGGTTACAAAGGTCGCGACGCAAAGTCCGCCGATGACCGCCCGGCCCAGGGGGGCGTTCTGCTCACCTGCCTCCCCCATGGCCAGCGCCATGGGGATCATACCGATCACCATAGCCAGGGCGGTCATGAGCACGGGGCGCAGGCGCGTCTTCGCCGCTTCGAGGGCTGCCTGGTGGGCTGTAACCGTGTGGTCGGCGCGCAGATCATTGGCAAAGCTGACTAGCAGGATGGAGTTCGACACCGCGATTCCCACCGCCATAATCGCCCCCATCAATGACTCCACGTTGATGGTCGTACGGGTCAGCGCCAACATCCACAGAATGCCCACCAGGGCCCCGGGTACGGCTACCATAATGATGAATGGGTCAAGCCATGACTGGAATAGGGTCACCATCAAGAAGTAGACCAGCAGGATGGCCAGGATCAGCCCTAGCAGCAGACTGCGGAAGGATTGCTCCATCACTTCGTTCTGGCCGCGCAGCAGGATGCGGACCCCAGGGGGGAGCTTGCCCAGGGCGGTAATCTTCCGGCGAATGCCGCTCACCACCGAGCCGAGGTCGCGGCCATCCACACTGGCCTCAACGTCCAGGACGCGCTGCACGGTGTAGTGATTAATCTCCTCCGGGCTGATCTCCGGGTGGACACTGGCAACGTTAGCCAGCGTCTCGACCGGTGCCTGGGGCAGGTCCGTGGGTGATGGAGAGTTGGCCGGCTGGGCCAGTCCTCCGCTGCCCGAAGTCAGCGGCGTAGACATCAGGCTGCGCACCGAATCGACGCGCTGGATGGGAGTTTGCACGGCCACCGTGTAGTTCACGTTGTTGGCCGGATTCAGGAAGAAGCTGGGGTTCACCAAGCTGCTCGAGGCCAGCGAGACCAGCATGCTGTTGGCGACATCGCGCTGGCTCAAGCCCAGTTCGGCAGCGCGGAGGCGGTCCACGTCGACCTTCAGCGTGGGATAGTCCAGCACCTGGGCGATATGCACGTCGGCCGCACCGGGGATCTGGCTGATGGCCTCGCGCAGCCGCCGGGCGTAGCTGTAGGAGCGCTCGAGCTTATTGTCTTCCACCTGGACGTCGATCGGGGCAGCCAGCCCGAAACTCAGCACCTGAGTCACGATGTCGGCCGGTTCGAAATAAAACTCCGATCCGGGAAAGTCCCGCGGCAATTCCTGCCGCATGCGGCGCATGTATTCCCGCGTAGGGTGGTGGTGCTTCTGGAGCGAAATGAGGATCTCGGCGTCCATGCCCGCCACGTTCTCGGTTTGGACGAAGGCCAGGTTGTAGTAAACCGGAACGCCGATCATGTCATTGATGGTGTCGATTTCGCTGGGAGGTATGATTTGTCGGATGCGGTCCTCGACCGCCAGCACCATGCGCTCCGTCAGCTCGATGCGGGTGCCGATCGGCGCGCGGAAGTGCAGCTTCATCAACCCGGCATCGACGCTGGGAAAGAGATCGAAGCCGATCACCGGCACCAGAAAGAGCGTCACTCCCCCAACGGAGGCGGCCACGCAGAGGACGAAGGCGCGGTGGTCCAGCACCACCTCCAGGGCCCGGCCGTAAGCCTCGCGGAAGCGGTCGAACGCCCGGTCGCGCGCGTGGTTGAAGCGCGCGATGGCGCGGGCGAGCCGGCCCGGCGAGTTTGTTTCCTCCCCCTCCAGAGCTCCAGGAATGTGCCGCTCGCCGGCCATAAGCAAGCGCGCCAGGGTCGGCACCAGTGTTCGTGACAACAGGTAACTAGCTAGCATGGAGAGCACGACCGACAGCGCCAGAGGGGTAAAGAGGTACTTGGAGACGCCATAAAGCAGGACGACAGGAAAGAAGACAATGCAGATGGAGAGTGTCGCCACAATCGCTGGCACTGCCACCTGTCGCGCGCCGTCGAGAATGGCCACGGTTAGGGGCTTGCCCATCGCGCGGTTGCGGTGGATGTTTTCCACTTCGACGGTTGCGTCATCCACCAGCATCCCAATGGCCAGCGCCAGACCGCCCAGCGTCATGATGTTGATCGTGTGCCCCGACAGGAAAAGGCCGATGATCGCCGTCAGAATCGACAGCGGGATGGACAGCGTCACCAGCACCATGCTCCGCCAGCTTCCCAAAAAGATGAAGATCATCAAACACACCAGCAAAGCTTCCAGTACGCCCTCGCGCACCACACCTTGGATGGCGCCGCGCACGAAGACGGACTGGTCAAAGTCAATCTTGAAGTCCATGCCGCGCGGCGCCGTGGACTTAATCAGGGGAAGCACGTTGCGCACCGAGTCCACCACCGCCAGCGTTGAAGCGTCCGCGTGCTTGAGGATGGCTAGGTAGGCGGCGCGTTTGCCGTTAATGTGCACGATGTTGTTCTGCACGGCAAAGCTGTCGGAAACGTGGCCGACGTCGCCAATCAAGACCGGAGCGTTGCCCACCACTTTGATGGGAATGCGATTGAATTCCTCCACGGTGGGCGGGCTTGAGTTGGTGAGAATGTTGTATTCGGTCTGCCCCATGCGTGCTGTCCCGGCCGGCACAATCACGTTCGAAGCCTGCAGGGCGTTGACCACGTCCAGCGGCGAGAGGCCCTTCGCGGCCATGGCCTCCGGATTGAGATTGACCATGATCTGGCGCTGCTTGCCCCCGAACGGTGCCGGGGTGGAGAGGCCGGGTATGGTGAAAAGCCTCACACGCACGAAGTTCAGCGCGTAGTCAAAGATCTCCTGCTCGGACAGCGTGGAGCTCGACATGGTGAGCTGCGCCACCGGTACGTTTGAAGCGTTAAACTGGATCACATTGGGGGGCTGCATGCCCGGCGGGGCAATGCGCAGCAGGGTGCTCGACACCGAAGAGATTTGGGCGATGGCTGCCCCAATCTCGGTTCCAGGCTGAAAATAGATCTTCAGCAAGCCCACGCCAGGAATCGATTCGGAATCGATGCGCGAGATGCCGTTGACCGTGGTCGAATAGGCGCGCTCGCTGATGATCACCACGCGCCGTTCCATCTCTTCGGCCGAGAGGCCGGGATAGTTCCAGGCCACTAGCACCACCGGAATATTGATGGCGGGAAAGATATCCACGATCATGCGGCTGAGCGACAGCAGGCCCATCACCAGTATGAGCAGGCACATCACCGCCACGGTGTAGGGACGTCGAAGGGCAAGACGGACGATCCACATATTCGCAACAGTGGTTCGTGGTTAGTGGCGAGCGGTCAGCGCGAGCCATCGGCTTTTAGCGGTCTGATGGGGGGCTTGGCCGCCTTGCTGATTGTTCGCCGCCGATCGCCTAGAGCTGACCACGCGTCACTAGCCATCAGGCGCTATTTTCTGATGCTTTTGGGCTGGCGTTCGTTCGGTCAAGCCACACTTCCCTCAGGCACCCCAGCGCATCACCTCCTTGACCAAGAACAGAGCGGTCACCACCCACGCGCAGGTCACAATCACGCGCCGGGCCGATCGCGTTGGCAGGCTTCGGACGACCACTGCTAGAAAATACCCGCCCGCCAGCGCGCCCGCCACCATCGGGAGGCCGAAGTGCCAGTTGATCGCCCGGCGCACCACAAACACCAGGACCGCGACGGCGTTAATTACCGAGGCGCAGACGGCGCGCAGGCTGTTGGCGCGGTGAGCGTTCATGCCTCCCACCGCCGTGTACAACGCCAGCATCAGCACGCCCATGCCGCCGCCGAAGTAGCCTCCATAGAACGCGATGAGGCACTGGCCCACGGCCAGCGGACCAGAATGAACGCGTCCCGGCGCCTGCGGCAACGCGCGGCCGATTTGCTCCGAGAAGGTAAAGAGCAAGGTAGCAAACAGGAGCAGCCACGGAACCATGCGGTCAAAGGTGTGGCTGGAGGTGCGAAGTAACACCAGGCTCCCCAGCAATCCGCCCGCGGCGCTGAGCAGAGAGAGCAAGGCCAACCGGGAGGGCGGCTCTTCCATTTGCCTGCGATACACCCAGGCGCTCGCTACCCCGCCTGGCCATAAGACTACGGACGATGTCGCATTGGCCGCCACGGAGGGTACTCCGGCGAATAGCAAGGCAGGAAAGACCAAGAAGGTTCCGCCGCCGGCCACCGCGTTGGCGGCTCCTCCCGCCATCGCTGCCAGTACCAGTAAGGCTACGCGCGCCATCCGTTCACCGTGATGCCGATCCCGCTCTCTGGCATGAATGGGGTTGGAAAGCCGCGCCGGGGCTCCTTTACCCACTCGTTAATAGACAACCGCAACTGAGAAATACTTTGGCATCTAGCTGCAACTCCTTTCACTCCTCTCCTCCTGATGCCAGCTTCGCGACTACCTCATCATGTTGCGGGCAGTGTAGTCCTGGTCCTCGCTAAGTGTACGTTTCTACCCGCTAAAATCTCATCCCGCTTCAATGCTCGAAGAGCGATCAAGGTCCTGCAGGCCGTTTGGCGCACCAGATGCATTGCAGGGCAGAGCGAGGTCGTGGCGAGTTATCGACCGAGCCGATGCCTGATCGCGCAAGACACTTAGCATGCCACCGGCCGGACGAAGGCTCGCAGAGCGCGGCAGTTCGAAGCGCCTCCCCGACCGTCAACCGAGGTGAGCTTGTGGATATCCGACTGAAGGAATGCAAGCGGGCCATTCGAAAATTTCTGGCCACGGCCTACTCGGACGAGCGCCTGGCATGGTTGCTCGCCCATGCACGCAGCGGCAGGCTTTCCTACCGGTCGTGCTGCTGCCTGATCGGTGTGGCTACGGCGGACCATCCCTTGCAGGAGAAATCGGCGCCGGAACAGTTCGTGCATTCGCACTACACACTGGCCAAGACGTTCCTCGGAGCCCGCGAAGCCGAACTAGCATTTTACTACTTGGGTCACATCGGCCGATGGTGGGTGACTGCTTCTGCCGACACTCAGCGCCGGCGCCGGTTAATCCCCATGATCAAGGCTGAGATGCGCCGCCGCGAATGGCTCCGCGCCCAGCGCGAGTCGGACGAAGCCCTGGCCGCATCGTCACGACGCTCCCAAGTGGATGTGTTCGCTTAGCTAGCGTTCAGTCAGCCGGAGGGGGCAAGGGCGCCTGGGAAAGAGTGACACCTCCTGGTTCTCTTTCACGCGCTCTTGCCCTCAGTTCTTTGAGGCACTACCCAGAGTCGCGTGGCTTGGGTCGTCCCTAGCCGATCGTTCCGTGGTAGAGAGGCGTTTCCCTCACCCGCGGGTGGAGCGAGGGACTGGTTGCGGCAGCAGGCCTTAGCGGGCTGCCGGGTTGAACACTGCTCCCCGCAGCTCTTCCGTCCCTGTCCAGGCTCGGTCGCCTGCCCATGTTATAATGGCATTTAAACATTCGACTTGCAGACCGCCCAGGCGCGAAGCAGTCCAACCTAGCGGAAGCCAGATCGAGACATCCGGTGACCAGCTCGCACAAGGAGACAATCGATGCCGGTCCAGAATTACCCGCGCGTTTGGCATAACGGCGCCTTCATCCCCTGGGAAGACGCACGCGTTCATGTGGCATCGCACGTGATCAGCTATGCCTCCTGCCTGTTCGAAGGCATCCGTTGCTACCAAACGCCCCACGGACCGGCCCTCTTTCGCCTGAAGGAGCATACCCAGCGCCTCATGGACTCCTGCAAGATCTACCGTATCGCGCTCGACTATTCGCCCGAACAACTCGAGCAAGCAATGGTCGACCTGGTTCGGGTGAACGAGGCACCCCACTGCTACATCCGTCCGGTGGTGCTTCGCGGTTACGGCGAGGTGGGCGTTAACCCACTCAACAACCCGGTGGAGATCTACCTGTTGGCGTGGAAGTGGGGCCGCTACTTGGGTGAGGATTCCCTGACGCGCGGCGTCGACGTCTGCTTCTCGACGTGGCAGCGGATGGCGCCCAATACCTTGCCGGCTATGGCTAAGTCGGCTGCGAATTACATGAACTCCCAGCTCATCAAGATGGAGGCACTAACCAACGGCTACGCGGAAGCAATCGCGCTGGACACAGCCGGAAACGTGAGCGAGGCCAGCGGCGCCAACGTCTTCGCGGTGCGGCACGGCAAGCTCTTCACCACTCCGCTCACCTCCGCCGTGCTTCCTGGCATCACCCGCGACACGGTCATCACCCTGGCGCAGGAGATGGGCCTCGCTGTGTTCGAGCAGGCCCTGCCCCGGGAGCTGTTTTACATTGCGGACGAGGTGTTCTTTTGCGGCACGGCGGCGGAGATTACGCCCGTCCGGTCGATTGACCGCATCAAGATCGGCAGCGGCGAACCCGGCCCGATCACACGACGGTTGCAGGAGCGCTACCTGGCGGTGGTCGAGGGGCGCCGCGAGGATCACTATGGCTGGCTCACGTTCTGCAATCAGCCAGCAGCTGCCGCGCGATGAAGTCCGCGATTTTAGGGCGATCTAGTGTGCCAGGCGCCGCGATAAGTCGAGCAAGGCCGGACCGAACGCTTTCTTCTCGTCAAGCTGCACTCCTGTGAGAATCCATCATATCGGCGTCGCCGTCGAATCGCTGGCCGCAGCGATTCCTGTGTTCGAGGTGCTGCTGGGCTGCTCGCCCCAGCCAAGCGAGGTGGTGGAGGAACAGAAGGTACGGGTCGCGGTGTTCCGCGTCGGGGAGAGCCGCATCGAGCTGCTGGAAGCCACGTCGCCTGAGTCGCCCATTGCCCGCTTCATCGCTAAAGGCGGCCGCGGAATCCATCATCTCACCCTGGCGGTGCCGGACCTCACCGCCACGCTCGCTCGCTTGGAAAACCACGGTATCCGTCTGATTGACCGGACGCCGCGCATCGGCGCCGGCGGAAAGCGCATCGCTTTCCTGCACCCAACTAGCACGGCGGGGGTGCTGATCGAGCTGGTGGAGGAAACGGCCACGGACTAACGAACTCCGGTCACGCTGTTTCAGGGCAGCCCAGTGACGGTTCAACACCGGCGTAATCCAGAAGGCCCAATGTAAGAGGGTTCCACCCGCGCTCGCTTGACGCATCGCACCCCCTTGCTCTATGTTCCCTGCTTCTATCCTTCGCCCTTACAGTTGATTCTTGGGTTTGGCTTCCCAATGAAACTAGGCGCCTTCGACTTTCACCTCCTTTCGGACGGTTTCTTTGCCCTGGACGGCGGACAGATGTTCGGCGTGGTTCCCAAGACTTTGTGGGAGAAGAAGATGCCAGCCGATTCGCGCAACCGCATCCGCCTGGGTCTCAACTGCGTTTTAGTGGATACGGGCTCACACAAAGTGATGATTGAGACGGGCATCGGCGACAAGTTGGATGCCCGCTTCGCAGACATCTACGCCATTGACCACTCGGCTCTGCTGCCCGCCGAACTCGAGAAGCGGGGGATCGGCCTGGCGGACGTCGACGTCGTAATCAATTCACACCTCCATTTCGATCACTGTGGCTGGAACACACGGCGGGAAGGAGGGCGCCTGATGCCTACCTTCCCTCGGGCACGCTACTTCATTCAGCGAGGTGAATGGGAGCACGCCTTGAACCCCACCGAGCGGGATCGCGCTAGCTATATCGAGGAGTTCTTCGCTGCCGCCGAGAGTCAAACGGAGTTCCTACAAGGCGACGGGGAGGTCGTGCCCGGGGTCCGGGTGGAAGTTACACCTGGGCACACGCGGCATCTGCAGATCGTTTGGATCGAGTCGCAGGGGGAACGGGCCTGCTTTATATCGGACGTCGTGCCCACCCGAGCCCATCTGCCGTATCCCTGGATCATGGCCTTCGACCTTTATCCCCTGGAAACGCTGGCTAGCAAGAAACGCCTGCTGCCGCGCCTGGCTGCCGAAGACGTGCTGGTTGTGTTTCCGCATGATCCCCAGGTTCCCTGCGCGCGTCTGGCGGAACGCGATGGAAAAATCGTTGTGCGAGGAGTAGCGCCATAGTGCGCCACAGACTCTTGCCCGCCGCCACGAGGCGGAATCTCTTAGAAGAAAACCTGGTGTGGACGCGGCCTCAGGCAGGCCGATCCCGGCATCGGGTTGACGGAGAGACGGCCGAGGTATATCAGTGTTTCATACCGGGTGCGGTCGGACCGCTCTCGAACCTTACAAGCCACAGCCAGTGGGAAGTCCTCGAAACAGGTGATATTTTATTTGCAGCCGATTCCATCGCGTCCTAGGTAGGCAAGCGCCAGAAATTTGGCGTAAACACAGATCAATCGAAACCCTGCGAGGTACGGGGTGGGTGGGGCAAATTCCCTCTCGGCTGCTCAGCTCGTGGAACTGAGGATTCGCATGGCAGCAAAGGCAGAGATTGGGATTATTGGAGGAAGCGGGCTGTACGAAATGCCCGGCATCGAGCGCGTCCGGGAGGTAGAGGTCGTCACCCCGTTTGGCAAGCCGTCTGACGCGTACGGCCTGGGCATACTGGAAGGCCGCAAGGTCGCGTTTCTCGCGCGGCACGGCCGCGGACACGTGCTGCTGCCTTCGGAGATCAACTTCCGCGCAAACATTTTCGGCATGAAGAAGCTGGGCGTGGAGCGGATCATCTCAGTGAGCGCCGTCGGCTCCTTGCGCGAGGAGCTCGAGCCCCTAGACATGGTGCTGCCATCGCAGTTCTTCGACCGCACCCAAGCGCGGCCCTCCACCTTCTTTGGGGGTGGGATCGTCGCCCACATTAGCTTTTCCGACCCCATCTGCCCGGTTGTACAGCAAGCCCTCGCTGCCGGCTGCGCGGAAGCGGGGGTAGCATGCCACGTCGGTGGCACGTATCTTTGTATGGAAGGTCCCGCCTTCTCCACCAAGGCGGAATCGAATGTCTACCGGTCCTGGGGCATGGACGTGATCGGGATGACCAACCTGCAAGAGGCCAAACTGGCGCGTGAAGCCGAGCTCTGTTATGCCACCCTGGCGATGGTCACCGATTATGACTGCTGGCACCCGCAGCACGATGCTGTTTCGGTGAGCACGGTGATCGAGTATCTCAACCGCAACGTTCGGAATGCTCAGGCCGTGATTCGCGGCGCTATCCGTGCGCTCCCTGCCGAGCGCACATGCAAGTGCTCCTCGGCACTGGCGCACGCTATTCTGACTGACCCCCGACGGGTTTCGGTGCGCGCGAAGAAGAAGCTGGCACTGCTGGTAGGAAAGTATCTCTGATGGCGACGCCCGGTGCGATCGTTCGCGCCTGGCCGCCTCCGACAGCCCGGAGACCCCCCATGGCCTTGCTAGCAGTCGGCTCCATCGCCTTTGACGACATCAAAACTCCTTACGGCCAGGAGAGGAATATTCTGGGCGGCTCAGCCACGTACTTCGCGGTGAGCGCGAGTTTCTTCGCCCCTGTACGTCTTGTGGCCGTTGTGGGCGACGACTTTGATGAGGAGCACTTGCGCGTGTTCACCGACCGCGGCATTGACGTCACCGGCCTGCAGCGCGCTCCAGGTCGCACCTTCCGCTGGAGCGGAGAGTACGATGGCGACATGAACGTTGCCCGTACCCTCGACACGCAGTTGAACGTCTTCGAGCACTTCTCGCCCAAGATTCCGCCTTCCTACGCGGACAGCGAATTTGTCTTCCTCGGAAACATTGATCCTCCGCTCCAGCTCCATGTGCGCAAGCAGATGGCTCGCACGAGGCTTGGCGCCTGCGACACGATGAACTACTGGATTCAGAGAAAGCCGGCCGAACTTCGCCAGACGCTGGCTCACGTGGACGCCCTGCTCATCAACGAGGGCGAAGCGCGAATGCTTTCCGGTACGGAAAACCTGCGGCGCGCCGCAGCGATCATCCGCGCCATGGGACCGCGAGTGCTAGTGATCAAACGGGGCGAACACGGCGTCTGCCTCTTTAAGGACCGTGCCATTTTTTTTGCGCCCGCCTATCCCCTCGAACAGGTGCATGACCCCACCGGCGCCGGGGACACTTTCGCCGGGGGATTCATGGGACATCTGGCGCGCTGCGGCGACCTTTCGGACTGCAGCCTTTTCCGCGCCATGGTCTATGGCTCGGTGATGGCAAGCTTTGCGGTCGAGGAATTCGGGCTGCGCCGCCTGCTGCGCCTGAGACCTGAAGAGATCGAGGAGCGCTTCCGCGAATTCCGGCACATGACGCATTTCGATGTTTGACCTGGCTTCCAAGAACTCCGGGACCTCGCTCGCGAGGAGTCAGCCTATCTCGCCCGCCGCTGGCGCACCGGCTGAGCGCGTCAGCCAATGGGCCGCGCGAGCTTTGATCCTGTGCGCCACCGTCGGAGCCCTCCACTACTTCTATTCCCGTCACCTCACCAACATTTACGGCGACGCGATCGCTCACATGGAGGGTGCCCGCCGCCTTTCCGACTCCCAAACTCCCGGCTATGCCGAGATCGGCAGCGCCTGGCTGCCGTTGTTTCACCTCCTGGCCGCGCCGCTGGCCATCAACGACCACCTGTGGCGCACCGGGCTGGCCGGTAGTTTCGTTTCCTCCGCGGCGTTTTTCGTCCTGGCATGGTTCACCTTTCGCCTGGCGTTCGAGATGAACCACAACCAGGTGGCAGGATGGGTGTCGCTGGCAGCTGTGCTCTTGTGCCCGAGCATACTCTATCTTGCCGCTACGCCCCTGACCGAGCCCTTGGCGGTCATGTGGAGCGTGCTGGTGGTCTTCGGCCTGTTTCGCTACCAGCAGTCCGGCCGCATCAGGGTACTATTGGGGGCGGCGGCAGCGGTTTTCTTCAGCACGCTGACTCGCTATGACGGCTGGTTCCTGCTGCCCTTCGCCACGCTGTTCGTCCTGCTCTGCGCCCCGGCTGCGCGGGAGTGGGCAACGCGCTTGCGTCACGCCACCCTCTTCGCCGCGGTCGGAGGTGCCGGCCCTACCCTTTGGGTGGCACACAACGCCTACCGCTTCGGCAATCCACTCGAGTTCTATAACGGCCCCTTCTCGGCAGCAGCCATCTATGCCCGCCAGCTCGCCACTACCGGATTTCGCTATCCAACCGACGGGTCCTGGCTGCTATCTCTGCGCTACTACCTTGAGGATTGCAAGCTGGTGCTGGGCGCGTGGTCGCTGGAACTCGCCATGCTAGGCCTTCTGGTACTGTTCTTCAGCAGTGCTCGCCGGAGGCGCTGTGCCGCGGCGTTGCTCTTGCTGGTGCCGATTGTGTTTTACACGGAGTCGATGGCTCATGCGGGCGTGCCGCTCTATGTGCCCACACTGTTTCCGCATAGCTACTACAACCTCCGCTATGGCATCGAGATGCTGCCCGGTGCGGCTCTGTACCCGTCGTTCCTCCTAGGCCCTAACCTTCCGGCGCGGAGGAGGACAGCGGCGCTCGCAATTGTGCTGTGTCTTTACCTCGGGCAGGCTGCGGCGATGACGGCAGCGGGTATCGAGGAGATGGGTGTGGTCAAAGAGAGCTTGCTAAATACGCCGTGCCGTTCCGGCCGGCAGCGCGCGGCAATTCGTTACCTCTTGCAGCATTACGACGGCCGCGGGATCATCCTGGCAGCAGGCCAGTGGCCCTGCGTAATGCCGGAAGTGGGTATCCCGTATCGTCGCACCATCACCGAAATGAATCACCGAGCCTGGCAGCAGCTCGCTTCAGGACCGCCGCTCTGGGTGGGATGGATCTTGCGCAGCCAAGGCGATAGTGTCGATCAACTGATGCGCGCACACCCCAGTGCCTTTCGTGATTTCCGCCGGGTTCTAGCCGAGGCGTTCCAGAACCGGGAAAACCTGGAGATCTACCAGCGCCCTCAACGGTGAGCAAGGCGGTAAGGCGAATGAGGTGGCAACGTCTCTTCAGTCAGCCGCAGTTCTTCTGAAAATGGCCCTCGCTTCACATCCGATCGAGATCCCTTTCACTAAGTTCGACGCGGTAGGAAACGACTTCTTGGTGGTGCGCAGTGAGGTCTTGACAGCTATCTCATGCCGGTCGTCTTGGCGCTCACGATTTGCGCAGGCCATCTGCGATCGCAACTCGGGTGTAGGGGCTGATGGTCTCATCTTGGTCGCTAGCCCCCGGAACCCGCGCCGTGACGCGAGCATGCGCATCTTCAATGCCGATGGGAGTGAAGCAGAGATGTCCGGAAACGGTGTCCGGTGCGCCGCGGCGTTCGTAGCGCTGGAAGGAGCTGGCGCGCAGCTCCCAGCCCACTCGGTTACGCTGAGCTTGCAGATCGAGACAGCGGCGGGGATACGCCACGTCACGGCACGCAGGACTGCGGACCACATTTGGTCGATGCGGGTGGCGATGGGACGGCCTGTACTCGACCCCTCGCGCATTCCCTGCTGCCTTGACCCAGCTAAGGCTCCCGTCGTTGCTTTTCCGCTTGCTACCACCCTGGGCACTTTCCCCGTCACCATAACCTCCATGGGCAATCCCCACTGCTCGCTTTTCGTGGACACCTTCGACAGCCTCGACTGGGTGGCTCTTGGCCGAGAGATCGAAACTCACCGGTTGTTTCCTCGCCGTACCAATGTCGAATTCATTCGCGTGGTTTCGCGCCGCCAGATCGAGGTTCGCTTTTGGGAGCGCGGCGTAGGGAAGACATGCTCATCTGGGACGGGCGCCTGCGCGGCGGCCGTCGCCTGCATTTTGAACCGGCGGACTGGCCGCCGCCTCCGGGTCCTCACGGAGAAGGGCGTGCTCCAGGTCGACTGGCCTGAAAAGTCGGGTGTAATGCTAAGCGGATCGGTGAAATTGGTGGCGCGAGGAGCCTACTATTATTAGTGCTGATATGAGTGCTGACCATGTTGCGCGCGTTTGGAGTAACCGTGGTCGCCGCCCTTTACACGTTCCTGGTGGGCGGACCGTTTCTCCTGCACGCCCTCTTCGCCAAAAGCACTGACCGGCTCTATCGGGTAGGAGTGGCGGGCGCCAAGCTGATTCTTCGGCTGGCTGGCGTCAATCTGGAAACGCAAGGGATGGAGCATATCCAGGCACCAGGCCCGCTCGTTTTTATGCCCAACCACCAGAGCAACGCGGACCCACCCGCGCTTTTCAGCATTTTGCCGCCTGTGCTGGTGATGGCCAAGAAGGAGTTCTTCCGCCTGCCCATTTTGGGGCAGGGCATGCGCCTTCGGGGATTCATTCCCATCGACCGCCAGAATCGCCAGCGCGCTTTCGCCGCGATCGAGGCGGGAGTCAGGGCTCTCCAGTCGGGACACTCGTTCCTCGTTTTTCCGGAGGGCACGCGAAGTGCAGAGGGGCGGCTGCAGCCTTTTAAGAAGGGCGTGTTTATTATGGCCATTCGAGCCCAGGCTGCCATTGTGCCGGTCTCCGTTTCGGGTGGCGCCAAGATCATGCCCAAGGGAACCATGCGGCTTCGCCCAGGGACGATACGCATCACGTTCCATCCTCCTATCCCGACGCAGGGCCTCTGTGAAGAACGCGACGTGACGCGACTGCAGGAGGCGGTGCGCCATGCCATTCTGCAAGGTTTGGCCGCGGACGAGCAGCCTGTCGCGGCAGCGGGGTAGCAGCAGCGCCGCCATTGCCACGCAATGCGTGCAGGAAGGGCTTTGGTGGGTCGGTCGGCGCCAGGGCTCCAGAACCTAACGGCGCTGGTTGCGCTCTAACATCTCGCGCACCTTGCGGAAGGCCGCGTAGATTTCTGGCAAGCGGGAGTAAATGGCTGCGCACTTCAGCCACCGGGCATTGTCGATGGCCGGATAGCCGGAGAGGACTTTGCCTGGCGGCACGTCGCCGTGGACGCCAGACTGCGAACTGACGATGACATGGTCGCCAAGGGTCAAATGACCCGCGACGCCGACTTGGCCGGCCAGCACCACGTTGCGCCCGATTTTCGAGCTGCCCGCCAGTCCCACTTGGCCGCACAGCAGCGTGTTTTCTCCCACGTCGCTGCCGTGCCCTACTTGCACCAAGTTGTCGACCTTGGCGCCGCGGCGTAACCGCGTTTCACCCACCGCCGCGCGATCGATGCAGGAGTTCGCCTGCACCTCGACGTGGTCTTCAATCACCACGGTACCCGACTGGACGATCTTCTGATAAGAGCCGTCGGCCCGCCGCGCAAAGCCGAAGCCGTCAGCCCCCACCACTGCCCCATTCTGCAGGATGACATCGTTGCCAATGCGCACACCTTCGCGCACCACAGCGTGCGAGTGGGCCAAGAAGCGGTCGCCAATCTGCGCATCGCGATAGATAACGACGAAGCTCTTCAGTACGCAATCATCGCCGAGTACGACGCCGTCCTCGATCACCGTATAGGGGCCAATCGAAGGATTGCGCCCGATTTTGACGTTGCGACCGATCACTGCCGTAGGATGAATGCCCGCCGGCGGCCGCTGGACAGGGTGGAACAGCTCAAGCGCCTGGGCAAAGCTCAGGTACGGATTGGGCGAGCGGAGCAACGCCCGGCCGGGCGCGGCCACCTCCGGACTGACAATGATCGCTCCGGCTCGCGTGGTTTCCAGCTTACGAAGGTACTTGGGGTTGGAGACGAAACTCAAGTCACTCGGTGTAGCCTCGTCCAGGCCGGCCACGCCACTGATCTCGATGTCGGCAGGCCCTTCCAGGGTGCATCCCAAACGTGCTGCCAATGCTCCCAGTTTCATGCCGCCTCTCCTTCCAGCCGATAATGCTTGTGGCGGCACGTTTGCTCAACGAAGCCGCCGCGGCGAGGACTGCCCCAGTGGTCTCCGCCGCATCGCAAGGGTAACATGAGGAGGGGTAGCCAGTGCCGCCGCGGCGAAGGTTGCTGGCACGTCGGTACTAGTACCGCAGTGATCTTGCCCGGGAAGGCCGATTCCGTTTAGGCTCGATTTATCGACGAGGCCAGCATGAGGCGACCCGTCCGCGACCTGGCTGGCTCCGAACCGCATGATCAGAGAGCGCCGCTCGGCAATCCGGTTTCCCGTGCGCCTTCCGGCGTGGGTTCGCTGGAACACGCCCTCCGGTAAGGCCCAGGAGGTTCGGGGGACGACGAGCGACATCAGCAGCAACGGGTTGTTGGTAATGCTTCCCGGCCACCCCAGGCTGCAGAGCGAAGTGCTCTGTACGGTTTCTCTGCCGGCCACCGCCACGGCAACACCTGCCGAACTGCGATGCCACGGCCGGGTGGTGCGCTGCGTCCGCCGCGGTCGGCTGGTGGAAGTGGGCGCGACGATCGAAGACTACGAGCTCACGCCTGCTGTCGCGCGCGCTTAGCGGTGGCCCCTCGCATGTCCGCTAGCTCGTCCAGCTCAGGCTCGCCCTGGCGGTTTTCCGCGCCGCAGAGAAGTGAAGCAGGCAGCCGCCACCAGGCGCCAACGAGAACTTTCATGGACCGCGATGTAAAATCACCGCCACCCTGCGGGCAGGTTCTTCAGCTTCCCACAAGACTGCGGCATGGCGGGCGGAAGCGGACCCTGAGTTCAGGCCAAGATGGGAAAGAAAAGATCAAGGTACTGATCGCGGATAGCGAGGCTATCTTCCGCATCGGCCTCAAAAGGCTGCTCGACGTCGAGGACGACCTCCGGGTGGTGGCCCACACCGACGACTGCTCAGCCGCCTTGCGCCTCTCCGCCCAGTTTCGCCCCGAGGTCCTCTTTGTCCAGTCGGAGATGCTGGCGGAGAGGCCGCAGGAGTTTGTTGTGGGGGTGCGACGCGCCAACCGTTCCGCCAAGGTCGTCGTGACTGCTTCCAGCGTCTCCGATGACGCCGCCGTGGAGTTCACCAGGTCTGGGGCTTCCGGCGTGATCCTCAAGTCAGCCGATCCTGCGCTGTTCGTCAAATGTGTCCGCAAGGTTTCTGCGGGCGAGGTCTGGCTCCCGAAACGCCACGTGGCTCACCTGGCAAAATTGCTGGAAGATAGCGCTGCCACCGGTGCTCGCCCGGCGGACACCCTGACCAAGCGCGAGAAAGCGATTGTCAGCGCGCTGGTGCAAGGCTGGCGCAACCGTGACATCGGACGGCACCTCTCGATCAGCGAACAGACCGTTAAGAACCACCTGCGCTCCATTTTCGACAAGCTCGGCGTGTCGGACCGCCTCGAGCTCGTCCTCTACGCTATTCACAAGCAGCTCGATCTGCCCCCCGTCAAATAGCTGCTCCGAGCGGCGGCCGACCCCAAGCCCCGGAGGGAGAGGAACGCGCGTTTTCCACCCTCTACCGAGCTCGCCGCGCGCTACGGCGCGCGATCGGGGACGAGTCCGCGATCCTTGTCTCTGGCGAGGGAATGATCGTAACATGCTGGGATGAGACTGCCTCGCGCCAGCGGCATCCTTCTCCACATTACCTCCCTTCCCGGCCGCTTCGGGGTGGGCGATCTCGGGCCCGAAGCGTATCGCTTTGTTGATTTTTTGGCTTCCGCGCGGCAGAGCATCTGGCAGGTTCTTCCGCTCGGGCCCACCGGCTGGGGCGATTCGCCTTATCAATCCTTCTCCGTCTTCGCCGGCAACCCCCTGCTGATCAGCCTCGAACGCCTGGCAGAAGAGGGGATTCTTGCGCGGGCTGAGCTGGAGCGTGTCGCTTCCCTCCCGGAGGGAACGGCCGACTATGTTCGGGCTCGCCAGCTAAAGCTGCCTTTGCTGCGCCGCGCTTTCGAAACCTTTCAGGCGGACGCATCGGCCGAACAGCGCCGTGCCTTCGAGCAGTTCTGCCGGAATAATACTCACTGGCTCGACGCTTATTCGGTGTTTATGACGCTGAAGGAATTGCAAGGGGGCGCTCCGTGGTACGAGTGGCCACGCGAGCTGGCTGCCGGTGCCGCCGCGGACCTCGCCCGTCTGGCCGACCAGTACCGGCCGCGGGTGGAGTGCCAGAAGTACTGGCAGTACGAGTTCTGGAGGCAGTGGAACCGGCTGCGTGCCTACTGCCACGCACGCCAGATTCGTATCATGGGGGACGTACCCATCTTCGCCGCTCACGATTCGGCCGATGCGTGGTCGCGCCGCGAGCTCTTCCACCTTGACGCTCAAGGGCGAATGACGGTCATGAGCGGCGTTCCCCCCGATTACTTCAGCCCCACAGGCCAGCTCTGGGGAAATCCGCTCTACCGCTGGCCCGTGCTGGCGGAAACCGGCTACCAGTGGTGGATCGACCGCCTGCGCACCATGCTCGAACGCGTCGATATCCTGCGCCTGGACCACTTTCGCGGTTTCGAGTCTTACTGGGAGGTGCCGGGCGACGCCACCCACGCGATGCACGGCGAGTGGAAGCCGGGACCCGGGGAGGCCCTGTTCCGCGCTGTCCGCGAGGCCCTCGGCGAGGTAGCGATTGTGGCGGAGACCTTGGGGCTGATCACGCCGGAAGTAGAAGCCCTGCGGGAGCGCCTCGGATTCCCGGGCATGGCGGTGCTGCAGTTTGCTTTCGGCGGCACCTTCCAGTCTCCCAACTTCATGCCTCACCATTATCATTACAACCTCGTCGTCTATACCGGCACACATGATAACGACACTACGCTCGGTTGGTGGAACAGCGACGGTGCGGGTACCACCCTGACGCGTGAGCAGTTCGAGCGCGAGAGGGCTTTTGCGCGCGCCTATCTGGCTACCGACGGCCGGGAAATGAACTGGACGCTCATTCGCGCCGCCTGGGCGTCCGTGGCCGACACGGCGATCGCGCCCCTGCAGGACGTCCTCGACCTAGGCAGCGAGGCTCGCATGAACACGCCTGGGCGGCCGCATGGCAACTGGCGCTGGCGCTTCCACCGCGAATTGCTCACTGAGGCCAAGTGTGCGCGGCTAGCGGAATTCACCGCGCTTTACGGCCGCTTGCCTGCTAGCCGGTGAATGTGTGCGTGCTAACATGAAGAGCGATCCGCCGCGTGCAGATCGCCGCTACGGCAAGGATGGCAACGTCTCCCAAGCCTCGCATGCAGAACTTCGCTGTCAACCGGGCCGCACCCCATTTCTATCATCTACTCGAGAAATTCGAAGCCGGCATCGAGCTGACGGGCACCGAGGTGAAATCTATCCGCGAAGGCCGCGCCAACCTGAAGGACAGTTATGCGGTCGTGAAGAACGGGGAGGTCTGGCTTGTGGATTGCCACATTGGCGGCTACTCGGCCGGGAGCTACTTCAATCCCGACCCACTGCGCGAGCGGAGGCTCCTGCTGCGCCGCCAAGAGATTGATAAGCTAGCGGGCCGAACCCAGGAAAAAGGCTTGACTCTGGTGCCCACGCGCCTTTATCTGAAGAACAACCTGATCAAGTGCGAAATCGCTCTAGCCAAAGGCAAGACCGTGTGGAACCGGCGGGAGACTATCCGGCGCCGCACAATCGAACGTGAGATCCAGCAGGACATTCGGGAACACCGCCGCCGCGGACGCTCATGACAGCATTATGGACCAGCTTCGCACACAACCGCGCTATCCCCGCTGGCGTGCGTTGACCCTGCCTTCGGTCTGGGGGCTATGCATCCTCCTGCACCTTGGGCTGCTTCCTCAGCCGCTGGCTACTCAAGACTCGATCTCGCGCGCTCAAAACGCTGCCCGCCAGGCGGCGACGCCCTTCCAAGCCGCCGCGGCCCACGTTCGGCTTGGTCAGGCTTACCTAAGCCAAGGGGAACAGGATAAAGCCGAACTCGAATTCAAGACTGCCCTCGAACTAGATGCAGGGAGCGCCGCAGCCCACCTCGGGCTGGGCGCTATCCGCCGCTCGCAAGACCGCTTGCAGGAGGCGGAGCAGGAGTATCGCGAGGCCGTTAGGCTCGCCCCAGATTCGTCCGAAGCTTGTTCCTTGCTAGCCGGGCTCTTGCTCGAGCGGGGCCGCGGCGCAGAAGCCCGGCCATTGCTGGAAAAGGCGGTGAGCCTGAACCCTCGAGACTGGCAGAGCAGCTACCGGCTGGCGGTGCTTCTGCTCGAAGCCGGCCAGCCCGGCCGCGCCACTCAGCTCCTTGAACACGTGAAGCAGGATGCGCCCGATTTCCTCGCTGCCCGTGAGCAGCTCGGCATCATCAAGCTGCAGCGCGGCGATGCCCAGCAGGCCGAACAAGAAGCCCAGTCCATCATTGCCCTGCACCCCGAAGCCGCCGAAGGCCACCGGCTGATGGCACTCATCCTCTGGAAGCGTCACGATGACGAAGCGTGCCTGGCGGAGTGCGCCCTGGCTCTGAACAGCCAGCCGGACTCCCTTCCGGCGATCGCCCTGCAAGCTCTGGCGTTGTGGCGCGAAGGCCGCAAGAAAGAGTCGCGCACCCTCTTCGTTTCCGCCGCCCGGCACGACCCCCGCCTCACTCGCGCCGGGACCCTTTGCCGCATCCTCCTTTGTAGTGCGGGTGACGTTGGCTTGGTAGAAGACTTTGTGCGCCGGAACCGCTGGGCTGTAAGCCCGGAACCGTCCGCTCGTTAGTACAGCCCTGAAAGTGTGGGTCACCGGCGGGTCCTCACAGCCTTCAACCCTCTGGAAAGACCATAAAGTACCCGCTGGCCAAGCACGCCAACGCTTGCCTTACAGCAGATTCCGCGGCTCGTCAGCCGCTATGATGCGGCTTCGATTTTTTTCACGTGGATAGTCTTGCTGGCCTCGTCGTAAGTTCCCGTCACCTTCACTTTCTGACCGGAGAACTCCTTAGGTTTGGCTTGGTCATCGAGCTGGTAAGTGGTTTTGCTGCCCGCATCGTAAAGGACGTATTTGCTACCCCCCTGAACGCACTTGTCCGTGCACTCCTTCGCGCTGTTGGCACCCTCACCCTTCATCATAGCCTCGTGCCCGCCCATCGCGGCGCAGGCGCCGTCCATGATTTCGCCCGTGAAGGAACGAGTTTCGGCTTGAGCTATGGCGGGCTGCAGTGCGGCGGCGATCGAGAGCTGTCCATGGCTCAGACTGGATATCACCAAACCCATCAAAATCGCTAAGACTTTCTTCCTACGTCGCTCCATGTGTCCTCCCTCTTTTTTGCCCAAACACCGACGCCAGCCCCCCACACCAGGGCATCGTTCGGCCCCCTCGTACGGGCTGCGTATATGGAACTACACAAAGCCGCCGGGCGCAAGTCTAGAATTCGGCAAGGGCGCCGTCTTGAAACAGGCCGCCCGGATGGGGAAAATGAGTGGATGAAAACAGCGTGCCACGAGCGAGGGATTACTGATGGGGTTCTTGGGACTCTGGCGGAGAAACAGGCAGTACTGGTTCGTCTGTTACAACTGCATGATGCAGAGTTCACACGATGCGCTGAACTCGATCTTTTACTCGGAAGGCGAGAAGACGCTGATTCTGGGCCGTCCTTGGATGCCCTGTCCTCGCTGCCACAGCACCAACACGAAATCCTTTCAGGAGCTTAAGGACGAAGGGTCGGACAACGCGCTGTGGGGCCTCGAACGCATCGCCCGCAAATACCCCCGTAGCCGCTTTGAGATTCAGCCTACAACCGCGCAGCTCCACACAGAAGGGCGCGATGCCCCAAACAATCAGAAACTCGTTGATGCCGGTTTGAAAAGGTAAACCAATCGAAGGAGGGGGGAAGCGTATCTAGCTCATAAGCCAAGGCGTTATAGATACTAAGCCGCCCCCGTGGCCTCCGGCAGCCGATTCTCTCCCATGGCCCGGGCTGAGTGTGGCCGCAACGGCTGCGATTTCAGATTGCAGACGCGTCAGGCGCGGCCAGCGGGTCACGCCAGCTTCAGGAAATCCAGCGCCGACTCGAACGCCAGCATAGGGCTGTTGGTGAAAGCGCTGACTTCGTAAGGGCAGCCGATCTTGCAGCCTCTGCAGAAGTCCCACAGCGTTTCCTCTTGGGCAATGAGGCGGCGGGCAGCCTCCGAGGCCAAAATCTCCCGCAAAGGCGCTTGCGATTGGTGGAGGGTCTTGAAGGCGCAGGGCAGGTGGATGGACCCGTCGGGCTTCATGGAGATGAGCTTCGAGGGGTGACGGCAGGGGAACTTGGGGCCGAAGCCACCCTGCCGGTAGAACTCATAGTAATGCGTATAGAACCTTACATTCCGGGGGTACTGCGCTCGCAGCTCACGAAGGCTCATCTCCACCTTGTCAATCTCGGCGCCGTGCAGCTCGCAATCCGGCAACAGCTCGCCGCCGCGCATCACGTTGTGGACCGCTTCGGGGTGCAAAACCAGGTCGCGCTGGCGGCAGAACTCGGCCAGTGCCGGCAGGTCATCCAAATTTTCCAGGTTGACCGCGGCATTGATCTGCGTGGTGAAGGGCCGCCGCTTGGCCAATACAAATTCGAGGTTATCCAGTATTTTCGGGAGGCCATTCAGCCCGCGCCGCTTGGCAAAGCGGTTGGGGTCGAGGGAATCGATAGAGACTTCGAGCATATCCAGGCGGGCCACGCCGTCCGCGTACTTGCGGAGGAGCAACCCGTTAGTGGGCATCGAGGTCCACAAGCCACGGTCGGCCGCGTAAGCGATGTAGTCGCAGGTATGCGGATTCAGCAACGGCTCGCCACCAGAGAAACTCAGGGCGAAGATTCCGAGGTCGCAGAACTCGTCAATACGTCGGAAGATGCGCTCCCGCGCCGCCCGGCTGCTCAGGTCGTTGAACTTGCCTTCCTCGCCGAAGATGCAGTACTCGCAGAACATGTTGCACATCAACGTGGTCTCAAACATCACCATGTAAGGCAGTTTGAAACCGTGAGCAATCTGCTTGAGCATGCAGCGGCCAATGTAGGAGTATTTCATGGCAGCAGGAGCCGTCGTCTCAGCGGCTTCTTGCCTAGCATACCGCAAATCGCGGCGGAGTGTCGGCTAGCGGCCTTCGCAGCCGGTTCGCCAGAGGGCGAGGAAACGCAGAGCCGGCTTCGCGCCGCACCGGTCAAGGAGAAGGGATGGACACATGAACCTGGTTCGACGGCTGGCTTTCCACGCCCCGGGAGTCGACCGCCGTCACCACGTACCAGTATTGTCGGCCAGCTCGCACAGTCTGGTCCTCGTAGTGGGCTGTCGTCACGAGAGAATGATTAAGTTTGGCGCAAGGTCCTTGAGGGCTATCGGACCGATAGACATTGTATCCGGCCGCTCCCGACCTGCTTGGCGCCCAGGTCAAGGTTACCGAATGCCGCTTCTCACTTTGGTTTCCCGCCTTGTGTCCGCCACAGACAACAACCAGGGCCGCCAGTATCGCGACGGCCGCAGCCACGTAACGCGGCAACGATGAGACGTAACCCATTTTCCCCAGAGAAAGTTAACATACTTTGACCACCCTGCCCCGTGATTCCCGACCCGCTGTAGTCAACCTAGCCCATGCGCCATTGAATGGGCTCGGAGTTCGTTCACTCTAGGCCGCCTCCCGCTGCGGTGTGCCTGGCGAACGGGTGAAAGACCTTTCGCGCCGAAATCCCCCGACCCGGCGACGCGCCGCAAGGCGCTGGAGCGAGTAATTTCTGACGCGCCCAGGTTAGGGGAGGCGGATGGGTAGTGCAGCAGCACCCAGCCGAAAAGCTCTGAGTCGTGGATATTCACTCGTTTCCGGCGATGAATATCCCGCTGAAGGAGATGCTGCTGGCCCTCTGGCTGCCAGTGCGGGGCCTAGCAATGAGGCGAAGCGGGTAGAGTTGATGGCCGTCGACAGAAAGAGGGAGGAGATCATCAAGCCCTTGGTTGTAGGCAAGGATATCCGGTGCTAGCGAATCGAGAAAAAGGACCGCTGGCTGATCGTAACCCCTGCCGGCATTGACATTTAACGGTATCCCGGAATCTCCGCGCCTAAAACGGTGAAAGAGGGAGCTGGAGCAGCGATGGGACAAGGGTAACCACTGGTGGGAACTGCGACCCTGCGGCTACCACGAGGCGTTCAACAAACCGAAGATGGTCTTTCCTGATATCGCAAAGGAGCAGCGGTTTGCCCTGGACACGCGGACGACGCACGTTACTAACACGATATACTTCATCCCTCGAGACGGCCGTTATCTACTAGGCGTACTCAGTTCGAGGCCTGTTTGGTCTTATCCCCGCGAGCTCCTCACGGTTCAGGGTGACGCCGCCTTGGGTTCTTCACGCCGTTGGTGGAGACAACTCCGATTCCGCCGCCTACCGCAAGCGAGCGCGCGGCCATCGCTCAGAAATGCCTCGATACAAAGGGCGTCGGTTGCGAAAAGTTAGGAAGAGGAAATCGACGAGCGTGTAGATGCGCCTTACGGGCTGTAGGCGCTGGCCGGGTTGATGAGCCCCGCGCGGGCGCGGGTTGCTCCCTCGCGGCGCCAAACGGTGATCTGCTTGCATTAAGTGCCACTATATGCAAGTGTGACTGCATATGGTACAGAGGCACTTTTGGCTTCAGCGGATTGAGCAGGCTTGGCGCGAACGGACCGTCGTCTGGCTGGCGGGCGTGCGGCGCGCCGGGAAGACCTGCCTGTCCCAAACGCTGCCCAACACCGAGTATTTCGACTGCGAACTGCCGCGCGTGCGGCGGATGATGGAAGACGCCCAGGGGTTTCTCGACGGCCTCGAAGGCCGCCGGATTGTGCTGGACGAAATCCACCGGCTTCCCAACCCTTCCGAGCTGCTGAAAATCGCGGCAGATCATTATCCACAATTGCGAATCCTGGCTACAGGCCTCGACGCTCGGCGCCTCGGCCAAGTTCAGGGACACCCTTGCCGGGCGCAAGCGCGACCTGTGGCTCACGCCCATGGGTCTGGCGGACTTGGAAGATTTCAAGCGCCGTGACTTGTGGCACCGTTTTCTGCGGGGCGGTTTGCCCCCCTTTTTTCTGGCGGAGGAGTTTATAGTGGTCCCAGGATTTCAGACCACCCAATAAGTTAGAATCTGGCGCAGTCGTAAACGCAGGAGCGGCGATGACGACAACGCGCAAGCAGTACAGCCCGAAGTTCAAGGCCAAGGTGGCGCTG